>CAZWLL010000095.1:0-1714 GCA_964634795.1 uncultured Ruminococcus sp. | reverse complement strand
GTTTCCTACTATAACTTTCTTCACGGGATTCTCGATGACAGCGATGACGACGCAAAGCTTCTTCCTGTATTTACGGAGCGACAGATTGCTTTTGCTGCTTATCTTTCCGCTATGCTTCCGCTTGTGAGACAGCATGAATATCTTATTTTTGACAGTGTGATTCACGGAATTATACGGATGTCAGAGATAGAGAAACATTTGTCCGAAACTGTCGCGGGTTATTCTCACGAACAGATGGAGCACGCTCTGAAATACATTCGGGAAAACGGCTTCCTGTCATCAGACGGAGAGAGCTGTGCGCTCACGGATGTTCCGCTTGACGACCAGTTCACCGAGTACCTCGAAGACCTTCTCGAATACGGTCTTACCCGCTTTACCGCGGATTACGGCGAGGAAGCAGGCTTCAAGCTTTGGCAGAGCTATCGTATGGACCAGGTACAGCTGAAGCTTTTGAAAAATCCCGGGTACAACCAGGTGGGTACGTATTACTACGGAAAAACCGTGGTGATTTTCGCGTCACTGAAGAAGGATGCCTCGGTTACGGAGCGCCTTAATTATAAGGATAGGTTTATCGAACCTGACATGTTCCAGTGGGAAAGCATGGCGAATGTGTCAGCCTCCGATTTACAAAAGCTGAATGAGAGCGAGGAAACCCTCTTGTTCATTCGAAAGGTCTCGGAAGAAAACGGAATCGTGATGCCTTTTACATATGTAGGGAAAGGGCAATTGACCAACCCGCGCAGACAGGTATCCTTCGATGAACAGAAGCAAAAGGAGGTCGTGACGTACCTTTTCGACATTCCGATGGAAAACGAGCTTCCCGAATATCTCAGGTACGACTTCGGTCTTACAAAATAAAGGAGAAACACAAATATGACAGATGTAGTAGCAGCTCTTATATGGGATAAAGATAAATTCATGATATGTCAGCGCCCCGCGCATAAAGCAAGAGGTCTTCTTTGGGAATTTGTCGGCGGAAAGGTCGAGATGGGAGAGACCAAGGAGCAGGCACTCGTTCGCGAATGCCATGAGGAGCTCGACATAACACTCGACGTAGGTACGGTTTTTGCGGAGGTTGTCCACGAGTATCCCGATATCACGATAACGCTGACCCTATTCAACGCGAAAATCGCCGAGGGTGTTCCAAAGCTGCTCGAGCACAACGACATCCGCTGGATTACCCCCGCGGAGATACCACAGTACGATTTCTGCCCCGCGGATACGGAGATATTGAAAAAGCTTGTTTTAACGAACGGCGCGGATTGATTAATATATATATTATGAAAGAAAGGCAAATAACATAACCACGGAAGAATATAAATCGGAGGCGAATTTCCGGAAAGACAAAGAGCCCTTTCAGGTTGTTTTGTTTGTGGTAAAACTATTCTATCGGAACTCAATCGCTTTTTTCTATACCTTTTTGCATTTCGGTCTACATCTATTGTTCGCAAACCAGCGGTGGACGGTCAGCACCATTTTGTCAGGTTTTGTATCCGCGCCAGAGATAACGATAAGTACTTTTCTGACTATATCTGTGCAATACGCACAAATCATATACAAATTAACCATGCATTAAGTAGAAATTGTATTTTCTCAAAATGTAGTATTGACAGCATTATATCAGCATGTTATACTGTAATCAGTCGGATAAAGATTTGTGTCTGACTTCGATATCACTTTATATCAATTCAAGTTTTGTCAACATGGGGGTGAT
>CAZWLL010000094.1:0-1724 GCA_964634795.1 uncultured Ruminococcus sp. | reverse complement strand
AAGTATGATACATGCGGCAAACGTGCAAGTTTCGTTTTTGAGACTTGGAATTGAGTGCGGATGAACTTCAGCTTTTGCAAGGAAATTGCACATATTCCGACAAAGATACGGTAAGTGCGGTGCTTGAGACTATAGCGTACTCGTCGTACAAATATGTGGTTCCGCCGTACCTTGACACAGTACTTGCGAATAAGCAGGTACGAGACCCCGACTCCGCGGAAATGATAGATATGCTTTCGAAAAACTTCTGCATTGACCTCGCGCATATGTATTTCCTTGAAGCGGTATCTCCCGTGTTCTCGGATGCTTTTATAAACGGAGAAGCCAACTTCGCGTCAAATATCAAGAGCAATCAGAAGATAATCGGCAAGAAAATCGAACAGATAAACGAAGCCTTTCTTGAACAAAACGGGGAAGCACAGTAATACATCAGCCGCGGGAACTCTCCTGCGGCTTTTCTATTGCCAAAAGTCTTTAATCGGTGTATAATATATGCGTATTAACATATCTAAGGTGAAAAATGGAAATAACCGCTGAAATACTTATTAAAGATACAGATAAATATACAGTATACGATATACGCGGCAATGACGACCTGCTGTACGGCACAATACCGAATGCGGCCGCGATTGCGTCCGATGAGCTGCTCGCCTCTCCTCCGACGGACAAAACCAAACCGATAGTTATAGTCTGTGCGAGAGGGCAGAAGAGTCTTGATACAGCCGAAAAGCTGTGTGCCATGGGATATACAGCATACAGCCTGCGCGGCGGATACGCTGCATGGCTCAGGGAAGAGGTAAGAATACAATCGGAAACCGATGAGGGTGCGGCAATAAGAAAAAAAGTCGAGGAAAGCATACAAAAGAAGTTTCACTCGACCCTTATGAGTCCGTTTACAAAAGCGCTGAAGGATTATGAGCTTGTTAAAGAAGGCGACCGTGTTGCGGTATGTATGTCGGGCGGAAAGGATTCCATGCTTATGGCAATGCTTTTCCGTGAGCTTATGCACTACAGCAATATAAAATTCGAGGTCAAATATCTTGTGATGGATCCCGGATATAATGAAGAAAACAGAAAGATAATAGAATACAACGCGAAAACTCTCGGAATTCCGATAAATATATTCGAAACGCGAATATTCGATTCGGTATACAAGGTAGACAAGTCTCCCTGCTATCTGTGTGCCAGAATGAGAAGAGGATATTTATACAGCTTCGCAAAAGAGCTCGGCTGCAATAAAATAGCGCTCGGACATCACTTTGACGATGTTATCGAAACGCTTCTTATGGGTCTGCTTCACAGCGGTCAGATTCAGGGAATGATGCCGAAGCTTCACAGCACAAATTACCCCGGCATGGAGCTTATCCGCCCGCTTTATTTAATTCGCGAGGATGATATCAAAGCATGGAGAGATTACAACGGACTGCGTTTTCTTCAATGCGCATGCCGATTTACAGATACATGCACGACCTGCAATAACGGGCAGAATCATTCGAAAAGACAGGAAACGAAGGAGCTTATACGGGAGCTGAAGAAAAGCAACCCCGATGTTGAGAAATGTCTGTTCCGTGCGCTCGGCAATGTACACCTCGATACAATGATAGGCTACAAGACCGACGGAGTACGGCATTCCTTCCTTGAAAATTACGATAATTGAAAGCCTAAATAACGGAGAATTTCCGAAGGAAATTCTCGTGGAGCGGGTGTACAAGCTAAAACAATAA
>CAZWLL010000093.1:0-1744 GCA_964634795.1 uncultured Ruminococcus sp. | reverse complement strand
AGTATATCCCGAATACTACGATACCGCACTTAAAGGAAAGTACTCCTCGGAAGCCGAGACCGCAGAAATGGTTGAATTGATTGTTGCGGGACGTGACTTTGACTTCTCGTTCCAGTTCGGCGAATCCTACTTCGTAAGAATGTGCTATCTTGTAAGAGATATGCTGCAGAACAACAAAACAGACCTTGCATCGCAGTATAAAGCCAAGGAAAAGGTATTGAAGAAGTCAATTGAAAGTAAACTCTATGATCTTTACTTCGATTGATTAATTTAAAATAATTATGAAGCAGAAGCTCTGAAAACGGGCTTCTGTTTTTTGTATAGCGCGAACAATTAATGTGATTAATAAATTATTACGCAAAAAGGACATAAATTTAAATTAAATGCGAAAAAATATTGACAAATCTCCGTTTGTAATATATAATGAAAAATTGTTTAAAGCTATTAGCTAATTTTGTAATTATATTTTCAAGGAGAAACTAAAAATGAAAAAGCGCGGCATATGCTTTTTCCTCGCTCTTTTGATGCTTTTGACAACGGTTTCGTGCAGCGAAACAAAAGAAAATTCCGACAGTGATAAGGAAACCGAAACATCCTCTACGGCTTCCGCAGAGGAAACCACCGAGGAGACGGAAGCAGAGACGGAGCTTACCGATTACGAAAAGAGACAGCTCATTTCCGACAATCTGCCCGAGGTAAAATATGACGGTCAGGAATTCAGAGTGCTTGTCCCGATTGTAAACAACAGTGTTGACTACAGAATCGAGATTGTAGCCGATGAGCTTACAGGTGACGCCTGCAACGACGCCGTATACAACCGCAACCTCAATATCGAAAACAGATTTGAAACTAAAATCACGGGAACGGAAATTGACTCGCCGTGGGATCAGGTAAAGACAATGGCAACAGCAGGTACTTCCGACTACGATATAGTTTCAATTTACGACTATAAGGCGTATACCCCTCTCAACGCAAAGGCTGTTATTAACTGGATGGAGGTACCGAACATTGATACAACTCAGGTTTGGTATAACCAGCTTGCAAACGACGGCGCAACGATAAACAATCGTCTGTTCGCTATCTGCTCAGACCTTTCCACCACATCACTTACACTTTCATATTCGATATTCTTCAATACCGAAATAATGGAAAATTACGGTTATTCCTCAAGCGCTCTTTACGACCTTGTAAAAGAAGGAACATGGACATTCGATAAATTCTCCGAAATCGTAAGCGGAATTTATGAGGACAGAAACGGTAACGGTACAAAAGATAAGGACGACTTCTACGGATTCGCATGCTATATTGAGAATACAGGTGACGTTTGGGCAGCAGCATTCGATCAGCCTATAGTTTCAACAGATAATGATGAAATTCAGGTTGTGCTTATGTGCGATAAAACTGTAGCTATTCTTGAAAAGCTTTCCGATTTCCATCAGAACAACCAGGGATTCTTCAGATATACATCAACCATTTACGAAGAAGAAAAATACTTCCTCAACGAGCTTACAGCTATGGCTCCTATGCGCTTTATCGCAGCATATACGACACTCAGAGATATGGAAGCTCAGTACTCCATCCTTCCTTATCCGAAGTGGAATGAAGAGCAGGAAAATTATTATACAAACGCCGACGATAAGTTCTCCGTATTTGTAATTCCGCTCAGCTCATACGGCAATCTTGAATTTATCGGTACGATTTTCGAAGCTCTTTCGGCAGAAAGCTATAAGACAGTATATCCCGA
>CAZWLL010000092.1:0-1786 GCA_964634795.1 uncultured Ruminococcus sp. | reverse complement strand
AGTGAATATATCGGAGCGTCTTTGTTTTTTTCTTCAGAACACGATGCCAATACAAAAAGGCATAAGACAGTATAAGCAAGCAAGAGATAAAATTTACGTGTGCGATTATTTGTTGTCATACTTTTACAATTTACAGTTTTATTGTTCTCGGTAAAATATCTTCTGCGTTTTTAACAAAAATTACAATGTTTTCATTTTTAATTTTAGATTAAATATCACTTGCAGTCTCGCCATTTAATATGTTTTTGTGGTCATAATTTGTCTTAAATTTAATATTTAATTGACATTTCCGTATTATTAAATTAATATTGAATTATCAAGTGTAGCTGTGTGTCTCGATAATCACTTGTTCTGCGATTAATGAAGTATAAAATATATGCAATATTTAATTAACGGAGGATTTTATGAAGACAAAACGAAATTTACTGAAATTGCTGTCGCTGACACTTGCGGTACTCATGCTGGCATCGTGTGCGAGCAGCACTGTAAACCCCGATACGGAAACGGCAGGTACGGAAAATACTGTCGACACCGTGTCGTCGGCTGAGGAAAGCGCCACCGAAACCGAAGAAGAGACCGTGTACATAAGTGATGATCTCCCCGACGAGGATTTCAACGGATACTCGTTCAGAATTCTTTCATGCATATTCTACAGCAAGGAGCTTGCGACTTATCTTACCTATGATGAGCTTACGGGTGTTCCCGTAGACGATGCTCTTTACAACTCTAAGCTGTATATCGAGGACCGTTTTAATACCGGTGTATCTTGGATTGCGTCGGGACTTTCGGAAATTGCCGGTACAGCTAAAACCGCAATCAACGCGGGTGACGACGCTTTCGACATGGCAATCGGTCCCGACACAAGCACAATCTCACTCGGAAAGTCGGGACTGGTACGCAATCTGCTTGACGTTGAAGAGTTCAACTTCGATAAACCGTGGTGGCCGAAAAATGCCGTAGAGTCATGGACAATTTCGGGATTCTTGTGTGCGGCATCCAACTACATGTCATACTGCGGTATTCACTGGACTCGCGCAATTACCGTAAACAAGGATTGGGCAGACGAGCTTCAAATGGAGATTCCTTATGAGGCTGTTCGTGAGGGAAAATGGACGCTTGACATGCTGAATCAGCTGACAGATGACGTGACCTATGACGTTGACGGCAACGGCAAGATTACACAAAAGGATAAGGTCGGATTCGCGTCAGGCGGTCAGACATGGTACTGTCTGCAGGAATCGGTTGACCTTCCTATATACCGCAAAGACGAAAACGGAGACATATATCTCGATCTCGATGTGGAACGCACAGACAGTTTCCTTGAAATAATGCGCAAACTGACAAGCAGTGACAAATATCTTTCGGTCGGAGACTTCGCTGTTGATATATTCAAAACCGGAAACGCATTATTCGCGTACACTCAGGTCGGTGACGCTTACGATTACTACAGAATCAGTGATGTTCGCTACGGATTCCTTCCCACACCGAAGCTTGATGAATCGCAGGAAAACTACATAAACTGCTGTACCGACGTTCCGTGGATTATTCCGAAGACGGTCGCAGGAGATCAGCAGCATATTGTCGGTACGATTTGCGAGGCTATGAGCTGTTATAACTACAACAACGTCCTGCCCGTATACCTCGAGGGTGCACTTAAATCCCGTGCTTCCGACTCTGAAAACGACACCGAAATGCTTCAGCTTATCGCAGATACGAGAACGATAGGCTTCGCTTATGCGTACCAGCTTAACATGAACAATATTCTCAGCGCATTGCTGACAAACGG
>CAZWLL010000091.1:0-2423 GCA_964634795.1 uncultured Ruminococcus sp. | reverse complement strand
TTGATTACTATAACAACAGAAGAATTCAAGCTAAAACTAAATGGATGCCTCCCGCCAAATTTCGGGAAGCATCCATGATGTGAAATTATTCATTCAGTTCTACCGACTGTGTCCAGAATATTGGGTACATATCAACGGGAACACTGTACTTATCAATAAACAGCGGAAAATAATATATGGGCAAAAAAAACAGGCACACCGCAATCTGCGGTGTGCCTGAAATTTTTAAGTGTGCTTATTTACACTTACGCGTTCTTAAGAGCTTCTTCTACTGCAACTGCAACAGCAACGGTAGCGCCTACCATCGGGTTGTTGCCCATGCCTATGAGACCCATCATTTCAACGTGAGCGGGAACGGAGGAAGAACCTGCGAACTGTGCGTCGGAGTGCATTCTTCCCATAGTGTCTGTCATACCGTATGAGGAAGGACCTGCAGCCATGTTGTCGGGGTGAAGTGTACGTCCTGTGCCGCCGCCGGAAGCAACGGAGAAGTACTTCTTGCCGTTTTCATTGCACCACTTCTTGTATGTGCCGGCTACGGGATGCTGGAATCTTGTCGGGTTGGTGGAGTTTCCTGTGATGGAAACGCCTACGTTTTCGAGCTTCATGATAGCTACGCCTTCGGGAACGTTGTCAGCGCCATAGCACTTTACAGCGGCTCTCGGACCGTCGGAGTAAGCTGTTTCGGAAACAACCTTAACTTCTTCTGTGTAAGGATCGAATTCGGTCTTTACATATGTGAAGCCGTTGATTCTGGAGATGATGAAAGCGGCATCCTTGCCGAGACCGTTCAAGATAACGCGGAGAGGTTTAACTCTTACCTTGTTTGCGTTGAGGGCGATTTTAATAGCGCCTTCAGCTGCTGCGAAGGATTCGTGACCTGCGAGGAAGCAGAAGCACTCTGTTTCTTCGGAAAGAAGCATTGAGCCGAGGTTGCCGTGTCCGAGACCGACCTTACGGTTTTCGGCTACGGAGCCGGGAATGCAGAATGACTGAAGACCGATACCGATAGCGGCAGCGGCGTCAGCGGCCTTTGTGCAGCCTTTCTTGATTGCGATTGCAGCGCCTACGGTGTATGCCCATACGGCGTTTTCAAAGCAGATAGGCTGAGTTTCACGAACGATTTTATCGCAGTCGATACCCTTTGCGAGTGTTATTTCCTTGCATTCTTCAATGGAGGAGATACCGTATTCGGCAAGAACACCCATGATCTTGTCAACACGTCTTTCATAGCTTTCAAATAATGCCATTTTTCAAGTCCTCCTTCGAATTACTGCTTGCGCGGGTCTATATATTTAACCGCGCCGTCGAATCTGCCGTATTTACCCATAGCCTTCTGGTATGCTTCGTTGGGTTCCATGCCCTTCTTGATGAAGTCTGTCATCTTTCCGAGGGAAACGAATTCATAACCGATAACCTCGTCGTTTTCATCAAGAGCCATTCTTGTAACATAACCTTCAGCCATTTCAAGATAACGAACACCCTTTGCCTTTGTGCCGTACATTGTACCTACCTGTGAACGTGTACCCTTACCGAGGTCTTCAAGACCTGCGCCGACATTCAAGCCGCCTTCTGAGAAAGCTGACTGTGAACGGCCGTAAACTATCTGTAAGAAGAGTTCACGCATAGCGGTGTTTATAGCATCACATACAAGGTCGGTGTTGAGAGCTTCGAGAATGGTTTTGCCGGGGAGAATTTCCGCTGCCATAGCTGCGGAGTGAGTCATACCGGAACATCCGATTGTTTCAACGAGAGCTTCTTCGATAACTCCGTCCTTGATATTAAGAGAGAGCTTACATGCGCCCTGCTGAGGAGCACACCAGCCCACACCGTGTGTGAAACCGGAAATATCCTTGATTTCATACGCTTTAACCCAATTTCCTTCTTCGGGAATCGGAGCGGGACCATGATGAGGACCCTTCGCAACGACACACATATCTTCAACTTCGCGTGTGTATTCAATGCTCATTTTATTTTATCTCCTTTTGCGATTTAGTAGTTTTTGCCCATCATTTATTATATAACATTTTTCGCTTAAAATCAACCGTATAGACGTTTGTTACCCATTTTTATAAAGAAAATTTACTAATGCCGCTCTTCTGACTGCGATTATGACGCAATAGGACAAACATTGAATCATATAAACATGTATAATAATATCGGATTGACCTAAAAATCACAAGAAAATAAGTCTCCCGCCGTTTTGATTTAATCGGGAGACTTATTTGTTCGGTCAATTGTTTTCGGCTATTTTCTCGGCTGCCAGAAGGGTTCTCTCGGCGCATTCCGATATTGCTATGGGATGGAATCCGGGAACGAACGAGTACATCGTATCGTTAAGCGGCTTCTTCCAGCGTTCGGGAATAGCGGCTGCACCGTTCAGCGCGCCGACCATCGAACCGACGGTCGCGCCGTTGCAGTCG
>CAZWLL010000090.1:0-2893 GCA_964634795.1 uncultured Ruminococcus sp. | reverse complement strand
AGGCTTAACAGTTGAGTGGGAATGATCTTCAGCCAAATAGGCGAGACAACCGTCCCACTCTCGTCTTTAGGCTGAATAGTGATTGAAACTGTAAGCGTATAATGAATGGCAAAACGGAACGTTTGCGTGAACATTATACGCTGAGCTGAATACGTTTGATATGGTATGGTATTTTATGGTGAGTTACATGTTTACCAAGCTTTTTAATTTTACTTTCAAAGTTCGACACGGTTAAGTGGAAATTATTTCCGACAGAGTATTTGACTGATGATTTTACGCTTCTTTAACTTCATAGCTGAAAACGAATAATTTACCATGAATACCTCTCCTTTCTGTTAAATATCACTTGCAACACATAAACAATTATTGCTATTTAAATTTTAATCTATAAATAAAAAAAGTCATTACAAATGTAGAAAAAACATACTGATTATTTAAAACTCCGGTTATTCGATGTATCGTTTTTCGATAAGATTACAACCGCATCAAAATTCACGCTTTTGACATGTATCATATTTGACTTAAGCGAGTGTTTCTGATATAATAAAACAATAATATTTTTTGTGCCGTTAAAAGGAGCGTTTATATATGAAAAAAAACGTATGGCGGGTGCTTGGTGCCGTTCTTGCGCTTGCGCTAACCGTCTCCGCCGTGTCGTGCGGAAGCAGTGACGACGAGTATGCGCCGCCCGCAGGCTACACACTCGCGTCAAATGAAAATGTGGATTACTGCCTTTATGTTCCCGATGAATGGACGGTGGATATGTCCACGGCTGCCGCGGGTGCTTATTATTCATCGACCGATCCGTCGAGCGTATCCGTAATGGGATGGGATTTGCAGAACTACGACAGCGGTCTTGACGAATGGTGGGAGACAAACAAAACCGACATCGCGCTTGCGTTTACCGATTTTACCGAGATATCCGAAGAAAATACTACGCTTGACGAGATATACGCCAAACGCTACATTTACACGGCTAAGCTCGGCGACAACACATACAAATTCCTCCAGGAAGCCGCGGTTAAAAACAGCTACGTATACGTGTTTACATACACATCAACCGAGGAAAAATTCGACAGTCACCTTGACGAGGTCGAGGAAATACTCGGATATATGGTGATAAAATGATTTATCTTGATAATTCGGCTACTACAAAGCCGTCCGAAACAGCGCTTCGCGCCATGCATGAGGCGGAAGAGGCATGGGGAAACCCGTCATCTGTATATACACTCGGTCTCGACTCGAAAAAGCTTCTCGATGAATGCAGACGCAAGGTCGGAAAAACGCTCGGAATACAGAAATACTCACGTGATATGCTTTGCTTTACCGCAAGCGGTACGGAGGCTAATAATATAGCTTTGCTCGGATGCTATGAGGCGAAGGCGCATCTTGCCAAGGGAAAGCGCGGTACGGTGCTGATATCCGCGGGAGAGCACCCGTCGATAGACGAGCCTGCGAAGAGGCTTGAGGAAAACGGTTATATTCTCGAGAGAATCGGCACACGCGGCGGAGAGCTTGACATGGAAGGACTTACCGCGGCTCTGGAGAGGGCGAAGGATAGCGAAAACCCCGTAATTTTCGCGGGATTCATGCTTGTAAACAACGAGACCGGTGCGCTGTACAATGTGAAGGATGCGGCGAAGGCGGTGAAGGCATATTTCCCCGACGCGAATGTACACTGCGACTGCGTACAGGGATACCTGAAGGTCAGAACAACACCGGCGATTCTCGGAGTCGACACGATGTCGGTAAGTGCGCATAAAATCCACTCGGTACGCGGAGCGGGGGCGTTATATATATCCGCGAATGTGCTGAAAAGGCACAACATAGCTCCCGTTATGCCGGGCGGCGGTCAGGAAAACGGGCTTCGCAGCGGTACGGAAAACCTATGCGCGATAGCTGCATTTGCGGCTGCCGCGGAGGAAGCGAACGAACAGTTCGGTATAAGGGGCGAGAAGACAAGGCATCTTCGTGAGCGTCTTGAGAGTGAGTTTACCGAAAAGCTTGAGCCGCTCGGCGTTACGGTCAACAGACCGAAAACGGGCATATACGGAATAATGAACATAAGTCTTCCGGGAATACGCAGCGAGACAATGCTGAACTATCTGTCCGAGAGGGGGATATATGTATCGGCAGGCTCGGCGTGCGCGGCAAACTCGAAGAAGAAAAGCGCGGCGCTTGAGGCATTCGGCTGCAGTGAGGATGAAATGGACTGTGCCATTCGCATAAGCTTCGATTACACGAACACTGAGGACGAGATAGCGGAGGCATGCACCGCGATAGCCGCCGGAATCGGTACGCTTCAGAGAAAAAAGAAATAACGCTTTTCGGCGGGTTATGTTCGGCATATTACAGCTTTTCTTGACAAAAGCGGGATTTTATGGTATAATTACAGGTGCAGATGGGGCTGTCGCGTGCCATGTAGCCGCAAGGTATTGGTGTGAGGAAAGTCCGGGCATCATAGGGCAGGATAACGGATAACGTCCGCCGAGGGAGACCTCCGGGAAAGTGCAACAGAAATAGACTTCCGATTAATTAAATCGGTAAAGATGGAAAGGCGAGGTAAGAGCTCACCGGCATGACAGGCAACTGTGTGCAAATGTAAACCCTATCCGATGCAACGCCTCAATGCGGGTGATTCCGCTTATGCGGAATCGTGGCGGCCCGTCATATCCGCGAGGCGGCACAGAAATCTACGGCAACGTATATTCCAGATAGATGACAGCTGTAATTTCGATTATACAGAACCCGGCTTACAAGTCTGCACAAAGGAGTCTCCCTGTGAGGCTCTTTTTTGATGAGTGGGGATATACTTCAGCTTAGTAGGAGAGGTAACCACCCCACTCTTAAACTTGCACTTCTTCAAACGTCAAAGGCGTTTGAAGATTGCCTG
>CAZWLL010000089.1:0-3267 GCA_964634795.1 uncultured Ruminococcus sp. | reverse complement strand
AACATCAGAGATGTTTGCAAATTGCCATGCGGCAAACGGATAAACTCCGTTCTTTAGGCTAAGCAGTGAGTGGGGATATACTTCAGCTTAGTAGGAGAGGTAACCACTCCATTCTTAAACTTGTTAGTTTCGTTCTTTTGGCTTAACTTTTTACTTCAACGTTAGTTTTACCTTAGTTTATCGGTCGGAGTTATATAATGAAAACAATCGTACTTTATTCGAATGATGATTATGCCGTTGTTTACAAGCCTTGCGGGTATTTGTCCGAAATGAAAGATGACGGCACACTTACCGTACCGTCTGACATACATGAGATTCTCGGAGTTATGCCGTACACCGTTCACCGCCTTGACAGGGGAACGGACGGGCTTATGGTTTATGCTTTAAAAAAATCAGCTGCGGCTGAGTTTTCGCGTCTTATTGCCGACGGAGGGCTGAAAAAGCGATATCGTGCCGTAATAACGCCGTCATCCGATCTTCCCGAGGAGGGAGAAATGCGTGACTTTTTGTTTTTCGACAGGAGGCGGGACAAATCCTTTGTGGTTGACGGCAAGAGAGCCGGCTCGAAGGAAGCGGTTTTGCGGTACAAACTCGGCGAGAGCTTTGAGATAAAGGGCAAGGCTGTCAGGGCGGCATATGTGGAGCTTGAGACGGGAAGGACGCACCAGATTCGTGTACAGTTCGCGTCAAGGCAATCTCCGCTTGCGGGAGACGGAAAGTACGGAAGCCGCATAAATTACGGCGGGCCGTCGCTTACGTCGATATATCTGTCGTTTATGTGGAAAGGAAAAAACGAGGAATATCGTCCGGAGGATTATTGTTTAGGTGATAACGTTAAAAACGATAACGTAAACGATTGCGAAATAAATAATGAATAAGAAAGGCTGCCGTCAAAACCACCAAAACGGCGGCTTTTATTTTGTGCATATTTGTGGTACTGCTCCGTTGACGAACAAAAGAGCATGAAGTATAATTTAAGCTGTTTCAAAACGATTAAAACAATATGCAATAAAGGAAAAAATCAATGAACAAAACATCTGCTGCGGGCGTGAATGAGCATGATGCCTCGCATTTCAACAAGGCAGTCTCTGCGGTCTTGTCATTTGTACGGCGCAATCCCGTGCTGACGATAGCGGCATGCCTCGCGGTAATTACATCTTTCATAGTACCTCCCGACAAAGAATATTTGTCGTACATAGATTACAGAACGCTGACATGTCTTTTCTGCACCCTATCGGTGGTATGTGCGCTGAAGGAAATCAAGTTTTTCTATGTGTGTGCCGAGAAGATAGTATCACTCGCGCGAAATCTTCGTTTGGCGGCGCTGTCTCTTGTATACATTACGTTTATAGGCTCGATGCTGATAGCGAATGACATGGCGCTGATTACGTTTCTGCCGCTCGGATATATTGTGCTGAAATACACGAGCAACGAAAAATACATGGCATATGTCTTTATTTTGCAGAATATAGCGGCAAATCTCGGAGGAATGCTGACACCGTTCGGCAATCCGCAGAACCTGTATCTGTATTCGTACTTCTCGATTCCCACGGGAGAATTTGTCATAGCCATGTTTCCGCCGTTCTTCCTTGCGGTTATACTTATAACTGTTGCGTGTCTTGCGATACCGGACGACAGGATAGCGTTCGGCGGAGAGAGCGAAAAGCTGCCCGCAGGCCGTCTTGCGGTATATCTTGCGCTGTTCGCGTTATCGATACTTGTGGTTTTCCGCGGTATACCGTATGTTATCGGACTTATTGTTATTCCGGTTGCGCTTCTTATAATAGACAGGCGCGCGCTGTGTGAGGTTGACTACGGACTTCTCGCCACATTTGTATGCTTCTTTATTTTCTCGGGAAACATGTCGCGTATTCCCGCGGTTGAGGCACTCATTAAGCCTCTTGTATCGTCAAACGGCAAGCTTGAGCTGATAGTATCTGCGATGTCGTGCCAGGTAATATCAAATGTACCGAGTGCTATACTGCTCTCGCGTTTTGCGGATGCGTGGAAGCCGCTTTTATACGGTGTAAATATCGGAGGCTGCGGTACGATAATATCATCTCTCGCGAGTCTGATTACGTTCCGCACGTACATGGCTCATTCGCGTGAGGCTGACCCGTCCGGCAAAAGCGGCGGCGGTTCATACATGAAGCTGTTTTCGGCTATGAATTTCGCGTTTTTAGGTGTACTGCTTTTGTTCTGTCTCCTGCTGGTGTAACGTCGGCGGATGAACTTTGGCTTAGCAATTGATACAACCGCCGCCTCCGCAAACTTGCACTTTTTCAAACACCAGAGATGTGAAACTCTAAAGAGTTTCGAAAATTGCCACTCAAATGTTAAGACTACACTTCGGAGAATTTTCAGTCATGAAAATTCTCCGTTCTTTTGGTTTAACAGATGCGAATGTACAATAAGTACAATAAACGACATCGAGACGAACAAAGCTTGTGTAAAAACACATAACGCGAACTGTTGCGCGAGAAGCAAAAATATGCTATAATATTTACGTAAGTATGAAAACAAGTCAAGGAGAGTGGGCAATTAAAGGTCCACTCTCTTGTTTATGATAAGGCGGAAATTTATGAAGCAGAAAAAAAGCATCGCAGGGCTCGTGCGTGAAATAGCGGAGCCGCTTGCCAAGGAATTCGGTTACAGCATATGGGATGTCGAGTATGCCAAGGAAGGTGCCGACATGGTGCTGTCCATAGTGATTGATACGGAAGCGGACGGCGGAATAACTATTGACGACTGTGAAAAAATGCATCGTGCGATAGATCCGCTTCTTGATGAGCTTGACCCGATAGAGGAGTCGTACATACTGTCGGTATCGTCTCCCGGAGTTGAGAGAGAGCTTAAAAGGCCCGAGCATTATTCGGCTATGGCGGGATGTGAGGTTGAAGTTAAGCTTTACGCCGCTGTCGACGGTTCAAAGTCCTTCCGCGGCACTCTTGTCGGATATGTCGAAGGAGAGGGCGAAAACAGCATAGTTATTACTCTGCCGAGCGGTGAGGAGAAGAGCTTCCCCGAAAAAACCGTTGCGAAATGCACGACGGTCTTTGACTGGTGAGCGGGGATATACTTCAGTTGAGTAGGAGAGGTATCCGCCCCGCTCTCGAGAATTTCCGTGACCGGAAATTCTCCGTTCTTTAGGCTTGAATTTAGCGGGGATATACTTTGACTTAGTAGTGGAGAGATACACCCCGCTCTCGAGTTTATCCTTCTTCAAATATCAGAGATGTGAAACTCTAAAGAGTTTCGAAGATTGCC
>CAZWLL010000088.1:0-3310 GCA_964634795.1 uncultured Ruminococcus sp. | reverse complement strand
ATTCTTCGCAGCGGGATCCGGAGTGACAAAAGCCTTTCGGTATGATAAAAGTGCTGATTTTAGCTTTTCAATATTTATCATTTCACACACCTATGCCCGTACAACCTGTTGATTTTTCCGCCACGCTCCCAAACTTTTCTTCAAAACTGTTTACAGTTGAGGCGATTTCCTCGTCAAGAAAAGTAAAACCGAGCTTTCTGATTTTCTCGGGAATGCCGTAATATGCCTCGGCAATACCGCCTGTTATCGCAGCCAATGTATCGGAGTCCCCGCCGAGAGAGACCGCATTTCGAACGGCATCCTCATAGCTTACGGATTCCAAAAACGCCATTATCGCCTGGGGAACGGTTTCTTGGCATGTTTCATTGAAGGTATAAGAATCTCGAATAGCGTCCAGTGTGAAATTCATCGGATAGTAATGCTTATCTATGTAATCTCTTATTTCAAGAATGCTTTTTCCGTGCAGAGCTGAAAATATCGCTACAGTTGTAGCTTCCGCGCCTTTTATTCCTTCGGGATGATTGTGTGTGACTTCCGTTACAGCCTTAGACAACTCAATTGCTTCCTCAAGTGTATTGGCGGCATATGCACATGGACTTACACGCATAGCCGATCCGTTACCATAGCTTCTATACGGCTGAGGGTTAGACGCGGTAATCCAATAACCGAATCTGCCGCCGTATCCCGCGTTTGGGTACTGTCTGCCGAGCTTTTGCATATAGTAAACCGCTTTGTTTCCCAAATCATCGTATTCACCATCGCAGTCGAGAATTGCTTTCGCTATTGCGGCTGTCATAACGCTGTCATCTGTAAATTCACAGCCGCCTATTCGTGTGAGAAATTCAAATTCCTTTGTTTTAATCCGATTCCATTCAAATCTGGAACCGGCGATATCTCCGATTATTGCACCAAGCATAACTGTACTGTCCTTTCTCAGTCTTCTCTTTTATGAGATTTTTATATATAGGCATTATAGCATATAAAACCGCTCGATTCAATAATGCGGAGCAAAATTTCAATGTTGCAAGATATACTGTCGGTTACAATCGACAGCTCAATGTTTAATAACAAAGCCGCTCGGCTTAATTTACCGAGCGGCTGAATATATTCTATTCGGACAGTTCCTTGTATGTTCTGCGGATAAAGTACACGGCGATAAAGAATGTCAATACATCCGCAATCGGGAATGACCACAGAATACCGTCGAGACCGAGAAAAATAGGCAGTATAATCGGCAGAAACACCCCGAAGATAATTTCTCTTGCCATAGATACAATTGTGGACGCGGCAGCCTTGCCGAGTGCCTGAAGATAAATAAATGTTCCCTTATTCAGTGTCGAAAGCGGCATCAGGCACAGATATGTACGGAAACACTTTACCGTGAACTCCGAGTAATACGCGCTCTCGTTTGCCGCACCGAACAACATGGAAATCTGCAGCGGAAAAACCTCCACAATCACGAGAGCAGCCGCTCCCACGATAAGCTCCCCTGCGAGAAGCTTAGAAAACAGCTTCTTTGCGCGATCTTTTTTGCCTGCGCCGATGTTGTACCCCGCAATCGGAATACATCCCGCCGCCATACCTATGGCAATCGAAATCGCGATTTGGAAGAACTTCATCACGATGCCGAGCACCGCAAGCGGAATCTGAGCGTACTCCGTCCGGCTGAAGACAGGGTCAAGTGCACCGTACTTCATACACATATTCTGCACCGCCGCCATGGAAATGACCATAGATACCTGCGACAGAAAGCTCGTAACGCCGAGCTGTATCGACCTGAGGATTAACCGACCCTCAAGGTGAAAGCTTTTCTTCTCAAGTCGTACGACCTTCATGCGACAGAGATACCATACCGTTAAAGCCGCGGTAAGTACCTGACCGAGTACAGTCGCAACGGCAGCACCCATCATGCCCCAGTGAAAAGCGTAAATAAAAATAGGATCGAGAATCAGATTCGCGACCGCGCCCGAAACCGTTGCGGCCATTGCGAAGCGCGGACTTCCGTCACTGCGGATTATAGGATTCATCGCCTGACCGAACATATAAAACGGTATGCCGAGTGTAATATAGAAGAAATATTCCTTCGCAAAAGTGTGGGTTTCCTCGTTTACCGTACCGCCGAACAGTGCAAGCAGAGGTTCACTTAAGATAAGGTACGCCGCCGTAAGAATAATACTGCTTATGATACAGATAACCACCGAATTGCCGACAGATTTGTGCGCGTCTTCTTTTGCGCCCTTGCCGAGCGCGATGCTCACAAAAGCACAGCTTCCGTCCCCGATGAGGACAGCGATGGCAAGTGCTACTACCGTCATCGGAAAAACTACAGTGTTCGCTGCGTTTCCGTATGAGCCGAGATAGCTTGCATTCGCAATGAAAATCTGGTCAACGATGTTGTAGAGCGCGCCTACAAGCAGAGAGATGATGCACGGAACGGAATATTTTCGCATGAGCTTGCCGATTGCTTCCGTCCCCAAAAACTGATTTGTTGTGTCCATAAAATTCGTCCTTTCCTTCGGACAATAAAGAAAATGCGCATGCCCGTCAAATCCGGACTTACGCATTACTGCAACACGATCTGTATATTTTTTCGGACGGCTCTTCCCTATCTGCCCTTTTTTACAATAAAAAACGCGCGGCTTTCTGCAACCGGATTTACGCAGAACTGCCACACGCTGTATTTATATTATAGCATATTTTTCGCTGATTTTCAAAATGAAATCGAAATTCTTTCGAATTTTTTTGGAAACAGCTGTACAAACAGAATAGAGCCCGATGAGAATAACTCACCGAGCTCGGTATTCCTAATTAATTCTATTTCGATGGAGCGAAGAACTTTAATGCTTTTTGTCTTACTCCTCGTCGTTTTTGTTATTCCGAGTGACATTGACTGCACGAATGTGCTCGCAGGTGATTCTGTAAAAGCCGACATCAAAGTAAAGACGCTTTGGAATGTCAAACAATCGGCAATTTTGTTCCAAAACTCTTTTTCCATGGTATCGTCTCCTTAATGCAGAATTTACTATGTTTCCAACATGTTTGCGATCAGTTATCTAAGCGACATCATCTTAATTTCCTTAGCATAAACTCAACCGCATTCTATCCTCTCCGCCGCGCGGCGGACCATATCATCGTACTGCTTCTTGACATTCTCAGGTCCTTTAGTCTTAACCAGCCCCTCAAATCCGAAAATCCGGTTGAAGAACACCTTGCCGACGGCGACCTCTTCAATCACACGGAAATTAAACCTGATCTGTGCGTTCTCTGAGTATCTTGGTCAGGTACAGGGGTCTGAGTTTTGCGTCTATAT
>CAZWLL010000087.1:0-3461 GCA_964634795.1 uncultured Ruminococcus sp. | reverse complement strand
CTGTTCTATACGCAGGGTGATTACGGGCTTTTTCAGTGCAGTGAGCCGTGCTGTCGTGAGACATTTGACAACGAAGATATTATCCGTGAAATGGTAAAACGGCAGAAAAATATGCGTATCCCGACCGAGCTTGTTCCCCACTGTCCGCACTGCGGAAAGCCTATGACCATGAACCTTCGAGCCGACGATAAATTTGTCGAGGATGAGGGATGGCACAAAGCCGCAGAGCGGTATTCAAACTTTCTTCGAGCCCGCGACGGACAGAAGATTCTTTTTCTGGAATTAGGTGTGGGATACAACACCCCTGTCATCATAAAATATCCGTTTTGGCAGATGACGGTGAAAAATCCGACTGCGACATATGCCTGCGTAAATTACGGAGATGCCGCTTGTCCCGATGAAATCTGCAAACAGGCGATTTGCATTGACTCGGATATCGGGAAAGTGCTGATAGACATAAAATAAAACATAAGCCGCTTGTTTTTTTCGGAAGAAATCAAGCGGCTTTCACTTATACCAAAGGATTTTACAAAGAAGTTATACAAAATCGGTAGTACATTTTACATTTGTTGAGTAAACTATTCTTGAATGAATAGAATTCTTTGATTTGCGACATAGTATTTTTACTGATGTCGAGCGGACCAAATAAAAAATGATGTTTACCGAAAATTTGCGGTGTAAGGAGATTTACTTGAATGGATAATCAGAACGAACCGAAAAAACAAAAATCTAACGGTATAGCATACGGCATAACAATCGGTATGCTTGTCGGAATTGCGTTTGGCTGTTGGCTTAACAATCTTGCCCTTTGGATGTGTGTCGGAATTGCGGTCGGCGTAGGAGTCGGGGCTGCATTCGACTCGGTAAAAAGCAAGAAAAACAAGTAAAATCGGCAATTCCACGCATATTCTCCCCACAGGGGGTGTAATATTTCCTTGGAATCTCTTATAATAAATACATCCAAGGAAACAGGAGGCAAAGAAAATGAACCAAATATCGATTGGCAGTTACATTGCGGGAAAGCGCCGCGCGTTGAATCTCACACAGGAACAGCTGGCTGAAACACTCGGCGTATCTAACAAGACTATTTCAAAGTGGGAAACGGGAAAAAGTATGCCCGACTACAGTGTTATTCAAAAGCTCTGTGAGGCACTTCACGTAACGCTTGCTGAATTAATGGACGGTGAGGATGCCGCACAGGACAGCATACGCGGTTACGATGACGAACAGATTCTCGATCTCATTCGCCGCACGCAGGAACTTGAGAAGCAGAGAAGGGCACTGTCCGGTGCGGTGCTTATTGTTCTCGGCATAGCGAGCAGTGCGCTGTCGGCTACTGTCGGCGGAACGGATGTAAAAGACTTTATATCGGGTTTGCTGCTCGGACTATCCATTGTTGAAATGATTGCCGGCTTAATAATTGCGGTTAAGAATTTCGGCGATAAATAACAAAATTTAATATGAATTTGCTAAGCCGCCTGATTACTTATGAAATCAGGCGGCTTTTGCATGGTATGATATAAAATCTGTCATCCGCTGCTTGTCACAGTCTGTGACTTGCACTTGCTTTTTTTTAAAACCTATGGTATACTGATGTCGACTACAAAAAAGCACCGAATCGGAGGACAGCCACACATGCCAAACTTTACAAGACAAGCGATTAAAGCATCGTTTATCAAGCTCCTTGGTGAGATGCCGCTTTCAAAAATCAGCGTGCGCAGTATCGTAGAGGACTGTGGAATCAACCGCAATTCCTTTTATTATCATTTTGAAGATATTCCCAGCCTCATTGAGGAGATAATAAAGGAGGATGTGGACGCGCTGATTGCTCAGTGCTCGAGCATTACCTCAATGGAAGATTGTGTGCGTTTGGCGTTTCAATTTGCTACCCAAAACAAAAAGGCGGTAATGCATCTGTACGATTCCGCGAGTCGAGACATTTATGAAGCCTATACAATGAAGATTTGTGAATATGTCGTCACTTCCTATATCGAGACCGTGTTCGGAAACAGGAATATTCCCGAAAAGAATCGTGCGATTATAGTACGTTTTTTCAAATGCGAGCTGTACGGACTTGTTTCAGAATGGATTGCCGGGGGAATGCCTGACAGTGCATTGGACGATGCCTCGAAAATTGCCGCGTTGACGAGTACTTTTATTGATGTAATCGAGCGGGAACACTCATCAGCCGAATAGTGAGCGGGAACACTCATCAGCCGAGTAGGAGAGGCAACCGTCCCGCTCTCGAGCTTGCACTTTTTCAAACGTCAAAGGCGTTTGAAAATTGCCATGCGGCAAACGTGCAAGCTCCGTTTTTAAGGTTTAGTAGTGAGAGGGAACACTCATCAACTGAGTAGGAGAGGCAACCGTCCCGCTCTCGAGCTTGCACTTTTTCAAACGTCAAAGGCGTTTGAAAATTGCCATGCGGCAAACGTGCAAGCTCCGTTTTTAAGGTTTAGTAGTGAGAGGGAACACTCATCAGCCGAGTAGGTGGAGTAACTGTCCCGCTCTCAAGAATTTTCATGACTGAAAATTCTCCGTTTTATAGAAATAGAATTTAGAGGGAATACTCATCGGCCGAGTTAGGTGGAGTAACCGTCACGCTTTCACTTTTAGGCAAAATCGCGCTTTTGACAAAAAAACAGACAATTTAAGACCGTTGTCCGATTTTCGGGCAGCGGCTTTTTTTTGACTGTTTTAATGCTTATTTGATTGTGGTATACTGCATACAGAAAAAGAAAGTGCGTTCCGAAAACACGTCATCTCAAATCTACACTATATAATACGGAACGCGCAAGGAGGAGATTATGCGTAATCGTTCCACAACACCGATGCATGCTGCGAAAATCGGTTATATAGTCATTTCTGCGGCACTTTGTATCCTCGGTATTTTACTCATCGCAGTTCCGGATTTTTCCGTGTCGCTTTTCGGCATTATCTGCGGTGTACTGCTTATTTTATTCGGCATTGTTCGCCTGACAGGTTATTTTTCCCGTGATCTTTACAGACTGGCGTTTCAATACGATCTGCCGCTCGGTATACTGCTCATTATCATGGGAATTGTCATGCTTGCGCATCCGGGCAGTTTAGTAACATTTATTTGTATTGCGCTCGGTATTTTTATTCTTTCCGATGGGCTGTTCAAGATACAGATTGCGTGGGATTCAAGAAGGTTCGGCATCACAAAATGGTGGCTGATTCTTGCGTTCGCTATTGTTACAGGTATTTGCGGATTGCTTTTGCTCCTGCGTCCCGGAGAGGGAAGTAGGATATTGATGATTGTACTTGGTATTACACTTCTCAGTGAAGGAATACTGAATTTCAGCACCGTACTCAGCGCCGTGAAAATTATCAGAAATCAAAAACCCGATGTTATTGAAATCGACAGCTTCACGGACGCCGATGATTGAGTGGGAATAATCTTCAGCTGAGTAGTGGAGAGATATATCCCACTCCCGAGA
>CAZWLL010000086.1:0-3758 GCA_964634795.1 uncultured Ruminococcus sp. | reverse complement strand
GCAGTCCTTCGGCTTGCCGTCCGCGAATGTATCGATCATGGCATTTTATCCTCCTAAAAATGGGTACAAAAAAACGCCAGTACATCCTCAAGTTGAGAATGAGCTGACGCTCAATGTTGATTACAATATGCAGATATAAGAAAACCACCAGAGCCGTTTTCACAGATACTCTGGTGGTAAGTTCATCTTTGTGGAATGACTTCCTATATAGTTTTCAAAATTTGGTGGTAAGTTGGTGGTAAATTCGTAAGTTTCATGGCTTCCGAAAGTCCGCAAACCCGCATAAATACTGGTTTTTTTGAATCCTTACTTATCCAAACTCTTCATCGTCGGGAACAGAAGCACGTCTCTTATTGCGGCGGAATCCGTAAGCAGCATGCACATTCTGTCAATTCCGAATCCTATACCGCCTGTCGGAGGCATACCGATTTCAAGAGCATTCATAAAATCTTCATCAGTGCGGTTAGCTTCCTCGTCACCTTGAGCGAGAAGAGCTTCCTGTGCCTTGAATCTTTCTCTCTGATCAATCGGGTCATTAAGCTCTGAATATGCATTTGCCATTTCCCAACCGTTCATAAAGAACTCGAAACGTTCAACATAGTCGGGATTATCGGGCTTTTTCTTGGTAAGAGGAGAAATTTCAATCGGGTGATCCATTATAAATGTAGGCTGAATAAGATGCTCTTCAACGAATTCTTCAAAGAACAGGTTGAGTATATCACCCTTCTTATGTCTTTCCTCATATGCTACATTGTGCTCTTTTGCCGCTTCTCTTGCTTCTTCAAGTGTATGAATCTCATTAAAGTCAACACCTGAATACTTCTTAACCGCATCGAGCATTGTCATACGCTCAAACGGCTTCGAAAGATCCATTTCGATTCCGTTATATGTAATTTTAGTTGTTCCGAGAACTTCCTGAGCCAAATGACGATATAAGTTTTCGGTCAAGTCCATCATTCCGTGATAATCGGTATATGCCTGATACAGCTCCATAAGTGTGAACTCAGGGTTATGTCTTGTATCCATGCCTTCGTTGCGGAATACTCTGCCGATTTCATAAACCTTTTCAAGTCCGCCGACTATCAAACGCTTGAGGTAAAGCTCGAGCGAAATACGGAGCTTAAAGTCCTCGTCGAGTGCATTGAAATGCGTCTCAAACGGTCTTGCGGCTGCTCCGCCTGCGTTTGCCACAAGCATAGGAGTTTCAACCTCCATAAAGCCTTGCGAGTCAAGATAACGTCTGATTGTGCTGATAATCTTAGATCTCTTTATAAAGGTATCCTTTACTTCGGGATTCATAATCAAGTCAACGTAACGCTGACGATATCTCGTATCGGTATTTGTAAGTCCGTGGAATTTTTCGGGAAGAACCTGAAGGCTCTTTGAAAGAAGGATAACACTTTCAGCGTGAATCGAGGTTTCTCCGGTTTTGGTTTTAAACACCTTACCGCTGACACCTATAATATCACCTACGTCTAATTTCTTAAACTTGGTGTAGTTATCCTCACCTACAGCATCTCTCGCAACATAACACTGAATTGTTCCCTTGAGATCCTGAACATGGCAGAATGATGCTTTACCCATAATACGCTTTGACATCATTCGACCTGCAACGGATACAATCTTACCTTCATATTCATCGAAATTATCCTTAATATCGCTGCTGTGATCGGTAACATCGTATTTTGTAATCTTGAAAGGATCCTCTCCTGCTTCTACAAGCGCAGACAGCTTCTCACGGCGCATTCTGAGTACTTCATTAAGTTCTACATCAGTCATCGGCTGATTATTATTTACATCTGTCATTTTTAACTCCTAAAAATTCAATCGTTCAACAATTCAGTTGTTCTTTGTTCTTTCGACCTTAAGTACCTTGAACTTCAATTCTCCACCGGGTGTTGCGGCGATAAATTCTTCGCCTGCTTTTTTGCCTATCATAGCAGAGCCTATAGGACTTCTGTCGGAAATTCTGCCCTTAAGAGGATCGGATTCGTTTGTGCCGACGATAGAGTACTCAACCTCTTCTTCCATATCATAGTCATACAATGTTACAGTTGAACCGAGGTTAATTACGTCTTCCTTTATATCGTCCTCGTCGATAATTTCGGCATTTTTTATGAGCTCTTCAAGCTCTGCGATTCTCGCGGCAACCTGTCCCTGCTCATCCTTTGCGGCGTCAAGCTCACTGTTCTCGGAAAAGTCACCGAGAGAACGTGCATACGCAAGATTCTTTTTAACCTCTTCTGTCTTTTCACCTTTTAAGTATGTAAGCTCATCGACAAGTGCTTTATAGCCGTCGGGAGTATATTTAGTAGTCTGCTTCTTTTCCATAATCGGTATTACCTTTCTGTTTTTATCTTAATAAATTATTTCAGCGCATTTACGGCAGCTGTAAGTTGATTATCTTCTTCGTCTGTGATTTTATAGATATTTTTTCCTGTCAGTGACTCATCGAGCTCAACCTCTACATCGGGAACTATTCCGACGCCATGGTAGTTTTCGGAGAACGGAGGGTTATACATACGATATGTTACCGAAACCGCGCTGTTGTCCGACAACGGAATTGTGGTCTGCATGCAGCCCTTGCCGTATGTAGTCGTACCGACGATAACCGCCTTGTCGTAGTCTCGCACAGCAGATGTAAACAGCTCTGCGGCACTTGCGGTGCTTCCGTTTACAAGAACCGCCATCGGTATATCGAGTTCACTTGCTTCGGAATAATATGCTTTGACTTCATTTCCGTCAGCATCGAATATTCTTACAATAGGTCCTTCGGGAAGTATGTAATCAAGTGTCGTAACTATCGACGACAGCTCTCCTCCCGGATTATATCTGAGGTCTATAACAAGCTTCTCACAGCCTTTTGCCTGCAGGTCTTCAACAGCTTCGACAAACTGTGTGGGAGTATTTCCATCGAATTCGGAAATCTTAATCACTCCGACTTTATCGTCAAGCGCATAGACATGGGAAAGTACGGACTGAGATTCGACAACACGTCTTTCAATGTCGAACTCAAGCTTCTCCGAATAATTCTCGCCTCTGTAAACCGTGAACTGTGCATGAGTACCGACTGTTCCCTTTAATTTGTTGATTGCGGGATAGTATCCGATTTCACTGACGGCTTCTTTGTCCTCACCAACATACACAATAAGGTCTCCAGGCTGAATTCCGGCTTCAAGTGCGGGTGAATTGTCCACAACGCTTATTACCTCAATGGCTTTGTAATCTACATTGTAAATTACCGTAACGCCTATTCCCGCAACCTCACCCTCAAGGTCGCTGACGAATGATTCAAACGCTTCTGCATTGTAGTAAGCACCGTACTGGTCTCCGGTGCCCGCAATGTAACCCGCAAGCATTCCGTCTATAAGAGCGTCATCATCAAGCTCATCTATATAATAGTTGCGGTATACGCTGTCAACCTCAGCGAGCTTTGCGGTTGCTTTTTCCAAGAATTCTGATGTCGACGTACTGCTGTCCGATGTATCGGATGCATCGGAAGACGAAGCGGAACTGTTAATTGTACTTACAGCTTCTCCGAGATATTTTTCCTCGAATTTGTTGTAAAGACCGATGTAGGTCGCCTGAAACGTAGCGATACAGCATATCAGCACCGTCACAATACACGCACCCACGGATATCTTTTTGCGCATTATCTGCAAACCTTTCTCTGGTAAATGATATAATAACGAATCAAAGTTTGTTGTTTAACCGATTTCCTTTTTTATTAAGGAAATACTGAGTATTTACGGGAATAC
>CAZWLL010000085.1:0-4406 GCA_964634795.1 uncultured Ruminococcus sp. | reverse complement strand
GCCTCAAGCGCCGGCTTAAAGCACATCGCCTCAATTCCTTTTGCAAGCAGACCGTATTTCAGCATATCCGTTTTTCGCCTTCTTTACTTAATCGAATGTTTCACCGCACTCTTTGAGTTTTTCTCGATGTACTTGAGTCAAACGTAGTTAGCATACACTAACTATGGAGTTTTTGAAAAGCCGCCAATGGCGGCAAGTCATCATGCATTTGTATCTTCTTTTATTTTAGGATACCATTGTGAATAAATCAAGATATTTACGTCAAAAACCGACACAATATGAAAGAAGAGAATAAGCTTTTATACCGCTGAATTTGATATTCGGTATAGCACAAGCAAACTGAAATTCTCAGCCCATGATACAGTCAACCTACCGCTTTTCGGAGAGAATGCGTCAGGCAGTTTTCGCTTCGTTATACTTTCCCGTTTGTAAGCGGATATGGCGTGTCGTTTAATTTCGCCTCAGTCAGCACGTCAAAGCGGTAGACAAGCTTCAGTGTGAAGAACGGCGCGTCGGCAGCAAGCAGACGCAGAAATATCTTATCGCCTTCCCAAATTGGCAGAGATTCAATTTCTGTTTTCGGTACCCATTCGAGTACTCCCTCATTGCAGGAGTCTCCGTTGAAATCGGTGTTTCCCGTAAAATCGGACGTGGTGAAAATGTGCGTGTGCTCAGTGGTCAGCCCATCATCCGTGTAGCAAACGAATGTCACCAGTCCCCTATATGCGAGTTTCCCGAGACACAGTCCTGTTTCTTCATACGTTTCTCGGCGCATGCAATCCTCAGGCGATTCACCTTCCTCAAATCCACCGCCGATACCGATCCACTTATCGTGGTTGATATCGTTCTTTTTCTTTACACGGTGCAGCATGAGGTACGCACCGTTTTTTTCCAGATAGCCGAGCGTTGAGTTGCGCATAGATAATTTCCTTTCCGTTATGCCGCGTGTTCGTGTTTTCAAAATAAGTATACCACACTCTCGTTATCCTGTAAAGAGGGAGATTTGCGTAAACCAAGTCACGCGATGTTTGTCACTGAGCAGCTCTATAATGTATGAACAGCAGAAAAAGAATTTTTGTAGTGGAGAGTATAAAAATAGAGCCTGCCGACGGGCGGTTAGAGAAAATCTCCACTTCACCAATGTCTGATACAGACTCTACTATTAGTATATCCGATTTGTACGCGCTTGTCAATAACCGTAGCTTCTCAACGTAAATGCAGCCGCAACAGCCGTGGCGTAGGCTCTGGTGAATATAATACTTTCAGATGAATCTGTTATTTTGTATATTGAATAATGCAGCGTATTTTCCGCATTATTCCGCATCATCCGCGGAATTTGTCAGCGCATCTGCTGCTGCGTCCTGTTGGGCTTTGATTATATTCCGGAAGAAACGCTCGATATCCGCCCATTGCTCAGGCGTAAGCTGTGCAAGTGCCGCTATCATCTGCTTAGCAAAGCTCTTGTTGTCAAGTGCGGTAAGTCCTGTCAGAATTGCGGTAAGCTCATCCTCAGACGCTCCGCTGCGGAACATCTCGCCTTCTCCCGATTCAAGCCATTCGCGGTTTACGTTGTATACATCACATAACTGAAGTATCAATGTCTCCTTGACACCAGTCAATTCGTACTCGATATTACGTATCACGAACGGCGATGTTCTCATCTTCTCCGCAAACGCTTCACGTGACAGTTTGAGAGCCGTACGTACTTCTTTAACTCTCGAATTTATGTTGTTTCCCATTCATATCATCTCCTTTTACTATTAGTATTGTATCATTCTAAATATGTACTGTCAATACGAAATTATTTTAGATTATTTTTTGATAAGCAAAAATAATGTACTGAAAGTTAATTGAAAATCGAAAAGGAGGAAAACATGACAGTAAACGGCAAACTAAAAGACCGAATAAAAAAACTAACTCCCGAGCAGAGGAAGCAACTGCTCGATATACTTGTCAAGCAGACAAAAAACGTCTCGAAATGAGACGTTTTTTGCCTTTTTTTACATTTTATTGCGAAGCGTTCTGCGGCACTTGTCAACCCTCGCGCTCAACGATTGCTGTGTAGTATCGTTTATATATCGTTTTTTGAACATCTTTTTTATCATCCTGTATACTAAAACAGCAATAATATATGTCCTTTTGCATTCAGGTGTCCTCATTTCTTCCCCTCCAACCTGTCAAGCGTATCCATAAGCCATTCCTTCGTATCATCAGGCAATATCTTGATGCGGTTATACAGCTTCATGTCAATATCCTCTGTGGACGTACTCGTTCTTCCGAGAAGATAATTAACGGATATGTCGAGATAATCTGCAATACGTACAATTGTTTCAAGGCGAGGATAATAGCTTCCGCTCTGCATGGAAGAGAGCGTATTAATGCTCAGTTGGCAGTCACTAAGCATTTGTTTTAGAGTCACTCCCCGTACTTTGACGAACGCCTTAATGGTCGCCGCCACTTCTTGTGGAGACAGCACAAAAAACACCCCCATCAATTACATATCAAAGTCTTGTGACATAATTAATGCAGTAAAAAAGCAAAACAAAAAACCGCTGGATTTACCGCCGAGTGAAATGATATCAACTTCCAACAAAACTATTGTATCATTTCCGCAATCGGTTGTCAACAAAAAACAGAACAAAAAGTCATTTGAAACGGAAGTAGCTTCTCAACGTAAATGCAGCCGCAACAGCCGTGGCGTAGGCTCGGTGCTGCGTGTATTTATTCTCGAATATCCATTGACAAATGCCGCATGATAAAGTAAACTTGCAGTGAACTGATTAAAAAACAAGCAGATACAGAGGTGAGACACAATGGAAATGTATTATAACCTGCCGCAGTCACTAAGCGCTGTAGATTCGTTGGGAAGGACGCTGCCTATCGGTGTTATAAAACGGCCGAATAAAGAGCGTGCCGTCGGACTGTTCTATTTTCTCTGGTGCGGTGAGCATGGCAGACATGCACCGTACGACATATCGAAAATCATCGAAGCCGACCCGAATGCGGGGTACCACACGGATTCACCGCTTTGGGGCGGCATCGGCACTTATCACCACTGGGGCGAACCGTTTTTCGGCTATTATTACAGCGATGACGAATGGGTAATCCGCCGCCATATGTCGCTGTTCTGTGATGCGGGAGTGGATTTTCTCTATTTCGACACCACGAATGCTGTAATCTACGAAAAGAACGTCAAAATCGTGCTCAGCGTTTTGCAGGAGTACTACGACGCAGGTTTTCGAATCCCTAAAGTAATGTTTTACACGAATACGATGTCCGGTAAAACCGTCGATACGATTTACAACTCGATTTATAAGCCGCGTTTTTGCCCGAATACATGGTATTATTTTGAGGGAAAGCCTGTTATCATTGCCGTACCCGAAGAATGCTCCGCGGAAGCTCGTGCGTTTTTCAACATCAAGTTGGCGCAGTGGCCGAACGAACCGGACAAGCAAGGCGGCTGGCCGTGGATGGATTTCACCCGCCCGCAGCGCGTGTTTGAAAATCTGCGCGGAGAACCTGAGGTCATTAACGTATCTGCAGCACAGCATCCGCAGCTTCGATTCGGCGATTCCGTGCTGTATGGAGAGACTGAAAACCGCGGCCGTGCGTTTCACAACGGAAAAAACGACCCGAATCCGGAAGCGTTCCTCGGTGGAGCAAATTTCTGCGAACAGTTTGATCGCGCCGTTTCCGCCGATCCACCCATTGTGCTTGTCACCGGATGGAACGAGTGGATAGCAGGTCGCTGGCAGGGTATACCTGAGAGACCGATTATGTTTGTGGATTGCGCGAATCAGGAATACAGCCGAGATCTCGAAATGATGCGCGGCGGTTATTTCGACAACTACTATCTCCTGCTTATCTCGTACATTCGTGCATACAAGGGGCAGTCAGCCACAGAACATCGGCATACCTGCTATCACGTACCCGGCGGCAATTTACACCGTGACAACGACGGCTACGGCACGCATTATGAGAATCATACCGGTCGTAATGCGCTGAAATCCCTAAATGCAGAGATTGACGGTGAAACTCTCGTAGTGCGAGTTACCGCATATGACAAGCTGGATTCCGATTGTACAGGCAGTTTTATGCAGGTGTTTGTGACCGCTGAAGGCGAAGCACAGGGAATTTTTTCGACCGCATGGGCGGGAAAAGATGCCATAATCCGCAAGGTGCAGTCAGATGATTACACCGTTCGCACGGATGTGCAAATAATTGACGCGGAAGTCGGATATGACTATGTGCTGTATAAAATTCCGCGCGCTCTGCTGCCTAAGGGCATACTGTGGATTAAAGCTTCCGACAGTCGTGAAACAATCCGCTGCGGTGCGGATTTCTATGACAAAGGCGACACAATACCCGCAGGGCGGCTTTGGTTTGTGATGCACTGATATTACATT
>CAZWLL010000084.1:0-4628 GCA_964634795.1 uncultured Ruminococcus sp. | reverse complement strand
TCTTTGATAACGTCATGTTCGGAACAGGAAACTATCGCTGAGCAGTTTTATGCATAGACAAAAGAAACATCCGATGCGAGAATTTTTTCTCACACCGGATGTTTTTCATTAATTACAGCGTACGCATAAGTGAAGGATTGAACGTGTTACGAAGCAATACTTCTGCGTCTTATCTGCATTTGATTGATTTCGTACCGTTATGCGTACATTCATTTCAGCCGATACTGTCGGTTCTGTAGATGAACTTTACTTCCCCGTCCATATCATCGGATATACCTGAGAATGATGTGTAGTTCTGTGCGGCCTCTACTGTCGCGCGCAGACGTTCTGCTAAATCGGTAAGGTCACCGTCTAACAGCTCGGTGAGCTTGCTGATACCCTTCTCATTGAATTCTGTCAGTCCGTCTGAGAGGGACATAGCGCCGTCACGCAGCTCGGTTACGCCCTCGACAAGTGCGGGAACACCGTTTTGCATGGTCAGGATTCCGTCATACAGAGTGTTTATGCCATCCGAAAGGCTCACTGTTCCGTTATACAGCGTTTCCGCTCCTGAGGTAAGCTCATCCGCACCTGCTTTAGCAGATGCTACACCTGCTGTGTACTGCTGCAATCCGACATAGAATGTGTTGTAGCTGTCGAGCTGCTCACGCAGATTCTGAATAGACTGTACACCGCTCTCAGCCGATTCAAGTGCCGCCTGGATCTGTTCCTGTACGGTATCCGATGCCATATTCTGCTCGATAAGGGCAGCCTTCTGCTCTTCTGTCTTTTGTGCGATTAACTGCTGTACCGTTTCAGAGGCCATCTGTTCATCTGTTTTTGCGGCAATGGTTGATACAATCGATGCATCCGCCATTTGCGCGTCAACAGCGGCGGTCAGTTTTGTCTGAGTTTCGCTGTTCACTGCGCCTGCTGCCAGGGCGGCATCATACTGCTCTTTTGTCATACCCATAGCGGACAGCACCTGTTCGGTGACAGTATCACGTACAGCTTCTGTTACCTGGGCGTTTACTTCCGCACGTACCGCTTCCGTTACAGCGGCTGTAATCTCGTCGCTCTTAGCGTTAACGGCTTCCGTAACCTTTTGTCTTGCCGTATTCTCGGCGGTTTGGGGAATAGTGTCTGTGTCGAGAGAAGCGACCACACCGTCAAGTACGGCGGTGTAGTTGTCGATTGTCAGCTCAGGCACGTCCAGTCCTGCTGCCGCAAGCTGTGTATTTGCCATGGTGAGCAATGATTCGAACACCGTGGCAGCACCGCCGTTTAAGGCATCACTGTTCCCTGCCAGCTGTCCGAGACCATCGGAAAGGCTCTTTGTACCTTCAGACAGTGCGGCAGCACCCGATATAAGCGATTCGCCGCCTTCCTTGAGTTTGCCCGCACCTTCCGCCAAGGCATCGATTCCTGCCGTCAGCTCCTGTGATTTGGAAAGAAGCGTGCACAGTCCGTCATAAAGCTGTGAAGAACCGTCCATAAGCTGTTCCATCGCGTCGTTCAGCTGCTCCAGTGAATCGGTCAATTCGGACGCAGAATCGAACTTTTCGGGATTGAGGTTTGAAAAGAGTCCGCTTGCCGCGATTGTAACGGTATTTGTAAGATGAAAATCTGTCACATCCGCGCTGACCGTAAAGGAATCGGGAATATCTATCGTGTCGCGGTCTACGCCGAGATTATCCTGTAAGCCCGGGAATGCGATGCCGACAATTGCCGTGCGGTCACCGTCGTTTAATATTTTACCGTTAGTTACCTCGATGTTGCGGAATGTATCGGAGTCCACAAGCATACCGGTAAGCATGGCAAATGGTACATAAATTTTCTCGGTTTTGCCGTCGATTGTCACGTTTTCGTACTGCTTGTTCGTATATGCAAAAGTGATTGTAACCTTACCGCTCTTACCTGCAAGCTCCGACGCATCGATGGGCTCACCGTCCAAAGTATAGGTAACTTCCATATCTACCGGCAATTCGCTCTCAATTGTACCGGTGTAGTAAATATCATTTCCTTCAGCATCCCAAACACGGGCGCTGCCGTTATCGGTGTAGGCTTCGTCACCCTTGACGTTCTCGACTCCCGCAAGAGCGGATGTATCCGTGATGGTATCCGATTTCCGGGTGTTCTTCAGCCAGTCGCTGACGATAATCTTTTTCACGCTGCCGTCTGTATTTGCAAGCACATATACGCTTTCGTCTTTTACGGTGTTGTCGCTCTCTTCATTTTCGAGAAAGAGCGGAACATTTTCCGTCTCAGTGCTCTCCTCGACAACCGTATCGTTATCTGTCGTGTTGCCCGTCGCCTGAATGGTTGCGGCAATTGTACCTGTAAGAAGTGCTGCGCATAAAATAAGCGCTATGATTTTCTTGTTTTTCATAAGGATGCCTCCGATTATTTCTCTTTATACTGTTTCTTTTCGTTCTATTTTATATTTTATGCTGTTTTCTCTGTTTTCGGTGAAACGGCTTTCTTCATGCCGACTGTTGTTCTGCAGATGAGCTTGTCACACAACATGAGCAGTGCGGGCAGAATGAAGATGACCGCAAGCATGCTGACGACAGCGCCTCTTGCCATCAGCATACACATGGAGCTGATGATATCGATATCTGAATAAACGGCTACGCCGAATGTTGCGGCGAACAATCCCATACCCGATACGATAATCGACGGAATGGAAGTGGAAAGCGCGGTTATAACGCTTTGCTTTTTATCTGCACCGCCGATTCGCTCCGCTTTGTAACGAGTGGTCATCAGAATTGCGTAGTCTACGGTAGCGCCGAGCTGTATGGTACTTATACAAATCGGTGCGATGAACGGTAATGACTGACCGAGATAATGCGGTAGTCCGAGGTTGATGAAAATAGCAAGCTCAATTACGGCAATGAGGATAAACGGCAGGCTGAAGCTCTTTTCTACCAATGCGATAATCACGAAGATAGCAACGATAGACACTGCGTTGACAACCTGGAAGTCATGATCTGTAGTCTCAATCATATCCTTCATGCAGGGTGCTTCACCGATAAGCATACCGTTTTCATCATAAGACTTCAATATGGTGTTCAGCGCATCTATCTGTTCGTTAACCTTATCGCTTGCAACCTTATATTCGGAGTTTATGAGCAGCAGCTCCCATTTGTCACTTTTAAGAATTTCACGCAGGCTGTCGGGTAATATCTCCTCCGGCACACGCGAACCGACAACGGATTCAAGTCCGAGTACATATTTCACTCCGTCCACTTCTTCCATCTCGTCAATCATACTGCGTACCGATTTTGACGGAAGTGAGGCGTCTACAAGAACCATGTGCGTTGATGCGATATCGAATTCTTCCGAAAGCTTTGAATTTGCGATTACGTACTCCATGTCATCGGGAAGGCACTGACCCATGTCGTAGTACACTTCGTCGTTGGTCTTGTTGTATCCGTACAGAGCCGGCGGAATGAGAAGCGCAAAAATCACGAGAAAGACCGGGAATACCTTTACGATACCGTGTGAGAACTTGTCCATACGAGGAATAAGGGACTTGTGCTTCGTCTTTTGCAGCGGCTTGTCCAGAAGCAGAATCATAGCAGGCAGGACTGTCACACATCCGATTACTCCGAGGATAACACCCTTTGCCATGACAATACCGAGGTCACGTCCGAGGGTAAAGCTCATGAAACACAGTGCCGCGAATCCTGCGACCGTAGTGATGGAGCTTCCGATTACGGAGGTCAGCGTTGCGTGGATTGCGTTTGCCATTGCCTCATTTCTGTCATCGATTGTCTCACGCTGCTCATTGTAGCTGTGCCATAAGAATATGGAGTAATCCATGGTCACGGCAAGCTGCAGTACGGCGGAAAGAGCTTTTGTAATATAAGAAACCTCACCGAGGAAGTAGTTCGAGCCTAAATTGAGTATAATCATCATACCTATGGACGCGAGGAACACAAACGGTACCAGCCAGCTGTCAAGGAACAGCAGCATTGCGAGACACGCAAGCACAACTGCGATTCCCACATACACAGGCTCTTCTTTTTCACACAAATCCTTGAGGTCCGTCACAAGCGCGGACATACCGGATACAAAACATTGTTTTCCTGCGATGGAACGAATCTCTCGGATTGCGTCCATGGTCACATCCGCTGAGGTTGCGCTGTCAAAGAAGATGGCAATCATAGTAGCGGAATCGGTGTTGAACGCGTCGTACAGCTCATCCGGCAGCATCTCCATCGGGATGGACAAATCCGCGAGCGTTGAGTACCACAGTACCGATTCAACATGGTCAACGGATTCGAATTTTTCACAGAGCTTTGCGACATCACTGTCGGGCATATCCTCTACAATTACAAAAGAGAACGCGCCTTTACCGAAATCCTGCAAAAGCTCATTTTGCCCGATAACAGTATCCATATCCGACGGCAGATAATCGAGCATATCGTAATTTATACGAGTGCCGACAATGCCGAATACAGACGGAATCATGAGCAGCAGTGTCAGAATTAAAATAGGTACGCGGTATTTTACAACCGCCTTGGAGAATCGCATGAAAAGTCATCCTTTCTATCTATATATGGTAATCATTTTTTCTATTGTTAAACCAAAAGAACGGAGAATTTCCGGTCACGGAAATTCTCGGGAGTGGGATATATCTCTCC
>CAZWLL010000083.1:0-4660 GCA_964634795.1 uncultured Ruminococcus sp. | reverse complement strand
CTTGACTCAATATGCGTGTTTCTTCGGAAGCAGTCGAATCTCTGCGCTGGAGGCCGGGACCGTCCGCTTTGTTCACGACTATCATCGTAAAACGGCTGTCCAGCTCTTCCATGTCACGAATGATATGGTAAAGATTTTCGTTATCTGTACTGTCAAGGGCGTCCGGCGTTGACAGGAATATTGGCAATCCATTCGTCATGTTTGCCATGGCTTCTTTCAGCACTGTCAGATGCTTCGCGTTTGAAGCTGAATTCGATCCCGGCGTATCGAATAAAACGAATGGATGCTGAGACTGTGCAAGAACACCCGAACTAAACGGTATTTCAACCTCGATCAAATCCGAAATACAAGCTTCATCAACATTGTTTTCAAAGTCATTGATAATACTCAGAGCCTTGTTTACACGCAGAACGATGGCGGAACCCTGCATTCCGTCTAGTCCTGTTTTCAGCGCAATAGAGAGCTCGTTTGACGGTTCGTCTTCGAATTTCGTTTCGGTGTCCGTAAAGAGTATAATAACATCTTCATCCTTATACCTGCACTTTACGGAAGCGCGATCCGGGTATTTTGAGCGAGCGATTTTATATACCTTTGCCGTAATCGGTTCTGTACCACTCGGAAGAATCTCACTGCCGATTAAGGAATTGATGAAGGTGGACTTTCCCGCACTATAATTTCCAAGCACGCAAATCGGCACCACATCGCTTGATGCATCGGTGAAGCGATTCAGATCTCTGCGAATTTTTTCCTGATTTGAAACGCATTGATTTATCAAAGGATTCATTTCCTGAAAGAGCTTTTTCACCTTCGGCAGGATGTCTCTGGCGTTTTCAAGCATTACATCGGACCGCTCTACGGAAACAATTCCTTTGCAGTCGTCATATTCACAAGCAGCTTCCAGTTCTTTGAATTCATCCGGTGAGCCTTCGAAAACAATATCGATTGTTTCACCATCAACCTTGTATTCTTCGATAATGGCATCGACAATGTTTTTTACACAAAAAGGAAAGAAGCCGCTCGAAAGAGCCTGACTAAGCAGCTTGCTGTTCTTGCAGTTCGAGTAATCAACATCTATCCATTCCTCAGAATTTTCCTGCCATTTTCGGTAGCGTATTTCCTTTTTATATGGGTTGCTGATAATTTTGATTTTTGCCATTTTTGGTGTTCTCCTTTTCGACCGAAATCATTTTCATTTTGCGTCAAGCAGCTTTGGTCTATGATTACCGTTATGCATTCACAGAGACCGACAGTTTTCCGCCGAAGTTGTTCATCGAAAAAATGAGTCTCAAGACTATTTTAAGACATTATATCATATGCTCCCGTATAATTCAATAAGGTATGACGAGTTTTTTGCTGCCAAAGCCGTGCTGTCGTCCACAACCGACAATTGCACGCACATCCTGTCGGCAGTCTTCACGTTGAGCGGTTTCGGCGACACACAGACAAGCCTCGGCGGTAAAAAACACGGCTGCGTATTTCAACTGCTTTTGTCAATCATTTTCGCGAAAAAACAATCAAAATATTCGGTTAATCGACCGCATATCCCGATTTCTTTCCGTCAATAAAATCTACACTTGTCATCATATTTGCGGTCACTATTGCCATCGGCTGTACTTCTGTTAATTTCAATGCGAATATTATTTGTTGTTCATATACTCACAACAATATTGTGCTACACTGTAAGCAAAGAATCTTCAGCGTACGAAGGGACAGATATTAAGAAGAAAAAACTCACGCTCTTACTCTGTCTTGTAACGCCGCTCTCAGCGCCGGCGGCATGCGGTGCCTGCCGTGAGCTCATGGTACAACTCATGCCGAATGATTATAAATCTGTTGAAATTATGCTGGACTGCGAAAACGGAAAGGTTGTCAAATTGGGTGAATTAACGCCCGAATGGTGGTTGTAATTATACGGAGTAATCTATGAAAACGAAAACAAACAAAGCTGTCATTGTATATCTTGTACTCGTGCTCGGCGTATGCTATCTGCTCGGCGCGCTTGAGGGAATAACGGACTCAGGCAAATTCTATAAAATTCTCGGAATCGGCTTCACATTCATTCCCGTCATCTCCGCCGTGATTACAAGGCGGATTACGGGTGAGCGTGCGAAATATCATCTGTCCCTGCGTGTTTGGAAAAACATGAAGCACTGGCTTCTGTCCGCTATTCTGCCCGGTGTGCTGATTGCGGTCGGCACTGTAATATACTATTTTGTATTTCCCGAGCAGTACAGCGGAATTTTTAAAATCGGCCTTCGCCTCGGTACGGATGCCGAGATAGCGGTAAGCTCTCCGTTAATAATCGCACTTGCCTGCGTCGCTGTTTCGGCGGTCATGATTCCCATTCAGCTTCTCGAGCTCGGAGAGGAAATCGGCTGGCGCGGATATCTGCTCGGCTTTCAGGTTGAGAAATACGGTAAGAGAAAGGCAGTTATTATCAACGGCATCGAATGGGGACTTGCGCACCTGCCGCTCATTTACTTCGGCTTCAATTACAGCCTCGATAACCCCGGTGCGCCATGGTCGAACATGGGCATGATGATGCTCACCTGCATTACGCTTGGCATTATCCTCTCATACGTTACGATAAAGACCGAAAACTGTATGTACGCGGCGATTGTACACGGTGTCGTAAATGTAATCGGCGAGCTGCCTGTCTATTTCAGCAAGGATTTGACAAACGGACTTTTAGGCCCCAATCCCACAGGACTTCTGACCATGCTGCCGCTAATTGTGCTTGCGGGTGTATGCTTCGTAAAATTGGGGGAGAAGAGACAAGCGCATACTTAATTATCAACATATTGCATCAAAAAAGGACGGAGACTCGCTTATGTGCGGCGGTCTCCGTCCGAAATTTTTTTGTGGGAATTGCTTATTCGACGAGGGTTGCGTATGCTTCGTTGATTTCTTCAAGTCTCTTTTCGAAGGCTTTTTCGTTCTTTGCAAAATAGCTGGCTACATCGGTGCTGTCCGAGAGAATGAGTGACTCAACATAACCGCTTATGTTTATGTCGTGCATGCGCGCGGTATCGAAGTTACGATTGCGGATAATCATCTGTACAATGTCAGAGGATTCACGGTCGCGCACGTTCTTTGTGGATGCCATCGTCTCAATGAGGTCGGGAGTAATCATATCATACGATATAGCCGCCATTGCCTCAAGCATTGAGCCGACAAATTCGGGATCCGCACAGGTTTTCGGAGCAATAACCATCGAGCCTGCTCCCGAGACGCAGGTTGAGTAATTCTGTTGGTTTTCATCGTATTTCGGATTCGGAAGAACACCGTAATCGTCTTCCATCTCACGTAAGAATGTCTCTATTTTCTGGAATGTAATACCGCAGAAGAAAGCACGTCCTTCTTCGAATACCTTGAATGAACGTTCATGCTCCTGATTCTCGTAATTTGCTTTCGTTCCGTTGATTACTGCATATATTTTATCGTAAATGCTTGTGAATTTTTCAAGATTTATGTCGAGGACTACGTTTCCGTCGTCATCAAAGTGGCTGCCGTCGCCTCCCGCACCGTAAAAGAGGGCGTTGCCATAGTCGTTCCAACAGGTGATAGAAAACAAATCGTCTTCTACCTTGATTTCTCCGTCGCCGTTTAAGTCGGTTGTCCTGCCGTCCGCAATTTCAAACAGCTTGTCAAGCGTCCATTTGCCGTTTAAAGCGTCCTCGTAGGGATAGGTGATGTCATACGAGTCAAACAGTTTTTTGTTGAAGAGGATGCACTCGGAGGTGAGCAGCTCGGTCGGTGAAATATCTCCTATCGCCATATAGAGCTTGCCGCGGATGGTCATGTCCGCAATCTCGTTCTGGTCCCACCATGCATTCTTGAGATTGACGTGCGGCATGGTGTAGAAATCGTAGAGAAATCCCTGTGTAGCAAGCGAGTTCGCAGTGTAGTTGGAGAGGTAGAGGTCGTACGAGGTGTCGCCGCTCGTTGCGTCCTTTCTTACCATGGTGTTGATGCTGCCGTAGTCGGTTTCCTCAGCTATCATTTTGACATTGTAGAGCTCCATGACACGAATGTTTCGGTTGTACACGAGGTCATTCAGCGTTGAGCCTGTCAGCTCCGTTGCGTTGATATCGACCTGTCGATTGTCCTGATTCGTCGAAATCATACGGTAGTCGCGCTCGCCGAAATCGGTAATCGTGAGTGTGGTTTCCGCCTTCGGCGCTTCCGTTTCCGCTTCGGTCTCTTCCGCCGCTGTTTCGGTTTCGCCGCCTGCGGCTGCGGAATCGGTGCTCGATTGTGTTCCGTCATCGTTGCCGCCGTCAGCGCATGACGCCAGCGCGGAGAGCAGCATTACAAGACAGAGTAAGAGCGAGAGTTTCTTCTTCATAATATTTGTCCTTTCGTACGCTGTGATTTTTTGTTTACAGTGTAGCACAATATTATTGCTTATATATGAACAACAATGTTTTTGAAATAATATTTGCACCAAAATTAACAGAAGTGTGGCTGATAGAAATGGTGACTGCAAGCATAATGACAAATGTAGTTTTGTAAGCGGAAAGAAATCTGAAATGCGGTCGATTGACTGAATATTTTGATTGTTTTTCACGAAAACGATTGGCAAGTTCGATATCTTCTGTTAGAATAAACTCATGAACACCAAATGTTCAACTTTTGCGTTCCCATAGGGAATTAATAC
>CAZWLL010000082.1:0-5012 GCA_964634795.1 uncultured Ruminococcus sp. | reverse complement strand
CTTAACAACAATACTGCGTTATAAACAATGTCCCCGACACTGAGCATGAGCACTCGGTATCGGGGTATTGTCATCTTATTATTATGTTAATTCTCAAATTTAGGTCTAAACTTAGGAGCAAGATGCAGCTCTCCACTACTCAATTGAAGATTATTCCTGCTCGGTAAAATCCGCGATAAGTGCTTCTATATCCACTAATGCTTTGGATTCAACGGACGCGTATCTTGACGCGAATGTGTTCTTTCTTCTGATTCCTATGGTGTAGATAAAGTCTGATGCGCCTGTGATACCGTAAATCTTCGCAAGGTCGTACTTTATGTTGCTGAAGATTAAGTCGAGCATTCCGGCACTTTCTTCATCATATGTATACTTTGTCTTGCAGGATACCTCATAATATGCCTGAAGTGTGGTATCCGTAGATGCCGCGGACAGTGCTTCAATCATGAATCCGGCAAAGGACGGGTCGCCGCAGGTAATCGGTATACCGAACAGCATTCCCATGTAGTCGGCATATGTGCAATACTGTTCCTGTGCTTCGTCATACTTGGGAAACGGGATGATTCCGTAGTCGTGTTCGCATTTCTCGGATAAATCGGAAAGGTCTGCGGGGAATGCGGTTGCCAGCAATGCTCTTCCTTCGTAGAATGCGGTGCTTGCTACTGCCCACATATTGAGGTCTCCGCTCTTGCCGCTCCAGTCATCGCAAACAACTGTCAGACTCTTTGAGCCGAACGATTCGAAAACCTTGTCAAGCACGTTTACGGTATGCTCGTTGTTCAGTGTGAGTGTCAATGCTCCCGTATCATCCTTGCCCATTGTAGATACATCACCGCCGTAAACGAATGCGGTGAACGCATTGTAGGAGTCACAGCCGATACCGAATGTGTCGGTGTAGTCTACTTTACCGTTTCCGTCTGTATCCTGTGATACCTTCTCTGCCCATGCGGTCATGACGTCAAGAGTCCATTTGCCTTCCTTGACAAGCGCAAACGGGTCTTCAAGCGCGTAATTATTTACCATATCCTTGTTGAACGCGAGAATGTAGGTACGGTTTTTATCACGGAGAGAGAAATCACTTGATGTGAAATAAAGCTGATCGTATAAAGTGAAGGTGTCGTTTACATTCTGATTCCACCAATCCTTGCTGAAATCGATGTACTCGACTTGGTTTAAATCCTGCAGATAATGCTCTCTCGCGGCTGTACCGATTTGCGCAATCGAGAGAAACGCAAGGTCGTATAAGTCCTCACCCGCCAGCGTCGTTCTCTGGAAATAAGGATAGTTCGCTCCGCTCCAGTCTCCTGTGTTGGAATCATCCTTATATTCGGTAATTTTTACGTTGTACTTATCCTCGATACCTGTATTTCTGCGGTAAATAGCATCGTTGACTACCTCTCCGTTCTCTCCCTCCGAACTGATTTCGAAGGTTTCGAATTGGCTGTAAATGCAGGCATAGCCGAGTACGCGGTATTCTCTTCCGCCCCAGTCGGTGTCGGGCAAATCGAGCGTTTTTGCGGGATCGGCAGGTTCCGTTTCTTGTTCGGCGGCGGTTTCGGTTTCATCTGCCGTTGATTCCGCGGAATTATCCGTGTTATTCGTGCCCGTACCGGTACCGGTTGAGCAGGCGCTTGCGAACAGCATAACGGCAAGCATGAAGGCAAGCAATCTTTTCAGTTTCATAACAGCATCTCCTTTATAAATTTGCGTATTTTACGGAATTTATTCTTCGCGTGCTCGTGCCGTCGTGTCTCGTACGACCAGCCGACAGATTACGCGGATATTCTGAATCATATGCTTCTCCTGACGTTTCATATGGTCGAGGAGCATTTTAACGCATTGCTGTACCATCTCCTCGGTGAATGTGGAAATGGTGGTGAGAGGAATGCTGGCGTATGCCGCACTGGGGATATCGTTAATGCCGATAATGGAAATATCTTCCGGTATGCGCACCCCGTGCTTGCGAAAAACATGTATCGCGCCCAGCGCTACCTCATCATATGCCGCAATCAACGCGCTCGGCATCTCGGAGAGAGTGAGGTAATATTCCGCCGCGTCCATGCCGATTTCCGCAAACCGCTTATCACTGACGAATATGTATTTTTCATCGAGCGGCAGGCTCAGCTGATCCATTGCGCTGCGGAAATATTCGAGCTTTGCTCCGGTGTTTATCTCGCTGATAAAGCCTATTTTGCTGTGTCCGAGCTCCTTCAGATACCGAATCGCTTCGGTTATTCCGCCCTTCGTGTCGCAGACTACCGTGTCGTAGCTCAGCTGCTGATCGGTAAGCTGTACAATGGGGACACGCGGCGGCTGAGGTACGGGAGTATCTGTCAGAAGAATGATTCCGTCCATCAGCTCTTCTTCCGCAAGCGTGCCGAGATGCTCGTAGTATTTTTTTGCATCGAAGCCCGAAATGTAAATGCACGGGTCGATTCCGAATTTGTTCAGCTCGGCAGCAATCTGCGTAGCATATGTCGAGTAATGCACGCTCACAATCTCCGGTACTACAATGGCAACACGGCGGTAGGTGCGGATTTTACGGCTGTTCTGCCGTGCGGCTCCGTTTTCCTCTGCGATTTTACGAATACGCTGTGCCGTTTCTTCACTGATTTCACGGCTTCCCGACAGTGCTTTGGATACTGTCGACAGTGAGACACCGGCAAGCTGTGCGATTTTCCGATACGTCATACATAAAATCCTCTTGCATTATGTTGGCTATATTTTACAAAACTTTGACGAAAATATCAATAGATTTCACAACGAAACATTTTCGTGAATGTACACAGACTTTATATGTGTGTTTTATGTACTTTGAAGAAAAAGCACGCTCTACGACATCTTTATTCCGTATAATAAAACGGAATGGTGTCGTATGAGCGTGCTTTTGTTTATGATATTTCAGTCGCTTATTTCTCGCGTACGCCTACGTCGGAGGAATCTATTTTTTTAAAGCCGACGGAATATGCGGGTGAGTCGTCGGAGAGGGTAAAATCGTAATGCTCGGCATCGGCAAAGAGGGGATTTGCGATGATACTGCCGTCTTCCATACCGTTCTCACGCATGTACGCAATGTCATGTTCGCGGCAGAAGTTATACTTTCCTTCGGTATCGTAGAAGATATTACAGTGTGTCGGAACCTTTCCTTCGGTTATGTGTCCGTCACTGATGTCATACATCGGCACACCAGCGGAATAGAAAATGTTGTTTTCCAACAATATCGAAACATGGTCCTCAAGGAGGGTAATTCTTAAAATCTGCTCGCCGCCGAACGCGAATATATTATTGCGTATCAGGTTGAAGGAGCCGTAATGCTGGTGGTAGCAGTTATCGCTGCAGTGGTAGCAGATATTGTTTTCGAGAGTAATGAAGGATGAGCCTTCGTCCGTATAAAGCGCCCAGCCGCCGTAATTCTTCGAAACAACGTCATGAATTACATTACCCGATACAACGGTACCTGGCTGTTTTCCGAGAAGGTAAACACCGCCCATGTCGGAAAGCATACCCTTACCGAGGTCGTGAATGTGGTTCTTCGCAATCAGATTGTCGTGCGTGTTGCTTTCGGTGTATCCCCAAACCCATCCGCACGAGATACCGGTGTAATAAAGATTGCCGATTTCGTTGTGTTCGATATTGCAGTGATGTGTGTGCATCATGAGAATACCGCACGCGGCAAAGTAACGTCTGCCGCATGTGTCGATTGTACAGTCGGAAATGGTGCAGCCGCAGGTTTCATCTGCGGGATTACAGCCTGCCGCACCGCCTGTCAGACGGAAGCCTCCCGCGCCGCCGTCGTAGAACTTCATGTGGGTAAAGCGCATATTGCGGCATCCCTCGTTTACACACACACCGTGCAGACCGAAATTCGTAAGGGTTACGCTGTCAATAGAGCAGTTTTCGGCATAACGGTATTCGATTGAACCGCCTGCGTTTGAGACAGCCTGTGCATCGGACGCAACAGGACGTTCGGCTTCGCTATTTCCCGAGGTAGAGCCGAGTGCGGCATAATCACCCATGGTTACGGACATGTCGATATTTCGAATTACAACATGCTGTGCGGGTGCTTCACGTGTGCCCGTGATTCTGAAAAAGGTATGTATCTGCGGAATATACGCGTCGATGGTTTCGGGGGTAATCGATTCATCACGCGGGATATAATATACTGTGTCCCCGTCGCGGTACCATTCGTTTGTGTGGTTGCCGAAGGTTTCGCAGACATTTTCGAGGTAGTATTCGAGTCCCGACGCCGTTCCCTTGCCTCCGTCTATGTTGAAACGAGAGCGGTATTTCATGACCAGCTTGCCTGTTTCGGGGTCGTAGGATTCAATCGGCGTGTGCTCGTCAATCCAGTAGTGGCAGAACGAAACGATTACCTGCTCGGGATTGTGCAGATTTGTCGGAATGTCTCCCTTATGCGCGATAAACCAATCCGATCCCGAGAACAGCTGACCCTCGTGGTTCTCTACATCCTCCGCGTAAAAGTAACCTTCTGCGGGATAACGTGTGTACGCTGCTCTTCTTCCGTTTACATAGAAATCGGAAAAAGGACGAACAGACGACGGTATGCGCGCAGACAGACAATCGTGTCCGTTAAAGCTGTCGCGCTTGAATTCGGTCAGGTGAATACCGCCTATGATGCGTACCTTTTCGTTTCCGTACGGCTCGATAATAATCCGATTCGTATCCGCTCCGATTTCTATTGTCTCGGAGAGATAGTAATCTCCGCCGCGCATCTTGACGACAATCGGCTGTCCGCCGCCGCTCTGACGAATTTCCGCAATCGAAGCGAGTGCTTTTTTCAGCGATTCAACGGAATCTACGGTGACGGATGTGATGGTGTGTTCTTTAAGCATGGTTGTTTCTCCCTTTATATTTAATATCGCAAGGTTTTACTACAGTATACATAAGTCATCGTGAAATCGCAATAGTATTTTCGAAATCGGTTTAATGTCCGTTATGTTCGCAACGGTGTTGCCGTAACGGACGTCATCGCAACGGTGTTGCCGTAACGGACG
>CAZWLL010000081.1:0-5070 GCA_964634795.1 uncultured Ruminococcus sp. | reverse complement strand
CGCTCCCTCATATTCCGCGATAGACGTTTCGATATACGCCATTTCCGCGTCGATCGCTTCTTTTTTTTGCGGTGTGAAAACGCCGGACACGGACTGTATGTAGCTCCGATACTGCCGTTCGCTGTAGTTGTCGATCGGCTTGTACTGGAACCACAGCAGTCCTGTCCGCACCATAAGCGCGCACAGGATCAGGATCCAGTATCTGCTGTCCACGATCTGCTTGTATATCTCCGTGCGCGTCAGGGACAGAGACCGCGCCGTCTTTCCGACAGAGGCGATTTCCGTGCCCTGCGTCCTCTCCTTTCCCGAGAAGAGCGACAGGGCGGCAATGGCAAGTAAGAGGAGAACGGCAACGCACACAACACACAGAGTATAGTCCGCACATGTGCCGAAGAAGTGTACGCCACGGTACCGTTCAAACAGGATTTTCCCCTGCAGCAGCTCCGTCACGCTGTATTTCCGCAAAAAATAGTAGGGAGAGGTAACATCAACTCGGGCAATCAGAATGCCGCTTGCCGCGATACACGCCGCTGTCACGAGAGATGGCATATCGCTTTGCAGGATCTGATTGACTACCGCCAGAAGCATACCGAAAACCGTGAAGAGCAGAATACGGACCAAAAGATAGAGTAAGAGACACTGCCACACGGTGACACGGAACGGACAAAAGACAAACACGTCGAGCATCTGTATCGGATGCGCCGCGGAGGATAGTCCCACCGAGAACCAAAGGACAGACAGCGGCAAAAGGGTGAACACCGTGGTCATCATCGCGGACAGCATGACGATGCACAACAGTTTGGCGCCGATCATCGTTCTGCCGCCGTATCGGCACACATGCAGGATACTCTGCATTCCCGCTTTGTCGTCTACGGTAAATATGCCGCACAGCGTGACCACCATGGCGATCCCAAGGAACCAGCCGGATGCGGTATCGGTGAAGAACAGATCCCATCCGTACACGGATTCCGGTACGACGGCGGCGTCGCTTGTCCGCATATACCGTTCACATAGCGCGATATAGTATTTTTCCAGATAGGTGTTTTCGTCGGATTCTTCCAGACGGGATACCGAATCGCGCAGCAGCGCACTGATTTTTGTGCGGTAGTTTTCCGGTGCGTGCACAGCTTTTTCCACGGCGGAAAACAATACTCTGTCGTCATACAAAGCGTTCTCCAGATAACGGCTTTCAAACACAGGGATTTCTTTTGAAATGTCGGATGTCATCAAATCATTGTTATATGCCGTCAGACGTTGCTCGTATTCTTCATAGATTGCGTCGTATGCGGCACGATTATCGGTGTACATCTCCACCAGCCGCTCAGTTTCCGATTTGTATTCCCTGTATTCGGAACTGAAATATGTTCTGTTTTGATACAGCGAAACGCCCAGCTCTAAGAGCAGAACCGCTGCCAGAAACAAAAGATTGAAGCGTGAGAAGTATTTCCGAAACTCATGCGGCAGGAGCTTCTGTATATTCATGGTCCTCCCTTTCTGACCGATTGTCTGTTCAAAGCGTCAATCCAGATTCAGCCACTTTATGGTGTTCTCCTTCATATTCACCCGAGCCGTCGCTCCCATCCGTCGGAATACCTGTCCCTCATCCCGTACTACCAGAGCATAGTAGTCAAAATATAGGTAATCGCCTGTCACAAAATAATCCTGGAAGAACAGCTCTTCGTGTCCGTCGAAAGCAACCTCGGGTGTCATGGTATCCGAACGCTTGACACGGTACAGCTTGTTTCCGAACACATCTATGGCATTTCGTTCGTACGGCGGTGTTTTGAAGTTGATTGGGTCATATTTGCGATAGTATATGTACTCGTTTGTCAGTTGAAAATCAATGAGTTGATCAGACGGCATCGGCACTTCCTTACACTGTAAATCGGAGTCCACATAGTATAACGTGCATTTTATCTCATCGGGATTCTCAGGATACACAGCTGCCTGCATAAGATCCGAATTGGTAACAAGCATATACAGCTCTCCGGTACCCGAATCATACTGGTCTACAGAAAGCTGGTACCCATCCGGATACTGCAGCACCGGCGTTTTTTCCGTGAAAGCAAAATCCGTGCAATACACAGTCCTCTCCGCAAGATCGGTATAGAAAATGCGATCCCCTATAACATGAAATCTCTCCAGATTTTCATCAAAGTTATCGTTCAATACAGCAGTCTCCTTGGTCGTCAGGTTCAGTCCGAGCAGCCATATGCGTTCTGTAACAATCCGCTCTCCATCTGCCTCCTCATAAAACACAAAGCGGTCTGTAAAGTATAAGGTATCCTCTATGATAAAATACATGGTTATATAGTCCACATTGAAATCTTTACATATATCTTTGGAATTATAGATCTGACGCAGTGTATTTTCCGAAAGATCTATCTCATATATACAATCCTGCATGACAGCAGTTCCCGCGACTATATTCTTTCGTACTCCGTAGATTTTACTATCCGAATCGGTCGAAAACGCAAGTACATCGAAATTAATATACGGACATCCGCTTTCAGCATCGTGTCCGCAAAGGGGATCCGGGCAAATGTAATGCTTTTCGCCTGTTTTTGTACTCACATAAGCATAAAAGTCATCCCCGGTAGATAATGTTGTTTGTTTGGAAATCGGGAAGTACAATCGCTCTCCAACATGAATCATGCCTATGTTATTGAATGTGGTAATTCCATCGGATGCGTCACCGTTCGGGTCGTATATATACTCTTTTTCCTCAGTTAACCACTTTCCTATGTCCTTCTGGTAACCGAAATGAACATCGTACTCATAGTCGGATGCTTCCGATGTGTTAAGTTTATCTTTGACTTCTGCGGTAATCTGCCCCTTAGATTGTGTATTGCACCCGACAAGCGTGCTTAGAAGCAAAAACACAACAGCAATTCGCGAAAGCCGCTTCATGCGGTATCCTCCTAATAAAAGAAAATTATTTTAAAGAAAACAGCCATTAAAATGTGATTTAAGGGAGATGAATGATTCTATCAATTTCATAGCCTTTTAATTTAGCAGCTTGGTCTCGAACAGATGTACTTAATGCTAATAATTCTTTCAATTCAGCATTATCATTGTATACCATATCAAGATTATATTCGTACATAACTGTGTCGTTTGTTATCGATGCTTCACTCCCGTCCTCATATATTTCAGTTATCATAACACCGTTTTCATCGCTCATATAGTTGTGCAAAATATCTTCAATAGCACTACGCGGGATATCAAAGTCATATACTACTTCGGCAATACTCCATGAAACATCATAATAATCGCCGTACTCCTGTGTTTTCTTGGCATAAAGCCAATTATTGAAGTCTTCATCACCGATTAAATTTTTTATATCTTGTTTTATGGAAAACTCGGTATTTCTCTTAAGAAAATCTTCATTTTCTTCTTTATAATAGGAATATACCTTATCAATGTCATCACTGTAAAGTAGATCAAAATTGTAATCATACAGATAATATAGATTTGTTGAATAGTATAACTTTTCAAAATCTTCACGTTGTATATCAAAAAATCTAATAAATTGATATATGTTATCATATAAATATGGGTCTTCTTTTCCTGCTGCTACGATACCGTTTATTAAATTTTCCCAATCCGATAATTTACCGGTATCAATAATATGTGCCAAGGTATCGGGCAATAAAATAAAGGAATTTTTAAATTCTGTAGTAGGCAGTGAACCACCAATGTTAGGCAGTTCTGAAGAATATGTAATAGCACTTTCTTCACTTAGCGGAAAACTTTGAGAGTTTTCTTCCTTGTTTGCATGGATTTGAGTATCGCAGCTTGTTAATGAAGATATTAATAAACTGATCACTATTATCGGAATCCATTTTTTCATTATGGTTATTCCCCCTATCTATAAAGATATCTCAATGGATCAACTGTTTTATTTGCTGCCATTGTTGAGTCAGTCATAAATTCAATATGAAGATGATTGCCATATTTCGTGCTGCCTCCGGTTCCTCCTACATAACCAACAGTAGTTCCGGACGTTATAGGTGTAGTTGTAGTTGTCGTGCCACTGTAGGCATATTTCATATGTTGGTATAATACATATCTGGAGCCTGATATTTTTAATAATACCCAATAACCTCTCGCTGTTGAATTTGTTAAGGCACTAGAACAATAATATGCAGATGTCACATTTTTAATTCTCGTGTCAGCAGGAGCTGCAATATCTAAACCTACATGTAAATCAAGACCGCCGTAATATCTATAGCCATAATAACTTGATTTGTATATATTACTGCCGTTTAAAGTAATAGGATTTGAATATGTGGTATATGAGTAAGAAGCTTTCTGTAATGTAAATGTCAATCCTATGATATTATCACTCGTACTATATGTTTTCGGTGAATAAATACACATGTCATTGTGGTTTGTGTCATATACGTTAAAACCGTATGTTTTGTTGTCATACATTGTAAATGTTGCTCCACCATTACTATCCGTCGTCAATTCAACTTGTGAACTTAAACTGTAGTCGTTTCTCATTGAAACTCTAATTCCGGATAAGTAATTTCCATCTGTATCTTTTACGGTTATGGTAAATTGTTTTGATGCAGCAACTACATTAATTGAAAACATAATTGACAAGATTATTACTATCAATAGATAGAAAATAATTTTATTGCTTTTCATGCCATAATCTCCTTTTTGGTAAGTTATTTTTTATAACTCCTCCACTAATCAATTCGTTAGAAGCTTCTAAATGTTTTGGCAATTTCTGAAAAAAGATATTTGTTCTGTTTCCTTCGATGTTTTCATGTGTTTGAATACTATTTGATGTAGATGTTGTATTCTTTTCAGTAGATTAATATCTGATATTAATTTCATTCTTTGAAAACTAAATCTGAAAAAGCGCACAGCCTGTTCACAAGAATAAAATTATCCTGCGACCAACCTATGCGCTGATATAAATTCTCTTTATCGGATACAGTACCATTTTATGTTTCTCCGATGCATCAGGCATAGGATGGAACACAAATAATACCATATCAATCACCCCCATGTTGACAAAACTTGAATTGATATAAAGTGATATCGAAGTCAGAC
>CAZWLL010000080.1:0-5119 GCA_964634795.1 uncultured Ruminococcus sp. | reverse complement strand
AAAACTCTTTCCTGACTCCATATAAGTAACTTCAATGAGCTTTTTCGCTGGAATCATTTCATCGGACATTTTTTCCATGCGGTAAAGCTCATATTCTTTTGTCAGCGGAGAGCGATATAAGCAGTAGAGCGTGTTTACATCCGAAACATGAAGAGAGATGACATTGTTGTAGACAAGTCCGCTGTTCACAAAATCAAGTATCAGAGATCCTGCGCCGTATTCAGCCATTCCCGCCTTTGAGATATAGTAAATTTTGCTGTCATATAGGAAAATTCGATCGGAGGGTACGCCGCGCCAGTCTGTCTCCGAGTGAATCTCCCGCAAAGTATTGTTTTCAACCGTCCATAGCTTGCGAACACCTATGCTGCTTTCCGTTAAAACAGAAACTGTGCTGTCAGGGGAGCGTTCGGCATTGACAATTTTCCCTGACAGCTGAACAGTTTTGCTTGCCATATCGCTTTCCGATACCGAAAGGAGCGAGTCCGAACCCTCTGACGCAATGTAGAAATTCCCATCGGAATACCACATTCGGCAGCTGCTCTCATCATTGAAATAATAGCCGGGTAAATCCGCCTCTCCATATACTTCCATGTTTTCGGACAGTAGAAGGAGCTTTATAAATATTTCAGACTGCTTTCCTTCCTTTGTCAAGAGCGCATAACCGTTGTCCACAGCGCAAAAAGCTATCGGAAAACCACTCAAATTGGTGCTGAAAGCGGTAGTTTTATTGCTTTCCTTGTCAATATGCAGAAAAGCAATGTTGTCCGACAGCTTTCCGCAGAGAATTACCTCGTCTTCGGTTTCTTGTGCTCCGATATCGTCAACGGACGGAGTGAATGCTTCGGGAATACTGAGCGAGATTTTTTGATATACGCCATCCGGCTTGTAAAACTCTGCTTTGTCTGCCTTATTTGACACGCATGAAACAAACAACCCGCAGAAAATTCCTAAAGCAAGCATGGCGCTAAGAATTCTATTCGTTCTCATGACATAAGTCTCCTTTCCATTTCAGATGTCCGACAAATATAAAGCAAGCGGTCAATATTAAGCAGAGCAAAGCTGTCACAAGTGTGCTCTCTACAGTAATGTTTCCCGACATAAATGAGGTGGGACAAGCGATATTGCCGCTTTTCGCGAGAGTGGACACAAGCACTGCAATTACAGAGAGACACATGGACGGCAGCTTTGTTTTCAGCATTGCGGACAGCATACATACGGATATAGAAAAACACACTATTGACAAAATCCTAAGAAAAACCGAAATCACAGCCGCGGCTGCTATCGTCAGAGGCATTGTAAAGTCCGAGAAAATCATAAGCGATTGCACATGCAGTCCCGCTAACGGAAGGTCGTACTGCACGAGAATGAAGCACACCCGAACCGCTTCCGAAAATACACCAAGCAGCAGACCGAGCAAAACGGACACTTTCAGCTTTTTGTAAAACAATTTTCTCCTGCCGTATCGTGTGGTTTTCACAATATCCGCCATTCCGCCGATGCCTGCATATCCGTATTCAAAGGGAAAAATTCCCGACGAGAGGAAAGCAATTGCAAGGTACACGAGATAATTCGGTGCGGACGTGAGCAGCTTGTTCCATCCCGTGTCGTATACCATTCCGACATCATATTTAGCGGATTTTGCGGTAAGATAATCGCTGTATTCTATGACCTTCTCGAATATCTGAGCTTTTATTTCCGAGCCGCCGTAAAGGTTCATGATTTCTGTGTATTCGTCTGAGGTGATTTCACCTGACGCTAAAAGTCCGTCTGCCGATTGCCACAGTTTGGTTTCGTATACCAGTCGTTCCGCTTCATATTCAACGCTGTCGGCTTTCATGCGATTCCAGTGTGCTTCGTACGCGGTTTTTCCCGAATAGCTTTCTACATAATTTTTGTAGATTCGCTCGGTATAGTGGGTTTCTCCGCTTTCGGAAAGAGGTATCAGTATAATAAGTACACAGACAGCCAAAACGACAAGGATTCCGCCGCCTGAGGACGTTTTGTATAGCTCATGACGGAACAGCGACATTGTTGGTGCAAATACGGTTTTACCTGTGTGAGCTTTATCTCTGACAATATTCTCTGATTTTTTTGAAAATAAAGCAGAACTTCCCGGACGGTGATGGCATAATACAGTCATAAGCCATGCCGAAAGCAGAACGACAAATATGCCTAAGCCGAAAATCTGGAATTTCCATGAGGTGATATGAGTTTTTCCGCCAAATAATGCTGCTATACGGTAACGAGAGAATATCGGTGACACCAAAGCGAGAGAGTACGGACTAATATAGTTTGCCGGAGAGTATATGGAGTTTGTTTTAATCAGTGAAAGCGCATAGCTGACGCCGCAGGTCAACGCTAAAGCCAACGCGGAATAGGTTACATGACGGAGAAGAACATGAACAGACGCGGCAATGCAGGAAAGGCAGAACAGAAGCAGTATTTTCAGAAAGCACGACAGAATAAAATACTGTAGAATCGTAATCTTAAGCGGACACAACGCCATTCCGGGGAGTGACTGCACCGATACAGACAACGGAACACCGCCGGATATCATCAGTCCGCTTACTTCCGTCAGACAAACCGCCAATGTGATTCCGCAGAGCAGAACTATGAGCTTAGCACCGGCGAGCTGCTTTCTTCCGTTTTTTGCGGGCCATGTCAGCATCTGCATTCCCGAGTCAATATCGTCGCCGAACAATGAGGCAGTAAGGATAAAACAAAATACAACAAGATAAAGAATGCTGTATTTGTAATCGAAAAAACGGTTATTGACTGCGGTAACAGACGTCACTTCTTTCGCGAGAGCAGAATACAAATCAAATGCGGTGCTGTTGTAAATATAGTCGCTGTCTTTCACGGAAAAACCGACATCAAGTGTGTTTTGCGCGTTTTCAGCTGCAAGAAGACAGTTTTCGCGATATTCACTGATATCGGACACTGTATATACGACGGCTGTGGATGAGCTGAACCCATCGTCTCGCGGAACATCTTCCGTTAAAGTATACTGCACGGTGAACAAATTCAAAAAGAAAATCAGTACGCACAGCCAGAATTTTTTCGGGGAGAGTATGAATTTTCTTGTGAGGAAAAGTATCAGCTGCTTCATAACATCAATAAATTCTGTAGTATTCTATTATAGACTTAAAATTATTTTCTAAGTCAAAAACACCTATTCCCGTGCGCATTCCAAGTTTATCCCCCTCGGAATAAGGCGCTTTGAATTGTGAAATGATATTCCCGTCCAAAACATAATAGTATGTTCCGAGAAAAGCCTCCTCGGTGCCTATAGGATAACATTTAATGTCGCCGGTGCCAATATCATAGGTGTAGATTTCATTTCCGTGGCGCGATTCTATCATAACGCGAGATGTTTTATTCTGACCGTCTGCGCGTATTTCCACAGTTCCGTCTTCGTTTTTTACAGGGTAATCCCATTCAAACGCAGGAGCAGGATTATAGAGAGTGTAATATATGATATTCCCGTCCAAAGAAAACAAATTTACATTGTTGGCAATCAACTGGTCTTCACCTGAGCTGAGGTCGTGACTATAAAGCTGCCCGGAATCAGTGTTTTGTGGTGTTTTTGATAAGTAATATATCACGCCGTTGAATATGCTGTAATCAGAGATTTTTTTCCCGACAAGGACAGTCTCGGCATATTTAAAATCCGCATCATAAGCAATTAAGTCGCCGTCTTTGTTTAATCCGTATATAAAGCCGTCAGAAGTTAAGAGAGAATGTATTCTTGGCTCCACAGAGTCTTCTTCTAACAGATTTGTTGTTTTAGAGAGAATATCATAACGGTAATAATCTGTGGAATATTTGACTTCACCGGAATCCAGTTGTTCTACGAATCTGTTTTCATAATAATAAATGAACTTTCCCATGCGGCACAGTAAGTTGAAAAATTCTCCATCTTGTATCACAGAATATTCGTTTGTTTTCATGTCATACGAGATTATCTCCTGTGATATTTCGGAATTTATTGAGTTCTGCACATATCTGTTTAGATATATGGTATCGTTAAAATAAACAGCATTCGTGCAAGCTCTTGACGCATATTTCAAGCAAGAAAGATTTGAGTGGTTGCAGGTGGGATCGTGACATAGCTCATAAATGCAGAAGTCATTGTTTATATCTATGATTTGCACACAGTCGTTCATGTAGGATATAATCGCACCATCATATCCCGATGTAGAGAAAGAATGCACAGCAGTGTTGTTTTTGTAAATATCACTCGGATAAATTTCTTCGTATGCAGGCGTCGGCTCCATGGCATAGTCGGACTCTTTTTGATAAATGTTTTGCTCGGTACGCCAGGTGCATGAACACAGACTCAAAATCAATATGACATATAATAAATAGAAGTATCTTAATTTCATATAGCCTCCTTGAAAAATCACCGCTACTATGTTAGTAGCGGTGATTTCAGGTTAATAAATACAATTTGATGCAATATTATGAGAAGCGCCCACGAGATACATGGCGAATTAAATTAATATTCATCGTAATATGTATATTGAATGCCCTGTGCTTTCGACCAAATGCTCTTATAATATGGTTTTACACCGGATTTACCATGGGTTATAGACATACTACCTGTACCGCTGTCCCAGCCACCGTCAATTGTACCTTTATTTGCATTATAGAGATATATTCTACCATATACAGAGCCACTTGATCGTGTGCTTCTGACAACAAGGGTATATACATAGTTAGAATGTGTAAGAGTCGAAGTTCCTACAATGTCGCCATTGTCATCTTCGATATTAACTGCGGCAATAGAGGTAACGAGCATAGTTACTACTGCAACCACAGTCAGAACGAGCGCAATAAGTTTTTTCATAGTATTAGTATTATCTTCCTTTCTTCGGAATTTGCTTGAAAAAAGCGCATAGCGTGATTCGCAGGAAAAGCAACCATCCTACGATCCAACCCTATGCGCTAATGTGAATGCGTTTAATCGGATATAATATTGTTTTGATCAGTTCATGTTTATCCGATGTATTAGGCATAGGATGGAACACTGTGCATGTATTGCACCGGAAGAATACCATATCGATCACCCCCATGTTGACAAAACTTGAATTGATATAAAGTGATATCGAAGTCAGAC
>CAZWLL010000079.1:0-5336 GCA_964634795.1 uncultured Ruminococcus sp. | reverse complement strand
TATAAAATCAAGAAAGGCAAACAAGATGGAAAAATTTATTCTTTTCGACGGCACTAACACAGACAGCTTTACGTCCCTTGACGGCAGTCCCGCTACCTGGAAGGTAGAAGACGGTATAATGACTGTTGTATCCGGCAACATTCGCTCAAAGCTTGAATTCGGCGATGCGCATATTCATGTCGAATGGCGTGAACCCGATATGCCGTGGGCAAAAGGTCAAAGCAAGGGCAACAGCGGCGTTTATATTCAAGGCTGCTATGAGCTGCAGGTTCTCGATTCATACGGTATCGCAGAGCCTCATAACGACGACTGCGGCGGTATATATCAGAAATATGCACCGCTTGTTAACGCTTCCCTCGCCCCCCTTGAATGGCAAACTTATGATATATATTTCCGTGCCGCAAGATATAATGATAAGGGTGAAATGGTTGAAGCAGCACGTGCAACAATTATTCAGAACGGTTTAATGATTCAGAACAATATCATCCTTCATCATTCGACTCCCGGTGGAATCACAGACCACCCTGTTGCAATCGGTCCTCTTATGCTGCAGGACCACGGTGATCCCGTATCCTTCCGCAACATTTATATCGAAAAGTATTAAAATCATACTTTTAATATTTTTCCGATTTAAAACTTTAATAACGGCAAAGCCGTATAACACTGAAAATCCTTGGTGTGCTGTACTGACACACTAAGGATTTTTCATATTAAATCTTACATTCGGCAAATCAATTTTGGTATATGAAAAATAAATCATTTTTACTCTTGAATTTTCTTTGACGAATTGTTATACTTAACATAGCAGTTAACGCACGAATTTATTAACATGAATCAATTAAAAACGGAGGATTTTATGGAAGCTAATTACCGTAATGTAACCCTTATTGACGGTTTTTGGAAACAAAAAGAAGACTTAAACCGTGATGTTACTCTTAAAGCCGTATATGACCGATTTGACGAGACAGGTCGAATCGCGGCGTTCAAATGCGACTGGAAAGAGGGTATGCCGAATCGTCCCCACATTTTCTGGGACTCTGATGTAGCAAAGTGGATTGAAGGCGCATCGTATCAGCTGTCACGTGAGGATAATCCCGAAATGCGTGCGAAGATCGAATCGATTATCGATGAGATTGAAAAGAACCAGCATCCTGACGGTTATTTCAATATATATTACACTGTAGTCGAACCTGAAAATCGTTTTACAAATCGCGATTGTCATGAATTATACTGCGCCGGTCACTTAATAGAAGCCGCTGTAGCATATCACGATGCGACAGGTGATACAAGATTCTTGCATATAATGGAAAAATACGCTAAGTATATTAAAGCGGTATTTATGGACGGAACTGCCGAACCGAAGCCAAAATTCAAAACTCCGGGTCATGAAGAAATCGAGCTTGCTTTAGTAAAACTCTGGCACGCAACAGGTGACGAAGATTATCTGAATTTAGCTTCATACTTTATTGACACAAGAGGAAACGGAGAAGAAGCGCTGAGTACCGAAATATTCCAGAGCCATAAACCTCTCAGAGAGCAGACATCGGCAGTCGGTCACTCTGTACGTGCAGGATATATTTACGCCGGAATGGCTGATATGGCACGCGAGAAGAATGACGAATCCCTGGATAAGGCATGCCAAACATTGTTTGAGGATATGGCATACCGCAAAATGTATGTTACAGGCGGACTCGGCTCGACAAATGCAGGTGAAGCGTTTACAATTCCTTATGACCTTTCTAATGATAAAGCATATGCCGAAACATGCGCATCGATTGCGATGATTTTCTTTGCTCACAGAATGTTCCTTATGCATCATGACGCTAAATATACAGATGTAATAGAACTCGAGCTTTATAACGGAATGCTGTCTGGATTATCACTGTCAGGCGATGCTTTCTTCTACGAAAATCCCCTTGAAATTCACCTCGACAATTATAAAAAATACGGCGGACGTTATCCTATTACAAGACGTCAGAAGGTATTCGGATGCTCATGCTGTCCCTGCAATATCAACCGTGTGCTTTCATCGGTAGGACAATATTTTTATGCCGAAGACAACGGCGCGGTTTGGGTAAACCAATTCGGAACAAGCTCCTATAAAAACGGTGACATTGAAGTATCTCAGGTTACGGATTATCCCGTATCCGGCGAGATTCATGTTAAGGCAAACTGCCCTGTTTACGTAAGAATCCCCGGCTGGTGCAAGAATTTCACTGCCGACAAGCCTTATGTCATCGAAAACGGATATGCGAAATTCGAACAGGGCGAAATCACCGTTAATCTGAATATCGAACCTGAATTTCTTGCGTCACACGTCGGTATTTATAAAAATGCCGGAAAAGCAGCACTCAGACGCGGTCCCGTAATTTATTGTGCAGAAGGCGTTGATAACGACAACGACGTACACAGCTTGTTTGTCGATGCTTCAAATCCCGCGTTCCGTTTGGATACATCAATCCCCGAAACAGGCATTCCCGATGTAATATCTCACGGATTCAGACGTCACAACAGCACTGCCGCTATGGATGCCGGTCTTCAGATTTACGCTCCTTTGACAATCCCCGAAAAATTCACGGAAACCGATATACACTTTATACCGTATCACGCATTTGCAAATCGTGAAGAAACCAACATGCTTGTATGGATTCCGTACAGAGTATAAATTCGGATTATATGTCAGTCTCCATTCTTACTGCCCAACAGAAAAAAATACTTCATTAAGAGAAAAATCAAACCGAACTTAACATCATAAAACATATATCGTTTACATATACTTTCAGGGGAGATATACTATGTATTATTTCAAAAAAAATCAAGCGAATCCGATATACGGCGGTCCGTCAAGCGGTTCCCTCTTTGATGTCTATGTATGGCGCGACAATAACAAATACCGTATGGATTTCTCTTATCGTCGTGAAAAGGCTCTTGCAGTAGCGTTCTCGGATGACGGAATACATTGGGGTGAACCTATTATCACGTTGAATTGTGATATGACTACAGGATGGGAAGACAATATTAACCGCCACTGTGTTTTAAAAATAGACGGCAAATACCGCATGTGGTATACAGGGCAGGCACGTGTACACAGCTTTATAGGATATGCTGAAAGCGATGACGGTATTCATTTCGAAAGAAAATACGCGGATCCTATATTAACTCCCGAGTTTTATTATGAAGGACTGAGCGTAATGAATCCGTGTGTGCTTTACGAAAACGGAAAATACAGAATGTGGTATTCCGCGGGCGAAACATATGAACCCAATGTACTCGCGCTTGCGGAAAGTGACGACGGCATCCACTGGGTAAAAGACAAAATTAATCCGTTTTTCGTAAACAATCCCGACAACGAATTCGAACGCAATCGTATCGGCGGCTGTCAGGTGCTTCATACAAAACTGGGATATCTGTTATTCTATATCGGATATAAAGATATCGATACCGCATGTGTATGCGCCGCGCTCTCACCTAACGGACGTACTCAATGGAAGCGATGCAAATATAATCCTATGCTTGCGCCTGATGCCGGTACATGGGATGCCGACAGCTGTTATAAGCCGTCAGCTATATTTGACGGAAAAGGCTGGCATATATGGTACAACGGCAGGAGAGGTTCCGAGGAGTACATCGGAGAGGGTTATCTCGATCGTGACTTTACGGAGGACGACTTCGAATAACGTTTAATCGGCATTTGCCGAAAATCGATGTTGTTAATTAAAAAAGGATATCGTGCTGCGAGGACTTTTCGCCGGCACGGTATCCTTTTCAATATGTATACATAATGGTGTATTTACGCGAAAATGCGCTCGGATAAAGATTATCCTACGGCATTAACAACAACCGATACTGCGGCTGAAACGGCAAACACATCGTAATCGTCTTTCTCTTCCGTTTTGTGACTTAACTGAGTCCACATAATTCCGTTTGAGTTGCGATTATTCCAGCATGAGTCTGCGTTCTTTCTGAGCCATTCGATGTATTCCGTTTCGTTTGTTTTCTCGGAATATCGTCTGATGTATCGAGCAAGGATGCCTTTGAATCCGGGAAGATCGTTACCGGGTTCTTCGTTATCCATTATTCCGCCGTGATACATGTCATTCATAACATATGATGCTGCTTTAGACGCGTATGTTTTATACTTCTCATCCCCGCTTTTTTCATAATACATCATACACGAACCGATAAATGTGCCTTGATTATACGTAGAAGACCATTTATTTACCGTTCCGTCGAGATTAATGCAGTCATACACTTTACCCGTGTCGGGTTCAAACATCATTTTAACAGCCCAGTCAATACATGTTTTGGCTTTATCATAATAGGAGTCGTCACCTGTAGCCTGCGCAATGAACTGTGCCGCAACAGCTGCGGGACAGTTGACGCATGTATTCTTGCATTTGCGTTCGATACGCCAGAAGAGGCCTCCTCCCAAGTCATCGCTGATTGAGCGGTCATATGCCATGTTGAAGTTTGATACCGCCATATCGAGATATTTCTTTACTCCCGTATAGATATACGCTCTGGTAAGCGCGATAACAAGCCACATTATATCATCGTTAAACGGGTTAAAACTCCAATTATCGGTATATGCTCTGACAACGAATCCGTACATCTCTTCAAAATCCGCGAATACACTCTTGTCGCCCGAAACCTCGTAATAGTCCTCGGTTATTTCGAAAATTTCCGCGAAGTCCCAGAAATCCGCTCCCGAGTACTCACCGTTTTTATAATACATTTTTTTGTGTGAGTCTATTGCGCTTTTAGCTCTCTTAATTAATTCACTTTTTTCCATGCGAACCCTCCGTTTAGATGTTGTTATCATTATATCATTTAGTTATCTTTATGTCAATCGGAATCATTATCGCATAAAACACGTTAACGCATAAAGATTGCGATTAAAAATTTAGCAAAAAGTCTTGCAATGTATCGGTATTTGTGGTATAATACAAAACGTTGAACACGGAAGCGTATCGAAGCGGTCATAACGGGACTGACTCGAAATCAGTTGATCCGCAAGGGTCCGTGGGTTCGAATCCCACCGCTTCCGCCAGAACAGGACACAAATTTTGATACAATTCGTATCACGATTAGTGTCCTTTTTCTTTTTGCAAAGTCCTTGATTTACAAGGCTTTCTCAATACTTTTTAACGATAACAGGCTCTGTGGCTGCTCGGAAACGAGTGCCGCAGAGCCTGTTTTCATTTTTGTCGGTAAGCCTTTTAACGAAAGGTCGAAGGGTGTGCATTTTTCGGCAAAAGGTGTGAACATTTTAATTATTCCACTAAGATCGCAAAAAATAAGGTCGCAAGGTCGCACGCCTTTTGGAGCGTTCACTT
>CAZWLL010000078.1:0-5784 GCA_964634795.1 uncultured Ruminococcus sp. | reverse complement strand
TATTCGCAACCTTCGTACGAAACAGCAGCATTAAGGACAATGTAATTTATTTCGGACCTATGGGATGCCGCACGGGCTTCTATCTTCTTGTTCGAAACGAAAGCGACGAAACGGTTCTCGGCATAGTAATCGATGTTCTCGAGAAAATATGCGCGTATGACGGTCCCGTTTTCGGCGCGTCGGAAATAGAATGCGGCAACTACCGCGAGCTTGAATTGAGCCGCGGCAAGGAAGAGTGCGCAAAATACCTTGCCGTGCTGAAGAGCAAGGTCAACGATTTTAAATACAGAACATAAATGCAGAGTATGAGAAAAGGCTGTCCGATTATGATCGGACAGCCTTTTTACCGTATTCCTTAATAAATTCTGTATTCGGCGTCTTTTTCTCCGCCGTAAATAACTCCCGTCTCGGAGTCGGTTATTATCTTATCGAAATCATATGCAAACAGCGTGCAATCCGCATACTCACTCTCAAACTCCGCTTTTTCACTGTCGTATATTTCACCGAGTCTGTCAAGGGAGATATCAAACGCACCTGCAAGATCGGATATTGCCCAATCGGAAATATTATTCATTCCGTTTTCGGCAAGCCACTTTGTGTATGACGATACTCCGATTTCCGTAATCAGAGCGGTCTTGAATCTGTACTCGAAATAATCGTCAATCGACTCTTCGGGATTTCCTCCGTTATTGTAGTAGGCCTCGATTTCGTCCCATTTTCCTTCTTCGAAAAGCGATACATCGGGTATATCACAGTAATACGCTCCGTCGCCCTCGGCGAAATCTCTGAATTCCTCGGCAAACGTGTCGTCCGCCTCGGTGAAATACCTGTAGAACGAAACCATATTTACCGCACATTCGCCGTCTTCAGTAAGACTGAATGCCCATGCATTGAATTCATCCTCGCCGACTATTGATATGAGCTTTTTCGGAATATCATGATACGAATTGCGGAACACCGATGAGTGAGCGCAGTTCTTTGTCGGAACGTAAACGTAATTGCCGCTGAACGATGACGCCATAAGCGACGACTCTATTACAGCACCGTAATATACGCCGTCCTCGTCTGCGTATGCACCGGCAAGCAGCTCTTCGGTACCGTCGTTTGACACCGTTTTGTCGTCCTCGGGTATATCATCCGTCTGAGGCACAGCAGTCTCCTCTTCATCCTCTATTACCGCGCTTCCGTGTACGGGAACAAACATAGACAGAGAATAATTCTTCAATATGGCACGGCCTTTGTCTGCGCTGTCGGCATCCTCTTGAGCTGTGGCGGCGGTCGTCTCGGCAGCCGCTTCCGCTGTTGTATCGGCTGTCACGGCGGCATATGCTTCCTCCGTGAGTGCGGCGTCATCTGAAACCACGGCAACGGACGCGCTGTCGCTCGATGTACTGTCGGCAAGTCTCGGAAGAATATTAATGCCCGCAAGCGTAATTACCGCAAGGCACGCGGCAAGGCTGCCGTATCTGACAATCAGTCTTCTTGTTTTTAATTTTTTATTTATTTTAATTTCCGCATATGAATTCCTGCGTATCTGCGCCATGACGGAATCTTTAATATTCCCTCGCGGTTCGGGATACGCATCCTTCAGAAGAGAAGCATACGTACGCATCTCCTCGTCGGAAAAAACGTCGCCGTTTTTTTCCGCACTATGTTCTGCAACCTCTTTCATTTTTCAAGCACCTCTGTTACATCTCGTGGAACAAAAACAACAGACAATACTATCATTGTTATCAAGCACTTTAGAAAGTCAACATTTCGTTACTCAAACAGCACTGTATTCCGTAGTGATTTTTAATCAAATTTTAATGAATTTCATCTTGTCTATTAATCATACGCTTTAGACGCGCTGTGCTCAGATAAAGTTCCCGTTTTTCAAAATTGTTTTTAGATTCGCTCTTCCTCTGTTTAAACGTGATTTTACCGTTCCGAGCTCAAGTCCGAGGGCGTCCGCTATCGTCTTGTAGGGAAGCTCGTGTATATCGCGCATTACCACCACAGCCCGCTGATCATCGGGGAGCTGTTCGATAGCGTGCCGAACTCCGAGAATCAATTCCTTCTTTTCAAGCGAGTCCTCCGGGACGGCATCTCCCGAGGTAACGGGCACATCCCATTCCTTGTCATCGTTCTCGTCGTCGGAAGATGTGAGAGATACGGTTTGGTGTCTGCTCTTATGCCTTATATAATCCCTGGCTGAGTTTGCGGTAATGCGGAACAGCCATGTGGAAAAAAGGCATTCTCCCCTGAATGACGGAAGCGATCTCCACGCCTTGATGAATGAGTTCTGCGCTATATCGTCAGCCGCATCGGGAGGCTGCGCGGCCGCGGAGAGATACCTTACCGCGGTATTGTAGACGAATTTCTCGAATATTTCCACAAGCGCGGAAAAAGCTTCGTCATCTCCGTTCTGCGCACGCTTGACGAGCGCGTCGACATCAGCGCTGTCGTCTATCGCGTCCCTCAGTTCTCTGTCAGCATCATCGGCAGTGAGAGCGTTATATATTTCAAAAAGCATTTTTAATGTATCCTATCGCATCATCAAAATCTGTCTGATGAATATCTTTACCGCAATTATAGCATAAATGCGCATTCACGTCAACTTAAAGAATAAATTTAATGGCGCACTCAGTCATATGTTATAATACATTATAAAAAGTAAATTTTTCGTAAACCATCGTTTTTATATGGAAATAAAGCGAAAATAGTGTTATAATATACCCAACGGGCGCGCTTTAGCGGGCATATACGTGTTTTTTTTGCGCGTTTTTCCCGTCGCGCCGATAATTTTTGTCAGCAAAAAATATATAAATTTATTGCGGAGGTACATTTTAATATGTCCAAGAAGTATGTTTACCTTTTCTCCGAAGGCAACGCCAACATGCGTGAGCTCCTCGGAGGCAAGGGCGCTAACCTCGCTGAAATGACACATATCGGTCTTCCCGTTCCTCAGGGCTTCACCATCACAACCGAAGCCTGCACACAGTACTATGAGGACGGCAGAAAGATCAATGATGAGATCATGAACGAAATCATGCTCTATGTTGCCAAGATGGAAGAAATCAACGGCAAGAAGTTCGGTGACCTTAAGAATCCTCTTCTCGTTTCCGTTCGTTCAGGCGCAAGAGCTTCCATGCCCGGTATGATGGATACCATTCTTAACCTCGGCCTTAACGATGAGGTTGTAGAAGCTATGATCGCGGGCAATGACGATCCTAAGTTCAAGAGATTCGTTTACGACTCATACAGAAGATTCATCCAGATGTTCTCCGACGTTGTTATGGAAGTCGGCAAGAAATATTTCGAGCAGCTCATCGATGCTATGAAGGAAAAGAAAGGCGTTAAGTTTGACGTCGATCTTACCGCCGATGACCTCAAGGAACTCGCAAGCCAGTTCAAGGCCGAATACAAGGCTAAGATCGGCGAAGATTTCCCGTCAGATCCTAAGGTACAGCTTTACGAAGCAATCCGCGCCGTATTCCGTTCATGGGATAACCCCAGAGCAAACGTATACCGCCGCGACAACGATATTCCTTATTCATGGGGTACCGCAGTTAACGTAATGCCTATGGTATTCGGTAACCTTAACAACAACTCCGGTACAGGCGTTGCATTCACACGTGACCCTGCTACAGGCGAAAAGAAGCTTATGGGTGAATTCCTTGTTAACGCACAGGGCGAAGACGTTGTTGCAGGCGTTCGTACTCCTATGCCGATAGCTCAAATGGAAGAAATGTTCCCCGAAGCATACAACCAGTTCGTTGACGTTTGCAAGACTCTCGAAAACCACTACCGCGATATGCAGGATATGGAATTCACAGTTGAAAACGGCAAGCTCTACATGCTCCAGACTCGTAACGGTAAGAGAACAGCTAAAGCCGCTCTCAAGATTGCTTGCGACCTCGTTGACGAAGGCATGAGAACCGAACAGGAAGCTGTTCTTATGATAGATCCCCGTAACCTCGACACACTTCTCCATCCCCAGTTCGATGCTAAGGCACTTAAGGCTGCCAACCCCATCGGCAAGGGTCTCGGTGCTTCCCCCGGCGCTGCTTGCGGTAAGATAGTATTCTCCGCAGAAGACGCTAAGGAATGGAAGGCAAGAGGCGAAAAGGTTGTCCTCGTTCGTCTTGAAACATCTCCCGAAGATATCGAAGGTATGAAGGCCGCTCAGGGTATCCTCACAGTTCGCGGCGGTATGACATCTCATGCCGCAGTTGTAGCTCGTGGTATGGGATCCTGCTGCGTATCCGGATGCTCCGAAATCAACATGGATGAAGAAAACAAGAAGTTCACTCTCGGCGGAAAGACATTCCACGAAGGCGACTTCATCTCCATCGACGGTTCTACAGGCAACATCTACGACGGTATCATCCCCACAGTTGACGCCGCTATCGTAGGCGAGTTCGGTCGTATCATGGGCTGGGCTGACAAGTACAGAAAGCTCAAGGTTCGTACAAACGCCGATACACCTCGCGATGCTAAGAAGGCACGTGAGCTCGGCGCTGAAGGTATCGGTCTCTGCCGTACAGAGCATATGTTCTTCGGCGAAGGCAGAATCGACGCGTTCCGTGAAATGATCTGCTCCGAAACAGTTGAAGAAAGAGAAAAGGCTCTCGCTAAGATTCTTCCTATGCAGCAGGCAGACTTCGAAGCTCTCTACGAAGCTCTCGAAGGCACACCGGTTTGCATCAGATTCCTTGATCCCCCGCTTCATGAATTCGTTCCCACAACAGAAGAAGATATAGCTACTCTCGCTAAGGCTCAGGGCAAGTCCGTTGAAGCTATCAAGGCTATCATCGCTTCCCTCCACGAGTTCAACCCCATGATGGGTCACAGAGGATGCCGTCTTGCAGTTACATATCCCGAAATCGCAAAGATGCAGACCTCCGCTGTTATCCGTGCCCTATCAATGTTAAGAAGGCTCATCCCGATTGGACAGTTAAGCCCGAAATCATGATTCCGCTTGTTGGCGAAGTTAAAGAGCTTAAGTACGTTAAGAACTTCGTTGTAGAGACAGCTGACGCAGAAATCAAGGCTGCAGGCGTTGAGCTCGAATATGAAGTAGGTACAATGATCGAGATTCCTCGTGCAGCTCTCACAGCTGACGAAATCGCTAAGGAAGCTGACTTCTTCTGCTTCGGTACAAACGACCTTACACAGATGACATACGGCTTCTCACGTGACGACGCAGGTAAGTTCCTTAACGCTTACTACGACGCAAAGATCTTCGAAAACGATCCCTTCGCTAAGCTCGACCAGGTCGGCGTTGGCAAGCTCATGGAAATGGCTATCAACCTCGGCAGACCCGTTAACCCGAAGCTCCACATCGGTATCTGCGGCGAACACGGCGGCGACCCGACATCTGTTGAATTCTGCCACAGAATCGGTCTCGACTATGTATCCTGCTCACCCTTCAGAGTTCCGATCGCAAGACTCGCAGCAGCTCAGGCAGCTCTCAGATAAATATAAAGCAATAGCTTAAAGCTAACCAGCTTAATCGATAAGCGTATCCTCGCAAGAGCGATACGCTTATTTTTTTGAGTACACACTTTATATCTTCACTATCAAATTTAACCGTTTTTATTAAGACAAAAAACGGAGTTTATCCGCTTGCCGAATGGCAATTTTCAAACACCTATGGTGTTTGAAAAAGGATAAACTCGGGGAGGCGGTTTATTGCTCCACTATTCAGCCATATCTTATCCGCCGACGTCAATCTAAACCACAAGAACGGAGTTTGCTCGTTTGCCGAATGGCAATTTTCAAACGTCTCTGACGTTTGAA
>CAZWLL010000077.1:0-6309 GCA_964634795.1 uncultured Ruminococcus sp. | reverse complement strand
TCCCACTTATTGTTAAGCCTAAAAAACGGAGCTTGGGCGTTTGCCGCAGGCAATTTTCAAACATCTCCGATGTTTGAAAAAGAGCAAGCTCGAGAGTGGGATGGTTGTCTTCACTATTTAGCTGAAGAATACTCCCACTCACTATCCAGCCTAAAGAACGGAGAATTTTCAGTCATGAAAATTCTCGAGAGTGGGATGGTTGTCTTCACTATTTAGCTGAAGAATACTCCCACTCGGTTGTCATTGTTACGGGAATAATGCTGCCGTTTGAGTCAAGATCCATTTTGTCAATGCAAAGAAATCTCGCGTTTGGATTTTTGTCGTCCGGTTTGTGACGGTGGTAAACCATCAAATAGCTGTCTTCTTCGGGCAGGTAAAGGAATCCGTTGTGTCCGGGGCCGTTTGCGATTTTGCTGTCCCCTGTCGAAAGTATGGTGGATGATGTGGTGAAGGGCCCCCACGGCTTGTCGGCGATACAGTAATTTACTCTGTATGAACCGTCTCCCCATCCGCCTGATGACCACATGAAGTAATACTTGTCGCCGCGTTTCATCATGCAAGGACCTTCAACATAACTCGGAGGTGTGATTTCCTTGAATGTTTCACCGTCGTCAAACGGAACAAAACCTGTCATATCATCATTCATTTTGCAGATGTTGCAGTGACCCCATCCGCCGTAGTACAGATACATTGTGCCGTCGGTATCCTTGAAAAGATGAGCGTCAATCGGCTGAGCGCCATTGTGGAATTCACCGATAAGAGGCTTGTCAAGAAGAGCCTTGAACGGTCCTGTGGGACTGTCCGATACGGCTATTTCGAGTCCGCCTGTTTCACTCTTGTGCGGAATGTCGTTTGATGCGAAAATGTAATAGTATTTGCCGTTTTTTTCTTCAACGGTAGGAGCCCAGATTGCACACTTGGCCCACGGGAATCCGCTCATATCTATTATGTTTTCGATTTTTTTCCAATGAGTGAGATCATCGGAGACAAAGCAGGTCTGATTCTTCTGATCATCGAACGGAAGAGAATGAGTTACATATATTATGTACTTTCCTTCGTAGTATCTTGCTTCGGGATCTGCGTACCAGGCTTCATCGAGTGGATTGTGTATAGAGAATTTCATAACAAAACCTCCGAAGATATAATTTTACATATTTATATTCCGGAATTAAGCTTCGAAACCTGCATATTCGAGAAGTCTTTTTTCTGCAGCGGGACACCAGAGCTCGCCTGCTTCTTTGCAGATAGCATCAAGATCCGCATAGAGCTCACCGAGTTTTGTTCCCTTGTTTTCTTCTGCTGCCTTGCCGAAATCTTCAATGGCGGTAAGAGGAAGCTCTGCGTGAGTGTAAATTAGCTTCTTGGCACCTTTGATTTTAGGAAGATTCATTGTGGTTTCGGCACATGCGTTAAGACCGCCGATGTGTGTAATCATAGAAGCGGGATTGATTGCCTTTGTTTCCATGAGATTGATAGCTTCCTTCATGTCATCCGTGTTGCCGCCTGATGTACCTACGATATGTGTAGAACCATAATGAACGTTGTAGAAGTTAAACATTGCGGAGAACTCGGGGTTTGTAGGACCTGCGAAGAAGTTAAGGCATCCGTCTCGTGAGAGAAGAGCATCGCCCATCTCTACAACAGGCTTAACGGGAGCGTATACGAATACATCGTTGAAGCCTTCTCCGTTTGTAAAGCTGCGGAGGTATTCAACGGGATTCTCAATGTTGCCTGTATTTATGAAGTGAAGGTCAACACCGTATTTTTTCGCTTCCTCGGGCGGAAGAAGCTTTTCGGCTCTCTTGAGTCTTGCATCATCGAGGTCTGTAACGATGAGCAGCTTGGGAGCGCGTCCGCCGTGAATGGCATAATCGGCACAGCCGAGACCCATAGGGCCCGCACCTGCGAGAATAGCCATGTTGCCGCCTTCTTTTACGCCCATATCATGTGAGTATACACCGGGCTTGGTGTGATAGTTTGCATGGTAACCGCCTATAATGCAGCTCATAGGTTCTGAAAGGCTTCCGTAGAAATATGCGTCTCCGTTGTAAGGAAGCAGGCAGTCCATTAACATAACTTCTTCGGGAATGATAACATATTCGGATGCGCCGCCGCAGTACTTATATGAATAGCCGGGGGATGCGAGGGAGCCTTTATAGTTTATTGCGGGCTGTATAACGAATTTGTCGCCTGCTTTGAATTTGTCAGCCCATTTGGAGCCGACCTTGACTATTTTACCGCAGAATTCATGACCGATAATAACGGGATTTTCACTTACGTCATCGGGAACTCTCTTATGAGCAGGGCCTTGAGAAGCAGCTTTGTATGAGGACATGCAGATACTGTCCGAAATGATACATGCTAATATTTCGCCTTCGCTTATCTCGGGAAGCTCAATTTCCTCGAGGCGAAGATCCATAACACCGTGAAGTCTTACTGCTTTTGTTTTCATGTTAATATTTCTCCTTTTTGGATATAATCAAATTTATTTTTTCGATGGTGTGATAAAACCTATTTTGCGTCTTACCTTTGACATTGTTCTTTCGGCATCATGAGCTGCCTGTTCGGCGCCGTTTATCATTATACTTTCAAGGTAAGCCTTATCGGCGGACAGACGCGCAAATTCGGACTGTACCGGTGCGAGAGCATCGGCGCAAACCTCACCTACAGCTAATTTAAAGTCACCGTAGCCTTTGCCGTCGAACTCATGCTCGATTTCTTCCATTGATTTTCCGGTGAATGCACCGTAGATTGACATCAGGTTGTTGATTCCGTCCTTGCCGTCGGCATATCTTACCACACTGTCGGAGTCCGTAACGGCTTTCTTAAACTTGCGGATTATAACATCACGTGGGTCGAGAATTCTTACTACTGCGTTTTCGTTATCATCCGATTTCGACATTTTCTTTGTAGGATCGGCGAGAGACATGATTTTTGCCGTAGTTTTCGGAATATACGGTTCGGGAATAACGAATGTGTCACCGTAAATGGAGTTGAATCTTGCCGCAACATCACGTGTTAATTCAAGATGCTGCTTTTGGTCAACGCCTACAGGTACCATTTCTGTCTGGTAAAGAAGAATATCGGCTACCATAAGAGAGGGATAAGTGAAGAGACCCGCATTTACGTTGTCGGCGTTTTTAGCGGATTTATCCTTGAATTGAGTCATGCGTGACAGCTCACCGAACATTGTATAACAGTCGATTATCCAGCCGAGCTCCGCATGTGCCGATACATGGCTTTGCACAAAAAGAGTGTTTTTCTCCGGATCGAGACCGCACGCAATATATAATGCAAGCGTTTCATATGTTCTGCGGCGCAAATCCGCGGGAACCTGGCGTACTGTGATTGCGTGTTCGTCTACTACACAGTAGTAGCAGTGATATGTGTCGGAAAACTCGGAGAAGTTTTTGATTGCGCCGAGATAGTTTCCTATTGTAAGAACACCTGACGGCTGAACACCTGAAAATATAACCTTTTTATCCTTATACATTTTTGAATCCTTTTCAGAATATTATTATCGTAAATTATTGTATATTGTTTCACGTGAGCGAATCGAACGAAGAATTTTCATTACATTATTGTCCTTGCCGAAATATTCGTGAAGAACCATATATTCCCGATAAAGCTCGTTGTAAACCGAAGTGTTATGCGGAATCGGTTTGTAAACTATGTCCGATACCGAGCCCATGCTGTTCGATGCATCGGCGAGTGAATCGTATTCACCGGCCGCATATGCCGCAAGTATCGCGGAACCTGTTGCGGGACCGTGGGCAGAGCCTGCTATGCTTATCTCATACCCAAGTACATCGGCGTATATTTGCATTGTAACGGGATCTTTTACCGCAATTCCGCCCGACGCAACAAGTTCGGTAACGGGAACATTGTGAGCATTGTAATTTTCTATGACGGTTTTGCATCCGAACGCTGTAGCCTCGATAAGCGCGCGAAACATTTCTTCCGGTTTTGTGGAGAGGCTCATGCCGATAAACAGTCCGGATAAATCAGAGTCAACGAGTATGCTCCGGTTTCCGTTCCACCAATCAAGTGCAAGCAGGCCGCTCTCACCGGGAGAGAGGTGCGACATTTTTTCGACGAGCAGCTTAAGTACCGATATTCCGCGCTCTTCTGCTTCTCTTTTGTATTCGGCGGGTGCGAGATTGTCGGCAAACCATGCAAAGTGATCGCCGACGCATGACTGACCTGCTTCATAAGCGTACATACCAGGCATGAATCCGTCTTTTACAATTCCGCAAATGCCCGGAACATCGTGAATATTATCACTCAGCAGCATTGTGCATGTCGATGTGCCGAGTATCATAAGCATTTTACCCGGAGAGCAGATTTTTGCGGCGGGAACAGCCGCATGTGCGTCCGCACTGTTAATACTTACTGCGCATTTCGTAGTGAGTCCCGTGAGCTTAGCTGCGCTTTCGGTGATATAGCCTGCACATGAACCGATCGGAAGCATTTTTATATTGCTGTTGCCGTAGCCGAGCTTTTGCTCTGCTACGTTTTCCATTCTCGGGTCGAGCGCACGCATAAAATTCTTATCGGGGTATTTGCCGTCGATAAATATTGATTTGAATCCCGCAACTGCCGAGGAGCGTGTTTGCGTTCCCGTCAGCATCCATGTAATCCAGTCACCTGCTTCAATGAAGTAATCGGCGGCTTCGTAAACATCGGGTGATTCCTCGAGTGTCTGCCAGATTTTCGGAAACATCCATTCACTCTGGATTTCTCCTCCGTACAGGGAAAGCCACGATTCTCCGCGTTCGCGCGCTATGTCTGTCAGACGTTTTGCGTATGCGGATGAGGAGTGATCCTTCCACAATCTTGCGTATGCATACGGATTTGATGCGAAACGCGGGTCGAAGCAAAGCGGAGTTTTATCCTTATAGACGGGCATCAACGTACATATTGTAAAATCGATACCTAGTCCTATAACATCGTTCGGTGATATGCCCCCGTTTTCCATGACCTCACGTATGACAGATGAGAGAACATCAAGGTAATCCTCGGGAGATTCTATAGCCCAATTGTCACCGAGCATAATGTGCTCATCATTCGGTGTGACAAGGACGCTGTCCATAACACCGTGAGGATATTCATACACCGCACTTGCTATTTCGTATCCGTCGGATACACGCAGAAGCACCGCACGCCCCGAGAGAGTACCGAAGTCGATACCTATAGTGTATTTTTCTATAATATATGCACCACACTTAAAACAACTTTAACTGGAAACATTATACTATATAATTGAAATAAAGTCAATTTTAAAAATGCTCAAAAAGAAAAATGGTAACACAATTATCTTGTATTGTTTATTGTGATTTGTTATAATTAAAATGTGATTAGTGTTATTTTAACCGTAAAAATATATAACACGGAAAGAGCATGCGAATACTATGGATGATAAAAATATAAATAATGAAAACGAAAACAACGAAAACGAATCGAATGAGGCGAAAAGACTTCGTGCAATGGGCGGGACAAACGAGATAAAAGAAGAGGAACCGCTGAAAATTAATAAGCTTGAGAATTTCTGGTATCATTACAGATTCAGAATAATAATGATAAGCGCGTTTGCTTTTATTATCGCGGTAGCTTCGTGGCAGTTTTTTACTCGTCAAAATCCCGATGTAAGCATAATGTACGCAGGACCCGAATATATTACCGCGAACCAGAACAAAGCCTTCTGCGAGGTTTTGCAGGGCATGATGACGGATTATAACGGTGACGGAAAGAAATACGTTCAGCTTAACGATATGATTTTCATGAGCGATGATCAAATGAGTGAATATGTTGAGAGCATGGCTGAGGAAGGCGAAACGGCGGTAGTTGATAAGCTTTCGAATAAACAGACATACGAGCGATTTACATATGAGATATTCGGCGGAGAATCGGTTATATGTATTTTATCGGAGGACCAGTATCAGGCAGTAGCATCTGAAGGCGGCTTCCTTCCGTTGTCGGAGATATTCGACGAAATACCCGAGGGAGCTATTGACGATTACGGCATTCGCTTTTCCGAGACAAAGCTATGCAAATTCTATGATGCGGCAAAGATATTCCCCGATGATGCTGTTATAGCGCTGAGAAGATTATCAACTATGTCTGCAATCACAGGAAAAAAGAAAGCGGAGAGACAATATGAGTACCATTTGGACTTCTTTAAAAAGATGATAAATTTCGAATACCCGGAAGGATATGTTCCGAGCGAGGAATGATATAGCATATGGTAATCGGCTGACCGGAAGAAAAACCGCCTTTTAAGGCGGTTTTTCCGTATATTCGTGGGGACTA
>CAZWLL010000076.1:4179-6817 GCA_964634795.1 uncultured Ruminococcus sp. | reverse complement strand
ATTTTTTAGTCCCCACGAATATACGGAAAAACCGCCTTAAAAGGCGGTTTTTCTTGCTTTATTCGGCGATATGAAGTATAATTGCCATAGGAAATGCTTACTTCACATCCGTGAGGTTTATTTTCACTTAAAAGTCAGGAAGTGTTACCATGTTCAGAAAAATCAGAAGAAAAGACAGAGAAATAAGTATTGACGCGGCAAAGCAGCTGCTGAAGAACGAGCGCAGAGGAGTTTTAGCTGTAAACGGTGATGACGGCTACCCTTACGCCGTTCCGCTGAACTACTATTACGACGAACAACGGCAGAAAATCTATTTTCACGGCTCAGCCGAAGGCCACAAGGCCGACGCAATTCGCGCGTGCGACAAGGTATGCTTTACGGTTTACGGCAACATAAATATAAAGAAGGAAGCATGGGCGCCGTACGTGCAAAGCGCCGTTGTATTCGGACGATGCCGCATGCTCGAGTACAGCGCCGAATCAATGTCATACCTTAAAATGATAGCAATGAAGTATTATCCCGATGAGAGCCTTGCAGACAGCGGAGTCGCGTCAGGCGGTAAAAATACGCAGATTTACGAAATCGATATAGAGCACATCAGCGGAAAAGAAATACAGGAGAAATAACTTCAAGTGATTAATCTTTCATCCGAGTGATTTATTGCTCGTTTAAACGATTTCTGCGGCAGTTAAGACTGCTTTACCCAAGTAAAAAAATCTCCGCGGAGAAAGCTCCGCGGAGATTTTTCTTTTTTCGATTAGTTTTCGGATTTTTCCTCTTCCTCTCGCTCCTCGCGAAGGTTTGAGATTTCCCTTGCGAAGGTATCGATATCCTTAAACTCTCTGTGCACAGAGGCGAAACGCACGTACGCTACCGCGTCGAGCTTTTTCAGCTTCTCCATTACCATCTCACCGATTTTTTTCGACGATATTTCGGTTTTCATCGAGCTTTTAATTTCGGCCTCGATTTCGTCGGCAATGGGCATGGCATCAATCGGGCGCTTTTGGCAAGCCTTAAGCAAGCCCGCAAGGACTTTATTTTTGTCAAAAAGCTCATGCGATCCGTCTTTTTTGACGACTATCGGGGTCAGGGTATCGATTATCTCATAGGTAGTGAATCTGAAATGGCAGGATTCACACTCGCGCCGTCTTCTTATGCTGTTGTTTTCCTCAACAGGTCGGGAGTCAATAACCTTGCTCTCTCCCGAGAGACATCTGGGACACTTCATATTAATTCCCCGTACCGGGTGTTAATACAACGGCGCGGGCAGCTCCTTTCGTAATATTATTATTTTTTATTTCAAATTCACCTGCGGTGAATTTGATAGGCAGAAAAGTGCTTCGCACTTTTCTTGCGGCAATCTGCAAGCGGATTATCCGCTCGCGGGTTGTCAGTCTTCATCCCACACTATCGTCTCGTTCTCTTCCTTTACGGGAATAAACACGGGAGTCTCGGCGCGTCCGCACGCACCGTTGTTCGGCGAGTGCAGTGAGAGATACATCTGTCCCGACGGGGTCTTAAACAGCATCGAATGTCCGCCGTCGTATTCGTTTACCTTGTCCTTCATTACCTTTCCGTAAAGCAAATCGGGATCCTGTACCCAAGGGCCGTACACATTGCCGCTTTCGCTTCTCGCTATCGCAACGCAGTATCCGTTCTTGTCGAAGTTCGACCACAGCATAAGAAGCTGTCCGCCCTTCGTTTTGTACATCCAGCAGCCGTCGGTAACGCCGCTTGCCGCCCACGTGGGAGCGTCCGCACGGAACAGCTCTACAGGCTCGGATATGATTTTCGTCAAATCCTCCGACAGCTTAGCCGCCGCAAAGCGTCCGATTTTGTCATCGGTAGACGTCCATTCATGAACGAATACAGTCCACGGCTGTCCTTTTTCGTCAACATAGAACGTAGCGTCAATGCTGTCCCAGTCGGACGGTGTAATAAAGCCGTCGGATATCATCTTGAACGGGCCCTCGGGTACATCGGATTTCATTACAATGCATCCGCGGTGTCCGCTCTTCGCCGAGCGGAACGTTGTAAACATGTAGTAGCTTCCGTTGTACTTGTGAACCTCGGGCGCCCACTGCTGTGCCTCGCAGTCCTCGGGGACAACGCAGGCATCAAACGGACCTTCCCACTCTCCGTCGAGCTTGCCCGTCGCATTCTTATAGTACACCCAGCCTGTTCCGTAAACGTAGTAAACTCCGTTTTCCATAAGCACGCAGGGGTCACGAAGCGCTCTTATCGGTGTCACGATAATTTTCTTTTCCATGAGCTTTTCCTCCTCGGTATTTTTTAAGAAACGCTGATTTAAGGTTGATTTCAGCGCCTCTTTAATTTATTTTTTCAAACATTAAGCCTAAAGAACGGAGAATTTCCGAAGGAAATTCTCGGGAGTGGGGTGGTTAACTCTCCTACTAAGCTTAAGATTATCCCCACTCAATCATAAGCCTAAAGAACGGAACTTGCGCGTTTGCCGCAGGCAATTTTCGAAACTCTTTAGAGTTTCACATCTCTGATGTTTGAAAAAGTGCAAGTTCAAGAGTGGGGTGGTTAACTCTCCTATTAAGCTTAAGATTATCCCCTCTCAATTATAAGCCTAAAGAACGGAGAATTTCCGAAGGAAATTCTCGGGAGTGGG
>CAZWLL010000076.1:2728-4079 GCA_964634795.1 uncultured Ruminococcus sp. | reverse complement strand
ATAAGCCTAAAGAACGGAGAATTTCCGAAGGAAATTCTCGGGAGTGGGGTGGTTAACTCTCCTACTAAGCTGAAGTATACCCCCACTCAGATTTCCAGCGTAACGCCTACCGGATAGTGGTCGGAGAGGTAAACACCGTTTTCACAGTCTTCCGCGGCAACGGCGGATGACTTAACATAAGGAAGGTTTGTGAAAACATAGTCAATCTTCGACAGAATCTCGGACGGGTTGTAGCCGTGATATGTGCCCTTAATATCGGCTGTTGTGTCTATCAGCTTGTCTCCGCAGCCGTTAAAATCAAGAACGGATTTAACGACAACACTGTCGGGAGTTACGTTGAAGTCGCCCGTCAGTATAACAGGTGTCTGCATTACATCGTAATCGGACGCTATTCTGCCGAGCACAAGAGAGATTCCCTGTGCCTGCGCGAACTGACCCACGTGATCGAGGTGAGTATTGTAGTGACGGATTACACGGCCTGTCTCACGGTGAAGCAGTGTAACGCATGTGCAGATTCTCGGGCAGTCGCTCTGGTCTGTGGAGAAGCGTGAGCCGGGCTGATGGGGTGTATCGGACAGCCAGAAGGTCTCGAGCTGAATAAGATCGAACTTGTCGCGCTTGTATGCGACAACGTTGCTTTCATTGTCGAAGTGCTTTCCTCTGCCGACACCGCAGATTTCATAGTCCGTTAAATTGTCCATGAGCCATTGTCTCATATGCGGAAGGATTTCCTGAAAGCCTATAATATCCGCGTTATATTTCGGGAATGTACGAAGTACGTAATCCTTTCTCGTTGAGAAAGAGTTGATTCCGTCAACGGGTGTATCCAGTCTGAGGTTATAGGAAAAAACGTTAATTGTACTCATTTATCATGTCCTCCTGTGAACAAAAAGCGTGCAAATTAATTTTTTATAGATTATAACACAAAAAAAAATACTAATCAAGGCGATTTATAAATAAAGTGTACACTTTATTTATGGTACCGCAAAATGCGCATTATCTGAGGATAATACGCATTTAACACCCACTATCAGGTGTGCTCAAAGAGGCGGAAAAGGCTCCGTCTCCCGCTGCGCAAGTATCGCTTGCATGCACTTATTCATGCATAAGTGCATTTTTATTCGCCGTTTTTTATATTGCGGTCTCCGAAAGATGCAGGAGGCATCTTTCGAAGTGTTCTTTGCATCCTTCGCAAACGCATCAAAAAAGCAAATTTTGTCCGATATTTTTCAAGCCGCGCTTGAATTTCAAAGATTTTGTGAATTCAATTACGGCTTTATTGCTTTACCCGCGGATTTGTGCTATGCTGATAACGGGAACAGCGAGGCTTTAGCCTCAGCTAAAGCCTCAG
>CAZWLL010000076.1:0-2628 GCA_964634795.1 uncultured Ruminococcus sp. | reverse complement strand
AGCCTCAGCTAAAGCCTCAGCATACAATCTTTTTAAAAACCGTTTCCTTGTTTTAAAAAAACGCATAAACCGTATTATATACATCGTATACATTTTGAAAAGGAGATACACGTTATGACAGACAGAACTATTATAGGACAGAGAATCGCGGAGCTGAGAAAAGCTAAGGGGCTCACGCAGGCGGAGCTGGCAGACCTCATCGGCGTAAGTCACCAGGCGGTATCCCAATGGGAGAGAAACGAAACTCTTCCCGATATACTTACCATACCCGCTCTGGCAGAGCTGTTCGGCGAATCCGTATCGGCTATCATGGGCATGGAAGAGCTGAAAAACAAAAACAACACTGAAAACACGGTATCGGATGACGAATCATCTTTCGATGATTCAAAGCCCGAGCCCGAATTCACGGCGGAGTATACCGAGCGCACCGATACCGATAGTGATGGCAATACCGACGGCGACGGTGGAAAAAACGACAACATAGAAATTCACAGCGGCAAAGGCAACCGCACCATTGATTTGACGAAGGACGAATACGAAATAGTCGTCAGAAAAAACGGTCAGGAAATTACTTCCTTCAAGAACGACCCCGATAGATTCATTAAAATCGTAATCAAAAACGACATATACTCACTGAAATCCTCACTCGGCGTAACCGTTGAAGGAAACGTGCTCGGAAATGCGCAGAGCGGCTTCGGTATGAGCATCGGCGGATGCGTCGGCGGAGACGTAAAGTCCGGCTTTGAGACAAAGTGCGGAGATGTCGCCGGAAACGTAAACGCAGGCTTCAGCGTAAACTGCGGACACGTCGGCGGAGAGGCTAAAGGCGTTCTCGGCATAAACTCTTCAGACAAGAAAAACAGCGGCGAGCACGGCATTGCGAATACCGTCAAAAAAGCGATAGGCGCAATCGGAAACGCGTTCGCCGACGACGATGACGACGACAAAGATGACGTAAAGTCAGGCAGCCTTAACGATTCATCCGACGCCATAACCTTCGACGGCGATGTACATGACGACATAGCCGACTGCGTAAACGTCATAGTTAACGGCAACATCTACGGCGATATAACAGACTGCCAGAACGTAACAGTACACGGCGACTGCAGCGGTGACATTGAAGCGGGAGGTGACGTAACGGTTGAGGGCGACTGCGGAGGAGACATCGATACAAGCGGAGACGTCAAGGTAGGCGGTGACTGCGACGGTGACATTGACGCGGGAGAAGACGTAACGGTTGACGGCGACTGCGACGGCGACATTGACGCGGGCGGTGACGTAACGGTTGACGGTGACTGCGACGGCGACATTGACGCGGGAGGCAGTGTCAAGGTTACGGGAGACGTCAGCGGAGATATTGACGCAAGCAAGGTCACGGTACACGGCAAGGCTCCGTCATATGACGAGGACGATGACGATTAATCGGCAACGATTTAATCGGCAACGATTTAATCGGCAACGATTACTCGTTGCAAAACGTTTTCCCGTGGTGTATAATACAGTAAAGTAAACTCTCATGGGAGGACGACATGGTTAAAATAGCACTCACATGTTCAATTGACTCGGGCAAGTATGTACTGCACCCGAGGTACACGAACTATATTATCGACACAGCCGCGAGATTCGGTCAATCGGCAATGCCCGTTATATTGCCGATTACCGACAGGCTCAATCTGATTCGAGAATATGCCCGTGAATTCGACGGATATCTTTTCACAGGCGGCGGAGATGTCAACCCCGCGTTTTACGGAGAAAAAAAGCTCGACTGCTGCGGCGGTGTGGATGGGGAGCGTGACGAATTCGAAATCGCGCTTCTTCACGAGCTGATAAAGCTCGACAAGCCTGTGCTCGGAATCTGCCGAGGAATACAGATTATGAATGTAGCTCTCGGAGGAACGCTCTGGCAGGACATAAGCACGCAGCTGCTCGGCGGCGCGAGCCACACGATGAACAACGACCGCGGGGAGCCGACTCACGCGGTTGAGATATCGGGCTTTGCGGCGGACGCGTGCGGCAAGGGTGAGATTATCGCGAACAGCTATCATCACCAGGCGATAAAGGAGCTCGGAGACGGGTTCAAGTCTGCCGCAGTATCATGTGACGGAGTTATCGAGGCTGCGGAGCACAGCGGACTGCGCTACTACAAGGCTGTGCAGTGGCATCCCGAGTTAAACCCTACCGAGTATTCTTATCTTATCGGCGACAGCTTTATGAAGGCTGCCGCGGGAATCAAATAAAAAGCCGCCGCGTGGCGGCTTTTTATTTGAGAAAATGCTTTGCATTTTCATACCTCTTTTATTCTCCTGCAGAGGAAAAAGATTTTACTTCACTTCAAAGTAAAAGAATAGAAGAAAAGAGCTGCGCTCTTTTCGGTTTCATAAATCACCTGCGGGTGAAGGCGCCGCTATCCGCGGGGGACTCCTGCGCGGAGGGCGCACAAGGAGGCTCCGGAGCCGCCTCCTTGTGAATCCAGGCTCTTTCCCGATTAACTTTCAAACCACCGTGTTACTAACGGCTTTCGCGCCCGTGTAGAGAAGGTGTAAGGGTCTTCTCGATTTTGGCTAACCGCCGTTTTGGGAATACCTGAATTTTTCCGCAGTTGATAAAGTATAAAAATACAAGTTATAA
>CAZWLL010000075.1:0-7090 GCA_964634795.1 uncultured Ruminococcus sp. | reverse complement strand
GCACCTGACTGTTAATCAGGGTGTCACTGGTTCAAGTCCAGTTGGGGGAGTTAAAGAGCATCTCATTAGTTTGAGGTGCTTTTTTATTGTCAGAAAAAGAAATCCCATATGGCAAAGTGATGATTTGATATTGTCTTTTGCCTTTTTTTCGTTCTCGAAAGGAGGAAAGATGCAGAATGTAGTTGGAAATATCTCTATTGATTGGTTAACTGTTCGCGCACCTGCGACGTTGAAAAACCGGGCATTCCCGAAGCAAGTTTCTTTGCGATTGCCGATTTGGCTGTCGGAGAAATTGCTTTTGCCTTACCGCCAAATGGACTCGTTGTGACAAGTTGACGTTCAAGATATGCCGCTCTTTCGGCTTCACGGAGCTTTTGCTTTTCTTCGGCTGTCATAAGTTCTTTGCTGTAACGGATGTCTGTCGAAGAAGGATTAGAAGAATTTTCGAGGTCGGTATTGACATCTGTATTTGTTTGTGGTACACTTGAATCAACAGAGGATTCATCCCTGATTTGAGTAGCTTTTGCTACAACAGAGTCATGTTGAACTTCTGTTATTTTTATCGGTGTGATGTTAACGATATCATATAGTTCCGCACTTTGATTTTGCTTGATTCCGACAAGAATATCAGCGACATAACCATTTTCTCTGACTTTGAATCTAATATCTCCACGTGCAAAATTATCAAACTTTTTCTTATGAATTGCTTCTTCGTTGATATACGACTTCGCAGTTTCGAGCAACTCGTCTGCATTTTGGAATGATTGCATTTTATCATCGAACGCTTGACGGTTGTTTTTATAAAGTGAAGCTGCACTCTGTGAAAATACCCATTCATTTATGCCTCTTTTGTTTGACAGACCAATTTTCTGCCCGTTGATTTCCATATTATAGAATCCTTTAGATTCCGCGATTTGCTTTAATGCTTTCACGATGTCTTTGGGGTTATTTTCATCTATGGTCGTATCGTCTACTTTGACGAATTCTTTTCCGTCGATATCAAGCTGTTTTGAGTATCGTATGTCTCCGTTGTCCTTGTCGAACGTGCCGATGTTGTCTGTCGCGGATTTCAACTGGTTACTGTCGAATACGATATATGATTCTCCGTCATCTTCGAATTGGTTTTCGTAAATGATTCCATCATAACCGAGTTTTTTCAGGTATTTTGTCAGTGCGGTGTCCGCTTCGCTTTCGGACTTCATGTTCATTATTTCCGACAGTCTGTCCTCGATTTCGGCTCTGTTGTCGAAATCTTCAAACTGCTCGGTTTCTATGAGCATTCCCGCGACATTCTTGCTATGCCAGTCTCCGAAATCAAATGCGGCATGCAGAGGATTCTTGACGTCGGCGTATAGCTTCATCACGTGACCGTTTTCAGTGTCGCTGATTCTGTCTTCCGCCTGCGCTTCAGTACCGACGTGATAGCCGATGTCTCCGCGCTCGAACACAGTAAAGTCAGCGTCAGTTCCATGATATACTATCTTCGGCGTGCCGTCTTCGTTTATTACCATGCTTGCATCTTCGGGGTGTGTATCCCATTTACCAAACCAACGTTTGAATTGTTGCGTTTGTGTTACACTTTGGAATTTGCTCTTGACATTTGACTTTGAATCTGTTATACTACGCACAGAGCCGTTAGGTGTGTTGAACCCTCCGGGGAATTGGACCCCGATAGCGTTTAACAGCTGACTGGCTTTTTCTTTGTCTAAATAGTACACAATCACATCACCGTTTGATTTTTTTGCCAATGCTTTGTTGAGCATATTCGCCGCGTTTTGGCGTGTGTGAAGTACTGTACAGCTATGTCCCATCGGGTATGAAAATGAGTGATCATGTAATTAATGCTCTGCGACAATTTTGCAATCGGAGAAAGGGTATTACGATTCTCATTAGATAACACCCGTCATAATATAAATCGAGGGAGTGCAAGCTTTAAAAATAGTTTGCACTCCCTATCGATTTACGACATAAGATTATTCCAACTCGGCAAAAATTGTCTGAGTTCTTTCCATATCTTTTTTTACTCTTTTGGCAAGAGATGCAACAGTTGACGCAATTTTGTTGCCCTTAGCTAAAGCCGAACTTACCGAGGACTGACACGAGGAGAAATTAAATCCAAACGCAGGGTCAATCACAAGATTATTGAAAAGAATGTCAAGTACCGCAACCGACTCGTTATCACGAGTATATTTTCGAGTGAGCGCGATATCATAGTAGGCGGCACGAATTGTGTCTGTTGATAAGGAGCACAAATACTCGAGCGCGGCACCTGCCATTGTGGTATCGGGACAGCCTATCGGTATACCATATACGCATTGACCCCATTCCTGTGTAGACGAAATATAATCCGATTGTATTTCGTCGGCCTTCGGTATGGGCAGTATACCGTATTCGTCTTCCATATCTCTCAGATAACTTGTTATGTTGACGGTGTGAGTGTAATACAGTCCTCGTCCTTCAACAAATACACCGCGAAGGTCTGTCCATTGATCGTTTGTTTTAACTTGATCGTGTTCGAGAAATGCAGTTTGATAACCGCTTGACGCAAATCGTGCGATCCGATCCATGATATCAAGAGATTCATCACTGTCAAGGTGGAAAGACATAATGCCGTCTTTATCCATCGTTACTGCTGTCTGTCCGCATGAGTTGTAGAATCCGCACAGCGTTTCCTGTGGATTTATAAGCGCAAAACGGTCTTCGTCCCATTCCCAGACACCGTCACCGTCCAAATCGAGCGCCGCGTCTTCAAGCGCAGCCGAAAAATAATCGAGTGTCCATCTTCCTTCCGCAAGTGCCTCGTAAGGACTTTCCTTGCCTAACTGCGTATTCAGGCTTTTGTTGAAATAAACGCACCAGATGTTAGTGTTGTCGGTAATACTTATATCGCCTGAGAAAAGATACGGCTTGTTTGCTACGGACAAGCTTTTGGTGACCCCTTGAGACCAATATGGTTTTGTCAAATCAAGATATTCGACATAATCTGTATTGTAAAATTTTCCCTGCCGTGCAAAATCTGTCATCCATGTAATATGCGTTATTGCCGCGGAATACAATTTTTCACCCGCGGTTATTGATGTATTAAGCTGATTAATAGCATCTCTATCAACAATTCTTATATTCAAATATTCTTCCGCCAAACGATTTCGCTCATATACGGAATCGTTTACACCTTCTCCTGTCAATTCTTCGGCATTAACGGAGGAGCAGGTGGTACGTGCGGCAACAACAAAATCAGCACCTTTAAAATCAAGATCATCGGGTACATCGGAGAGATTTACAATCTCGCTTTCTGTCTCAGCCGTTTCCTCAGACGCAGGAGTTTCCTGCTGAAGTGTTGTTTCCGCTGTTGTTTCTTTCGGGGATGAGTTCGCGCATGAGGCGAACAACATGGATAATAAAATGATAATTGTCGTTATTTTGCGCATAAACAGAACCCTTTCTTGAATAAAATATAGTTATTTTTAAATCATTATAATATATAAAACATATTGAGTCAAGATGAATTTACAAATTATTTTATAAAAACAGTCAATTTGATTGAAATCATTCGTAATATTCGCGGATTGCTGTTGCTTTTTGATAATTCGGATTCTGCGCTGTCCTATGCTCTCTAATATATGCTTAGATTTGTATTTAAAGCTGCATATACTTTACTGTGATATTTTTGATTGTTAAAAAACTGCATAAGCTTTTCACACTGCAGCACAGATTGTGCAGGTATACAATTGTTGCCGAAAACCTAAAAATAAGCTTGACAGAAGGAAAATTCCATGATAAAATACAGTAAACCGATGAAAAAACGTGAGTAGATTTCGTGTAAGTTCTTCACAGAGAGCCGCAGGCGGTGTGATTGCGGTATGAACGGCGGAGTTGAATGGGTTTTGAGGGCAAACAGAAACGGTATGTATCGGAGTATGGGCGTCGGAGTATGATCCTCCGTGAAAAAAGGTCGGCGCATGTCCGTGCGCGCTGAGTGGATGCTTAAAAGCATCAAGCCGGGTGGTACCGCAGGATTTTATCTCCTGTCCCAGCACAGTTAATTTTATTGTGCGGGGCAGGAGTTTTTGTTTTGTCCCGCAAAACGAAAGGAGACACAAAGATGTCAAACGAAAAAATCCCTTACAAAATTTACCTGAATGAAGATGAGATGCCTAAAGCATGGTACAATCTGCGTGCCGACATGATAAATAAGCCTGCACCGCTTCTCAACCCCGCAACACATGAGCCTATGACCGCAAAAGACCTCGCACCCGTATTTTGCGACGAGCTTATCGAGCAGGAACTTGATGACACAAATGCGTTCTATCCGATTCCCGAAGAAATTCGTGATTTTTACAAAATGTATCGTCCGTCACCGCTGGTACGTGCTTATTGTCTTGAAAAAAAGCTCGGCACTCCCGCAAAAATTTATTATAAATTCGAAGGCAACAACACAAGCGGAAGCCATAAGCTTAATTCCGCTATTGCTCAGGCTTACTATGCTAAAAAGCAAGGCCTTAAAGGAGTAACAACCGAGACTGGAGCGGGACAGTGGGGCACTGCGCTTTCTATGGCTTGCTCGTATTTCGGACTTGACTGCAAGGTTTATATGGTAAAGGTATCATATGAGCAAAAACCTTTCCGCCGTGAGGTTATGCGCACATATGGAGCATCCGTTACACCCTCTCCTTCAACGGAAACCGCTGTCGGCAGAAAAATCCTTGAAGCACATCCCGGTACAACGGGAAGTCTCGGCTGCGCAATATCCGAAGCGGTAGAAACCGCAACTACACATGAAGGTTACCGTTATGTGCTCGGCAGTGTGCTTAATCAGGTAATGCTGCATCAGTCCGTTATAGGCCTTGAAACTAAAACAGCGCTGGATAAATACGATGTTAAGCCCGATATCATTATCGGCTGTGCAGGCGGAGGCTCCAACCTCGGCGGACTGATAGCACCTTTTATGGGTGAAAAAATTAAAGGTAAAGCGGATTATCGTATAATAGCCGTTGAACCTGCATCGTGCCCGAGCTTAACTCGCGGTCGTTTCGCGTATGACTACTGTGACACGGGTATGGTTTGCCCGCTCGCGAAAATGTATACACTCGGCAGCGGTTTTATTCCCGCACCGAATCACGCAGGAGGACTTCGCTATCACGGTATGAGTCCTACACTTTCACAGCTTTATCATGATGGACTGATGGAGGCAGTATCGGTACCGCAGACATCAGTTTTCGAAGCTGCTGAATATTTTGCACGCATAGAAGGTATTTTGCCTGCTCCCGAAAGCAGCCACGCCATTCGTGTTGCCATAGATGAGGCTATAAAGTGCAGAGAAACAGGCGAAAGTAAAACAATAGTGTTCGGCTTGACTGGTACAGGATATTTCGATATGCTTGCTTATGAAAAATTCCACGACGGAAAGATGACAGACTATATCCCGTCAGATGAAGAGCTCGAAAAATCCTTCAGCGCTTTACCGAAGGTTGATTTATAATAATAGAATTGAAGTTAGTGAAAAAAGCTCGGTTTATACCGAGCTTTTTTAATTAATATAGAGAGTTTGTTATTGAGTGATTATGCGATACATTCCGAACATTATAAGATTATCAACGTCAAATGAAAGATAACCGTCGAAGTAAGAGAACGGTGTTTCCGTTTCGTTGTAACCGTCGACTTTAATAACGCGTACAGGTTTTTGACATTTTACATTAATTGTAAATTTACGTATCGGTAGAAGCTCGTCGGTGCAAAGTAAATCGACAGCGCATATTTGTATTCCTTCATTCGTGTCGAACGACGTCAACTCTACCTGACGGGGCGCGGTACTGCTGATAGACGGTGTAATCATCGATAAGATAATATTGCAGAAAAGCTTATTATGGGAGAGACGGCTGTCATTTTCGATAGGTGCAGCTGACCAAACAACCTGTCCTTTACCGTACTTTTTAACTATGAGTGCAGGTATATCTGTGAGTATTCCGGGAGGATTGGAATGTATTGAGGCGAAACGGCGTTCATAAGCTTTAGTATACGGAAGCTTCATGACGGCAAGTGTTGTAAACTCGTCATCTATAAATTTTAATTTCGGTAAGGAAAGCTCTGTCGGAATAGGGTAATCGCTAGTAAATTCACCGAAAAGTGCATTTCCGTTTTCCGTAGGTGCGAGATATACGAAGCCTTCATCCGTGTATCCTTCGATCTCGGCATTTAAAAGAATTTTCAGAAGTTCAGGATCATTTGCGCCTGAAATGTAGAGAATACCGCCGTTATTCACATACTCCGCGATATCATGTCTGTTTGAGTCAGACATACCGGCGATTCCTCCGGCAATTATCATTTTATGTTTTAATGAATTTGAGATAGTTGAATTTGATATTACACCGACGGGAATATGGTTTTTGATTAATGCGCGTACAGCACCGACGGAACAGGTTTTGGATGTGAAATTTTGACCGTGAGGATTATAGCGTCCCGTTACCGAGTACCATACACCGACATCGGTACGCAATTCACCTGTAAAATATTTTTCATACGGAATTTGGTACTCAAAAACTTTGCCTATTCGATCATATACTCTTTTATCGAGGGTGCCTATCGGATCTATTGCGTCAATGATAAATGAAGCACCGTGATGTGATGCGGTAAGCATAACCTCTGTTGCGAGTCTCTCTGTGGTTTTCGATACGGTATGTGCGGACAGTGAAGGGTCGCAGCGGCAGGTCATGTATTCAAAAGGTTGATTCTTCGAGACATCGAGATAATATTTCGCCGTGAATGAGTGATTATACAAATCACCGTACAAGTCTCCGCCTGTGTAATCACACTGATCATTAACAAGCTCAGATGAACCGATTTCGATTGAATCGGCAGCTACACCATGAGCATAATTGTGTTCAACCGAAACGCCGGGCATAAACCTGTGGGTCGCATCGGTAACAAACTTGGCGAAATCACCTATCGATTCGATGCGTATACGCATGAGCTTCATCCAGTCCGGGTTTGAAAAATCACGCTTCGGAATCTCGGATAATCCTGCCTTACGATATTGTTCCATACAATATGGGCAGCGGCATATACCGGGCCAGAATGTCATGTCATAAAACAT
>CAZWLL010000074.1:0-7351 GCA_964634795.1 uncultured Ruminococcus sp. | reverse complement strand
AAGCCTAAAGAACGGAGAATTTCCGGTCACGGAAATTCTCGAGAGTGGGATGGTTATCTCAACTGCTCGGCTGAAAATTATGCCCACTCATGTACCGAGATATTTTTCGAGCTTTGCTATATTGTCCTTGTTTCCTATTACCGTGATTGTGTCTCCCGCGATAAGCTTGGTTGTAGGGCGTATGTCGGTCGTCATTTCGTCTCCGTGTCTCAGCGCAATGATATTCAGTCCGAATTTCGCGCGGATTCCCGAATCGATAATCGTTACTCCGTCTATTACTCCCGTCATGCGTATTTCCATGATATCCACGGAATCGCTCAGGCTTATGTATTCGAGTATATGCGGGGACACCAGCTTTGCGGCAAGTCTCAGAGCCATATCGTGCTCGGGATATACAACCTCGGCGCCGAGAAGCTTCAGCACCTCTCCCTGTTCTTCGCTTGTCGCCTTCGCTATTACTCTTTTTACTCCGAGCTTTAATATATTGAGCGTCGCGAGAATGCTTACGTCTATCTTTTCGCCGATGCACACGACTGCGACATCGGCATCTGCCATGCCCGTTTCTTCAAGGCTGTCGGCGGACAGGGAGCTTACGACAAACGCGTTGTCGGTAAACTCGAGCGCATCGTTTATTTTCTCTCTGTCATAATCCACGACAAGAAGATTCTTTCCCTTAGCTGAAAGCTCACGCGCAAGAGCCATTCCGAAACGGCCGAGTCCAACAATGGCATACAGCTCTCCGCTGTTCTTTTTTTGATTCTTCAATGTGTACCTCCGATGGCAAAATTACGCTTTAATGTCAATCGATTAACCCGTTATCGGGTTATTACCCGTTATCGGGTTATCACCCGATGGGAATATCTCCCTCGGGACGGGATACGGGGCTCGGTTTTTTTCTGCTCCACAGTGTCGCTATTGTCAGCGGACCGAGTCGTCCGACATACATACTCAGAATCAGTATGAGCTTTGACGGGGTTGACAGCGCGGACGTAATACCCGTTGTCAAACCTGTGGTGCTGAATGCCGATACCTCCTCGAACAAAATGCTGCCGAGTGTAAGATTCGGCTCGAGCATTGAAATGAGCGTTGTCTGAAGTAATATCCATATGAGCGAAAGCGAGACGATAATAAACGCCTTATCCATAGCCTCGTCTTTGATTTTGCGCTTGAATATACGTGCCTCACGTCCTGTAATTACCGACACAAGGCGTCTCACAAACACGAGCGCTGTGGTAGTCTTAATACCGCCGCCCGTAGAGCCGGGGGATGCTCCTATAATCATAAGCACGCACATCACGAGTATGCCCGCCTGTGAAAAGCCGCCGAGGGGATATGTCGCAAAGCCCGCGGTACGAGCGGTTACGCTTGCGAAAAACGCACCCATTACGGAAATACCGTCTCCCTCCGTCAGCTTAATCAGCACCGTTCCGCCGAGAATAAGTATTCCCGTCATCATGAGCACTGTTTTCGCGTGAAGAGAGAGCTTTCCGACCGCTCTGCCGTGTATTTTCGCCGACAGCATACCGAGAAGCTCGCGTATTACGAGAAAGCCGAGTCCTCCGAGAATAATGAGCGCGGACGTCACGACATTAAACCACACGTCATGCGTATATACTCCGACCGAATCTCCGCGTCCGAGTACATCAAAGCCGCCGTTGTTGAACGCCGCCACCGAGTGAAACACGGAATACCAGATTGCCGTTTTCACGGGATAATCCCCGACAAACACGAAAAACGACAGGAATGCTCCTATCGCTTCGATTGAGAAATCAAGCACCATTACTGAACGTATCAGCTGTTTGATGCCGCTGTATGTAGGATAATTAAGCGCCTCACGAACAATGGAGCTTCCTCTTGTCGACAGCTTGCCGCCGAGCAGCGTTACAAAACCCGCGCCGAGAGAAGTGATTCCCAAGCCTCCGATTTGAAGGAGTAAAGCAATCACGACCTGTCCGAACATCGAGTACGCCGCACCTGTGTCAACTGTCACAAGTCCCGTCACGCATACGGCGGAAACCGCCGAAAAAAGCGCGTCAAGAAAACCGACGCTCTGTTTACCGCTGTGCGAAACGGGAAGCGAAAGCAAAACCGCTCCGACAGCGATAACACAGAGAAAGCCGACCGCAATCACACCTGCGGGTGACAATACATTCCTTTTGCGAGTATTATCCATTATCTTTTTATCTTAATCTTTTATCTCAGACTCAAAAGTAATTATTCGTCCTTGTCCTTTTTCTTTACCGATACCTTTTCGAGAAGCATCGTCAAAAGGATTATTATTCCCATTACAATAAGTATGCAGAGCATTCCGAGTCCCATGTATTTAAGGTTTGAGATAAACATTTCGGGATGGAATGAGAAGTTTTCGAAAAATGCCGACATAGTCTCCTCCGTTACATAAAGAAATTCAAAATAAGTCCGCCTGCTATTACCGATGCAATCTGGCCGGATACGTTTACGCCGATTGACTGCATGAGAAGGAAGTTCTGAGGATCCTCCTTCAGTCCCATCTTATGAACGATTCTGCCGGACATCGGGAATGCCGAAATACCCGCGGCGCCTATCATGGGGTTGATTTTCTTCTTGAGGAAAAGATTCAAGAATTTCGCGAAAAGCACACCGCCTGCCGTATCGAATATAAACGCAACGAGTCCGAGCAGGAGAATGAGTATTGTATTGAATGTAAGGAATTTTTCCGCATTCATCTGCGATGCTATCGTTATTCCGAGGAAAATGGTTATAAGGTTTGCGAGCACCTTCTGAGCCGTTTCGGAAAGAGAGTTAAGCACACCGCATTCACGGATAAGATTTCCGAACATAAGGAAGCCGATGAGCGAAACAGACGCAGGTGCGATAAGTCCCGCAACAACCGTAATGATAATCGGGAAGAGAATCTTTGTGAGCTTGGAAACCTCACGTCCGCTGTATTCCATACGGATTTTACGTTCTTCTTTTGTCGTAAGAAGGCGGATAACGGGCGGCTGAATAATCGGAACAAGAGCCATGTACGAATATGCCGCCACCATAATCGGAGCGAGGAACTGAGAATTCAGCTTATTCGCAACGACAATAGCCGTCGGGCCGTCTGCCGCACCGATTATCGCGATTGACGCCGCGTCATTCTGGTCGAAGAATACCGACGCGAGACACAGAGTGAAGAATATACCGAACTGTGCTGCGGCGCCGAATATCATGAGCTTGGGGTTTGTAAGCAGCGGGCCGAAGTCGATCATCGCGCCGATGCCTATAAACAAAATAAGCGGGAAGAGCTCGTTGGCAATACCCATATCGAACAGCGTTGAGAGCGCGCCTTCCTCTACGGTGCCGTTTTCGAGCGTCTGAGTTATTGCTCCCGAATTCGGGAGGTTTACGAGTATTGTGCCGAAGCCTATAGGCAGAAGAAGCGTAGGCTCCATGTCCTTTTTGATTGCGAGATAAATGAGTACTCCGCCTATTATCCACATGATAATGTAGCGGAAATCCATATCAAGCAGGTTTTTATAAAGAATATCCACGGTTATCCTTTCAGCTGATACAGCTAATTATGAAATATAAACGCAATTATTGTACAATATAAAACGGTCTTTGTCAATACTGTTTGTGACGAAACTATATATTCAGTTTTTATCGGGCAGCGTCATGTGGGATGTCATAAAATTCACGCCGACGGATTTTTCAAATCACTATTCTCCGTACAGAAAAGACAGACCGCATCGGGACCGAAGTCCTGTACCGTCTGTCTTAGAGTTATAAATATTATTATGTGCCGTTTGCTCTCACATAGGTCAAATGAATGAAGAGCAGCTTCGACACAAATCGCTTACATAACGCTTATTCCGTTTTCGACAAGCAGCTTTTCTACCTTTTCGTTGTCCTCGACACGGAATACGACAAAGGCTTTGCCTTCCTCAGTTGTCGTAAAGGCGTAAAGATATTCAACCGCTACGTCAGCCTCCGTAATAACTCCGAGGAGCTTCGAGAGTCCTCCCTTGCTGTCGGGTATCTGAGCGCCGACAACATCCGTTACGTTCACTATTTTGCCTTCCTGTGAAAGTGCGAGTGCCGCCGCTCTGGGGTCGCTCACAATAAGACGGAGTATGCCGTACGACTGCGTATCCGCAATGCTGAACGCGCGAATGTCGATATTGTGTGCGGCAAGTATCTCTGTTATGGCGTACAGAGAGCCGTTTTTATTTTCCGCGAATACGGACAATTGTTTTACTGACATTTATGCTTCCTCCGATATTTGAATTTTTTGTATTTTTATACGTTCATGTGTATTTCAAATCAAGTGTTTAAAATGCGTTTATGCGAGTTTTTCACGCTCACACACTTTATTTATTGTAAAGCTTGCGTCGGTCGATTACACGAACCGCTTTTCCCTCACTGCGCGTGATGGATTTGGGCTCGACGATGGATACCTTCGCGAAAATGCCGAGAACGGATTTCAGCGCATTTGTGATTTCCTCTTCTATATGGCTGATATGCGTTACGGTATCACCGAACATTTCTGGAGTCATTTCAACAAGCACCTCGATGGAATCCGTTGTGCTGAGACGATCGACGATAATCTGATAGTTCGAGGTGAGTCCGAGACGGATAAGAACGCCCTCGATTTGCGACGGGAATACGTTTACTCCCTTTATGATAAGCATGTCATCGCTTCTGCCCATAGGCTTCGACATTTTAACGAATGTACGTCCGCATGAGCATTTATCATGATTCAGAACAGCTATATCCTTTGTTCTGTAGCGGAGAAGCGGGAACGCCTCCTTCGTCACGGAGGTGAATACTATCTCGCCCTTTTCGCCGTCGGGCAGTACCTTGCCTGTCGCGGGATCTATTGTTTCCACTATGAAGTGGTCTTCGTTTATATGCATTCCCGTCTGCTCTGAGCATTCATAAGCGACACCGGGGCCGGAGAGCTCAGTTAAACCGTATATATCGTAAGCCTTTAAACCGAGCTTCGCCTCGATATCACGGCGCATTTCTTCTGTCCATGCCTCAGCGCCGAATATGCCCGCTTTAAGCTTGATTTTATCTCTTAAGCCGTTTTCCTCAATGGATTCCGCAAGATATGCGGCATAAGACGGCGTACAGCACAAAATCGTAGAACCGAGGTCGGTCATAAACTGAAGCTGTCTTTCCGTATTGCCCGATGACATAGGAAGCGTCAGACTGCCGAGCTTCTGTGAACCGCCGTTTAAGCCGAAGCCTCCCGTAAACAAGCCGTAGCCGTAGCATACCTGTACGATATCGTCCTTTGTTCCGCCGGCCGCTACAATAGCTCTCGCGCAGCAGTCATCCCAAAGATCTATATCATTCTTCGTGTAAAAGGCTATAACTCTTTTTCCCGTTGTTCCGGAGGTAGAATGTATTCTTATGCAATCCGATAACGGAGCGGACATAAGTCCGTAAGGATACGCCTCTCTGAGGTCGTCCTTTGTTACGAACGGAAGCTTCCACAGGTCGTCAACCGACTTAATATCGCCGTATTCAACCCCTTTTTCAATCATTTTGTTTCTGTAATATTCGCAGTTGTCCCATACTCGCTTAACTGTTTTGACAAGGCGCTCGTCCTGCCATGCACGTATCTGCTCGCGTGAGGCACATTCGATTTCCTTTTGGTAGTACATCTGTGAGCCTTTCGTATTTGCGGTTATTTTTTCATAATCTGTGTATATTATACCTTTTTTTCCCTGTTTAGTCAAGGGCACTTTGCACTTCCCGAAAAATTTATAAATTACGTTTGCATTTACGGTAATACAGTGATATAATATCATAATAATACATAATATAATGTTATAATGATTATATGTAATATAAACAGAGCTGTTTAGGGAGGATTTAAGGCAATGAAAAAGCAGAGAATACTCGTTGTATCAAGCGCGAATATCGACTTTGTACAGAGAATGCGCCGCATGCCGTATTCGGGTGAAACCGTATGCGAATCGGAGCTCGGTTATTCTTACGTTCCGGGAGGCAAGGGAGCAAACAGCGCCGTTGCTTTCGCTCGAATGGGAGCGGATTGTGTTTTCCAGTGCAAGCTCGGCCGTGACTCAAACGCCAAAAGACTTACATCCTTCTACCAGCGTGAAGGCATTGACACGAGATACATCAAGGAAGACGACAACGCGCCCACGGGACTTGCGTCTATACTTGTAGAGGACAACGGCAAAAACAGAATTATCGTATATCCCGGTGCAAACATGACAATGACCGCAGATGACATAGAGGACGGCTTCACATGCTATCCCGACGCTGTCTACATGCAGTTTGAAATTCCCGATGAGGCCGCAATCGAGGCTTCCCGCCGCGCAAACGAAGCGGGCATACCCGTATTTATCGACGCGGGTCCCGCAAGACTCGATTTCCCTCTTTCACGTCTCGGAAAGGTTGAGATATTCTCTCCGAACGAGAGCGAAACAAGGGTATTTACAGGCATAGCTCCCACAACGGAGGAAAACATGCTGAGAGCCGCCATCAAGCTCACATCCATGGTTGACGCGAAATATATCGTTATAAAGCTCGGAGAGCGCGGCGCGTTTATTTACGACAGGAAGGAATACTACGTAATCCCCGCAGAGAAGGTAGATGCCGTAGACACCACCGCAGCGGGAGATGTATTCACCGCGGTTATGACATATGTTTACCTTAACAACCAAAATATAGTTTCCGCCGTAAAATACGCTACATGCGCAGCCGCAATCTCCGTAACCAAAGCCGGAGCATCGTCATCGATTCCGACAAGAGCCGAGGTTTTAGCATACGCGAAAAACAAAGCCGCCGCCGATGCCGAAAGCGAAATCGAAGGAAACGCCGATGCGGTTGTAAAAAACGAATCGGAAGAACTCTGAAACATATGGAAATACGAAAAAGCACGAACGCCGATGCCGAGCGCATTATGGATATATTCGAGTCGGCTAAAGCTTATATGCGATCTCACGGAAACACGTCGCAGTGGGGTGACGGATATCCGAGCGGAGATATTCTCTCACGCGACATCGAAAACGGAAACAGCTACGTTATAACTGTTGACGGCGAAGCGGTCGGTACATTCTCGTTTATAATAGGCGATGATCCGACATATGCCGTCATAAAGGACGGACACTGGAGATATGACAAGCCGTACGGAACGATACATCGTCTGGCGTCATGCGGCAGTGCGCACGGTATTGCGCGCGCCTGCTTCGACTACTGTGCGAGTGTAATCGACTATCTCAGAATAGATACGCACGAGGTAAACCTTACAATGCGCTCCGCTATCGAAAAATACGGATTTGCACGGTGCGGAATAATCTATGTACGTGACGGCACCGAAAGGATAGCTTACGATTATCTGAAAGAATAA
>CAZWLL010000073.1:0-7423 GCA_964634795.1 uncultured Ruminococcus sp. | reverse complement strand
AGAATCTACCCTTGGACGCAGAAAAACGGCGTGACCTTCGGGTCACACCGTTCTCTGCGACAAATAGTTACTTGTCACTGTTAAGCCTTACGATTATGTCCTTTATTTTGAGCCGACAGGTGAAGCCCAATTTTTAAGCCGCAACAATTCTTCCCGCATTGAAACAAGCTACAACGAGGTTAAAAAAGTATCCGAACGTACTTTAAGTGCTTGGCGGGAGCATTTTAACAGAGACATGATTTTCATTCCGCCTGCAGATACCGTCGAGGCGAAAACAAACAACACGGCGCGGAAAATAAACGAACTTCTTAAAACCGAAATCTGGAAAGTTAACTGAAAACCAATACTGCACGAGTAAAATATGCCTCCCGAGTGTAAATCACTTTCGGGAGGCATATTTCTTAATTTGTAAAAATTTTAATTTTCCTCAAGCAGCTTTGCGAATTTATCTATAACCTTGTCAGCTGCTTTATTCGCTGACTTCGTGCTTTTTTCGAGTGTTGATGCCGCGTTCTCGCAGTTTGTACTGCTTGAAAGAAGTGTGCGCGCCATATCAATTGATACAGACAGCGATTGTCCGAAAATGTATGAGAAGTCAAGATAAATGCCGCTCACTACAAGATCCAACATTTGTGCTGTCTCGCTGTCGCGCGAATACTTGGATTTTATTGCGGTTTCAAAATATGCGGGTGTAACTGTACGGTATGATTCGGCACTCATCGCTTCCAAAAATGCAGCTACCATGTCAGGATTCTGCTCGGTAACGGGAATAGTAAATGCAGAACTTCCGTCATGAGTGTAAGCTGTATAGATATCCTGCTCCTCGTCAAGCTTAGGCATCGGGATAATTCCGAAGCTGTCCTCCATATCACGCAGATAATTAATTCCCGAAAGCATCCATGTCGTAAAAACAGTATGTCTGTCGAGCATCATGTCCATGATTGTATCATCGTTGTTCGGTGTGCGTATAGTATTGTTGTCTTCAAAGAGCAGCTTATGCATTTTCTCGGTAAACTCAATCGTTCTCGCATCCGCTCCTTTGTAGACATACTTTCCTTCATCATTCTTTTCAAAGAAGCCGAGCTTTGCCGCTCCGTAGAACGAGTCCGCACCGAGAGTTTTTGTGTCGGTGAAAAAGTGTCCGAAAACATCTTCCTCATCAGCCTCTCCGTTTCCGTTTGTATCGGTATAAACCTGAGAACAAATCGATGTCATTTCATCAAGTGTCCATTTGCCTTCATTTACTGTTTCATAAAGATTGATTTCTCCGTTAAAGTATTCATCAAGCAGGCTCTTATTGAAAAACATAACAAAAGCACCCGATATCATAGTCTGTCCGAGGTCTCCCATCACAGCATATGTATTTCCGTTAAGACTGCTTTCCTCTGTAAAGATACTGTTATACCAAGGCTGAGAAAATTCGATATAATCAAGCTTATTCAGCGGAAGGAAAAGGCCTTCCATAATCATTGGCATGGTATTATACATATGATTAGCTATTAAATCATAATCATTGGATCCTGCTTTGATTGACGGACGTATTTTGCTGTCACCGCCATTGTGACGGCTTAAATTGGCGGGAGACAAAACCATTTTAATATTCAATCTCTCCTGTACGCTGTTGTTGCGGTTGAAAACCGCATCATTTACCACCTCGCCTGTCAGTTCGTCTGCGGAAAATTCAGCTGCAGTATCAACATCTCCGTTGCGATAGAACACACGTACTTCAGCACCGTCGAAATCCAAATCCGACGGAAGAGAATCCTTAACTTCCATACGCCAGTTTTCGTTCGATGTCTCCTCCGAAATATCATCTTCCGCGGAAGCATTCTCTTGAGAAGCTTCGGAGACAGACGCCGTTTGCTGAGTTTCGGCAGTCGATAAATTTTCAGTACTCTCGCTGCATGCCGGCAAGCAGGACATAGACAGCAGTCCCGCTAAAACGAGCGAAATACTCTTCAAATAAATGTTTTTCATATTATTTCCTTTCTGTTCAGTTATCAGTCGTACGCTTTTTGTATTTATGCCAAGTCATATAATTTCGTTTTGGTTGGTTATCGATTACTGACTGAGCAATTGTTATTTTCACACAAAATGCCAATGTATCTCATTTTGATTTTATAACATTCTGCAAATGTATTCTCGCCATTTCGTTATTTTTAATAGTCATTATTTGCCATCGAGTTAATATTTAAGCAAAAAAGTTTTACCGATATGTAAAGAAGTTCACCATCATTCTCACGGATATGAAATAAATTACAGATTTCCGATAATTTGATTATACATTGCGTAATTAATTCTTGACAAAACATAATTTTTCGGTTATACTGTCTAAAAAGACTGTTCGTTCAAGCACGCAAAAGCTACAGACATTATAATCGTACATATTATTCGGGAGGAAATCATGAAAAAAACATTATGTATTATCCTCAGCCTACTGATGGCAGGCTCTTGTCTTGCGTCCTGCAGCAACGGTGAGGCTGAAAATAATCCGTCTGTGACAACTCCGTCGGCTGAAAACACCGACAACGAAACCGCTGAAACCGAAGAGGAAACCGAGGTTGAGACTGAAAGCTTTGATCCCGGTCTCCCCGCAAGAGACTTTGAGGGCGGCTCCTTCACATTTTTAACAAAAAGCATAGCATCATACACTGACTGGGGTGAAACCAGCCTGTACTCCGAAGGCTTCAACGGAGAGGTGCTGAATGACGCTGTTTTCACGCGCAATACCTACATTGAGGATACATACAACTGCAAGCTCAATGTGCTTGACACAGGTGACTTCAACCGTGATGTCGGCAATGCAGTTACCGCAGGAGACACAATCTACGATGTGGTTATGCCTCCGCTGAATGACGCGGGTACTCTTGCGAAAAAAGGACAGCTCATTGACCTTAACACTGTAGATAACATCAACCTCACACAGCCTTGGTGGGATCAGCGTTCAATTGCCGATTTAAGCATTGCTCATAAGAACTACATGATCTCCGGAGACATCAGTACGCTGAACAACGACGCCACATGGTGTACTATGATTAATCTGCAGGTGCTTAACAACCTCGGTGTAGAAAGTCCGTACCAATACGTTGCCGAGGACAACTGGAACTTCGATACGTACAAAAAGCTTTGTGCTGATGCATCTATTGACCTTGACGGTGACGGTGACTATGACTCCGCCGATTCCATCGCAAACTTAACCCAGAACGAAAACGCAACCGCGATGCTCATCACATTCGGATATCACCTGATCGACAAGGATGAAAACGACCTGCCATACTTCAGTCTCAAGGACAATGAGCGCGTCTACACGATTCTTGAGGATATATCCGCTTTCATGAACGACACGCATGTATCTTTGAACTATCATAATTACGGCAGCGAAGGATATCACCTTCTTACAACCAAGATGTTTGAAGAAAACAGAGGTCTCTTCTGGATTACAAATCTGCAGATGGTTATTCGTCTGCGTGAGATGGAAACAGACTTCGGCATCGCGCCGTGTCCGAAATACGACGAAGCTCAAACCAACTATTCAAATGTTGTTTGGCAGGTCGGTTCATATACGACAATCCCGATCAGTGCCGCAAACGCCGATGACAGCGGCTTTATTCTCGAAGCATTGGCTGCAAAGTCGCGTGAAGTACTCCGTCCCGCATATTACGAAACCGCTCTTTCTCTGAAATATTTACGTGACGAGGAATCCATCACAATGCTTGATCTGGTCATCGACAACCGTGCGTATGAGTTAGAGCAAGCATTCCAGTTTGGTTCATCTTCGTCTGTAGAATCAATCGTGTTGAGTCAACAAGAGCCTGCTTCCTCACTTCAAAAGATGGAAAAGGTTATAAATAAAAATATTCAAAAGACTCTTGAAGGACTCGGAGTCGAATAATATCCGGCATTCATTTTAAATACACGAGATAAAATTTTGACCTTTTAGGTATACGACATTATCATAAGCTCTGATTACGTTGTTTTTTAAGCAACCGATATCGGAGCTTTTCGGCATTATACATTATGTTTTACATATAAAAGAAAGGAATTAGCTCATGAAAAAAAGAACTTTGGCATGTGTATTGCTTGCGTGCATGCTCGCTTCATGCTCATCTGTCGGCAATACGGACAACCTGGAAAGTAATGCGGTATCATCAAACGAAAACGTGACCGCCGAAGAGAGTATTCAGGTTGAAGAAACAGAAGAGACCTTGGCGGCGCCCGATCTTCCGTCAGACATTGATTTCGGAGGAAAAACATTTACATTCGGTGTTGTCGACAACGAAAACGCACGAAACCCCATCGTTATGGAGGAGCTCACGGGTGAAGTATTGAACGATGCGCAGTTTAATACAATTCAGGAAACAAACGAAGCACTCAATGTTAAGGTTGCGGAATATCTTATGACAAGCGGATATCCCGCCTCGCAGGATGTTATAAATACCGTAACCGCGGGTGATGATGTAATTCAGGTTGCCAATATTTTCTGCGCAGGAATTCCGAGCGTACTCAAAGGAGGCTATGTACTCAGCTACAATGATGTACCTTACCTTGACTTATCAAATGAATGGTGGGATCAAAAGGTTAATGATGCATTGGTTATTGCCGGGATACGTTATGCCGTAAACGGTGACCTCAACATTACCACGCATGACCTCACATATGCGCTTCTCTTCTCTAAGAACCAAATTTCCGACTACCAAATGGAAAGCCCATACGATCTTGTAACAAGCGGTAAATGGACTATGGATAAAATGTCAGAATACATGGTTATGGTTACCAGAGACGCGGACGGCGACGGTGAATTCACAGATCAGGACAACTACGGCTACGCATCATCAACAAAAATGACTCTTCCCTCTTTCTGGATAGGTGCAGGCGAGACTACCATAACGCTTAATGAAGAAGAAATCCCGACACCGTCGATGGATGATGAGCGTTTTAACGATGTAATTCAAAAAATATTTGCTATCACATACGATACAGGTGTGCGTTACAAGAACACAAACGAAAACGATGTACCCTCCGATGTTATTACATTGTTCGAAAGCAACAGAGTTCTGTTTATGGACTGCTCGCTTTATCACATCGGCATTATGCGTGATTCCGACACTGATTTCGGAATTATTCCGTACCCTAAATACGATGAAACCCAGGAAAGCTATTGTGCGAGAGTATCGTACTTCATGCCGTCTGTAATGCCCTCCACGAATAAGGATCTCGAATTAATCGGCGCTGTACTCGAATATGCTAACTACCGAGCTAAAATCAACATTACCCCCGCATACTATGATATTACACTTAAAGGTAAGGTTTCGAGAGATGCCGAAAGTGTCGATATGCTTGACCTTCTCCTCGCCAACCGTGTTGTAGACCTCGGTGACACACTGTTCTGCGCATCCGTGCGTGACGGATTCTTTACGGATATGTACCGCAACGATAATCGTAACCTTGCATCGACTTTAAAGACACGAAATAAGATACTTAACAAGGAAATCGAAAAAATGGTAAGCGGATTAACCGAATCGGCTCAGTAAACGAAATTGAGTCTTAAGTAACAACAAAGAGCAGCGTCATGCTGCTCTTTGTTGTTATCTATTCATTTACCTTACAGTTTAATCCATTTGCCTTCTTTTGCCGATCTTTCAACGGCGTCGAGAACCTCTACGCATTTTCTTCCGTCGGTAAAGTCGGGGCTTGTCTTGCCGCCTTCCGCTATCGCGTTGTAGAACTCATACATTTCGTGAACAAATGTAGTCTCAAATCCGAGTACATGTCCTGCGGGCCACCAATGCGATACATACGGATGTACGCCCTGTGTGCATTGTATGGTTCTGTATCCGCGCAGCTCTCTGTCTTCGGTTTGATCATAATACTCAAGCTCGTTCATGCGTTCAAACGAGAAACGTACGCTTCCGTACTCACCGTTTATCTCAAAACCGAGGTCGTTGTCATGTCCTGCCGCGAATCTCGTCGATTCAATCTGGCCTATAGCGCCGTTTGCGAAGCGGCATAAGAATATCGTAGCGTCATCTACAGTTACCTTGCCCATTTTCGCGTCTTTTTCAGCCTTGCCCGAGAGTCCCTCCATCTTTTCTACTATCGGACGTTCCTTTACAAAGGTTTCTTCCATACCGCAGACGGATTCGAATTCGCCTACAAGGAATCTCGCAAGGTCTATAACATGCGCTCCGAGGTCTCCGTGAGAGCCTGAGCCTGCTACGCTTTTGTCAAGACGCCAAACAAGCGGGAACATAGGATCGATAATCCAGTCCTGCAAAAACTTTCCTCTGAAATGGAAAATTCTGCCGAGCTTTCCTTCGTCTATGAGCTTCTTTGCAAGCTGCACCGCGGGGCAGAAACGATAGTTGAATCCGACCTGACCGAGCACACCGTTATCACGAATCGCCTCTTCCATTTCAAGTGCGTCCGCCGGAGTAAGAGCGAGCGGCTTCTCGCAAAAAACGTGTTTACCGTGTTTTGCTGCCTCGATTGCAATCTCTTTGTGAACATTGCTTGGGGCTGTAATATCGATTACATCGATATCATCACGCTCGATAAGCTTATGCCAATCGGTTTCATAGCCTTCGAAACCGAATTTTCTCGCGTTTTCGGAAACCCATGCCTCATCTCTGCCGCATATAGCCTTCAGGTTGATGTGGAATGACGGATCGAAAAACAAGCCTATTCTGCTGAGAGCGTTGGTGTGCGCTTTGCCCATGAACTTATAGCCGATAAGTCCTACGTTAATTTCTTTCATTGGCTTTTCTCCTTTATAATTATATTCGATCAATTTGGTTATAGCAATTATATCAGATTATCATTCCGCTTGCAATAGGTTTTTTATGTAAAATATAGAAAGTGCATTATATTTATGCTATAATATAAACAACAATCATTTGTATATAAATTTATGAAAGGATTATTTCGCATTACGCGGAAGCGGAGATTACGATGTCTAATTGGTATTCTGAAATTTATCGAAGAAATCTTGTTGACATGCATATCAATGATTGGAGTCCCGAATTTCTCTCAAAATTTTCGCCGGAAGATTATTTTGAAAATCTCAAACGAGCCCATATCCAAGCACCCATGATTTACTTCCAATCTCATGCAGGACACTGTTATTTTCCTACTAAAGTCGGTCATATGCACTCTGCTCTTATCGGACATGAAGATATGATAAAACGTCTGACAGAGCTTTGTCATAACGGCGGAATGAAGGTTGTAGGTTATTACAGCTTAATCTACAACACATATGAAGAAGAGCATCATCCAGAGTGGCGTCTGATTACAGGTGAAGACGGTACATCAATTCACCAACAAGGAAGCCGCTACGGCTTATGCTGCCCGAATAATCCCGAATACCGCGAATTTGTACTCACTCAAATTAAAGAAATGGCGGACTATTTTACTGTTGACGGAATGT
>CAZWLL010000072.1:0-7566 GCA_964634795.1 uncultured Ruminococcus sp. | reverse complement strand
CTATATTCGTTCAATTCGCACGCCGATTGTTCTGGAGATAAATGATATTTATTACGATAGTACGGATTCTTTGGGTGACAGGTTGACTGTTCTGGAATATCGAGGAACATATAATGGCTATACCTTAGAAAACCAATTCCCCCACTACGAGGAAGGAAAAGAATATATATTATTCATTAAACAGGCGCCTGATGGAGAAACTAATATCATCATGCACCAAGGGAGCGTTGAAATCTCTTCTACACCGACCACTTTTTTTGCGGTGAACTCTGAAAACAGCGGTACTTTGTCTCCTATGTTTAATGTGGATATTTTTGAAGACATCAATACTACTTCAGACATAGTGGATGCGATCGGAAAAATCAAATAGATTATGCTATATCTGAGCTATACCTGAAAAGAAAAATGCTGAAAAAACATAAAATATGCTATGATGAAGAAAGTCCACAAAGGAGAAACATCGTAGCAAGATGATATTTCTGCGGAAATTCCGTTCGTTAAGTTTAAAATTCAAATCTTTCTAAGGAGGACTGAACCATGAAAAGAAAAGCGGCACTGTTTCTCGCGCTTTTGCTCGTATCGCAGACACTGCTCTCATGCGCGGAGAACGCCGAAGAGGAAACCGAAAGCGGGGTACCTGCCGCATCGCCGACCGAGACAGCTGCGGAAGAAACAGAGACAGAGAGTGTGAACCCGTATTACGACGGATATGTCGACCCGTTTGCGGACACAGACCTCGGTGGAGAAACTCTGACCATCTATAACTCCGTAAACGAGCGCGGCACTCTCACAACATCGAACTACCTTATAGAAGGACCGGAAGAGCTGACGGGTGATGTGGCTCCCGACTCCGCATATCAGCGTAATCTCGATGTTATGGAACGACTGAATGTTAATTTGGCATATGAAAACTGCAACTACAGCTACGATCAGGTAGCATCGAATATTCGAAAGCTGCTGCAGTCAGGTGACTCTGCTTTTGATGTTGTAATAAATGATATATACGGTCTTGCGCCGCTGACTCCCGAAGGACTTTTTCACAATATAGACACCGGAGCAAACTTTGATTTCGACAATCCGTGGTGGTATAACGACTTTATGAACGACATTGCGGTCGTCTCCGACATGCGTTTCATACTTGCGGGAGACTATTTCATAGACATGCTTCGATGCTCCCACTGCCTCATCATGAACAAGGGTATGTACAGAGACATCTACGGTGACCCCGAGGATGTATATACAATGGTTTTGAACAGGGAATGGACATTTGATGAGTTTCGTACGCTTATAGACGGCGCTGTGAGAGATCTCGACGGTAACTCTGTAATGACCAAGGATGACCAGTTCGGTTACACAATATTTGAATACTGGGGACCGATGATTCCGTGGTTAATCAGCGGTGATCCTGGATTTATCGAACGAGACGAAAACGGATATCCGGTATCTATACTGAACAATGAGCGATCGGTTCTTCTTACCGAGAAGCTGAACGGCATATTCAACAATACCGCGACCGGTATAGGTTTAGGCGGCAGCGGAGATGAACTGGCAGCGGAAAATATTTTCCTTGAGGGACGTTCGCTTTTCATCGGTTATCAGAGACTCGGCTCGCTTGAAAACGCCAACTTCCGCGACTCGGAAGTAGATCTTGCGATACTGCCGTATCCCATGCTTGACGAACAGCAAAAGGATTATGTGACATCCACTCATGACACTGCCGAGCTCGGATTCATTCCGATATCCGTTCAGGAATCCAGAATGGACTTTATAAGCACAGTTCTTGAGGTTCTATGCCGTGAAACATACGCGCAGGTGCTGCCGCAATATTACGAGTCTTCACTTAAGGTTAAGTATACCCGTGACCAGTCATCCGCGCAGATGCTCGACATAATCCACGACCATTTCGGAAACGGCTTCCCGCTTGCGTACTCGAATGCTGTCAGCGGATACTTCCTCAGCGGCACATTCAAAACCGTGATAGAGAGCAACTCTACAGACTTTGTTTCAAAAGCGAAGAAGAGCGAAAAGGTTGTACAAAAGCAGCTCAAAAAATTGGCGGACAAAACAGTAGCGTTGAGTGGGGATTAACTTCAGCTAAGTAGTTGAGACAATCACCCCACTATCGAGAATTTCCGTGTGCGGAAATTCTCCGTTCTTTCAGCTTGAAATTATGTGGGGATTAACTTCAGCTGAATAGTGGAGCAAACCGCCCCACTCCTGAATTTGCCCTTCTTTAAACATCGAAGATGTGAAACTCTAAAGAGTTTCGAAGATTTGCCTATCGGCAAACGTGCAAATTCCGTTCGTTAAGTTTAAAATTCAAATCTTTCTAAGGAGGACTGAACCATGAAAAGAAAAGCGGCACTGTTTCTCGCGCTTTTGCTCGTATCGCAGACACTGCTCTCGTGCGCGGAGAACGCCGATGAGACACCCGAGAGCGAGGATACGGCATCGGTTGATTCCGAAACCGCGGCGGCTGAAAACACCGAGGCGGCGGACGAGGAGACGAGAGCGATGCACAATTTACCTGCGGACCTGAAATTCGACGGCGCTGTGTTTAATGTTCTGTACCCCGAGTGGCAGGGATACAAATATTATTTCTTCGCGACGGAGCTCAACGGGGACGTAATGAACGATGCGATTTACGCTCGCAAGACGAATGTAGAGGATACGCTCGATGTGGAAATAACCGAAACGGATTCGGGAGGACTCGACTATATAAAGCCTGCGGTAGAGGCAATGGTGCAGGCCGGAGACGACACATATCAGCTTGCGCTGACGCACTGCATAACGGGCGTTGCCACGATGTCGACGGGAGGCATGCTCTACAATTTCGATGATTTTAAGTATACCGATCTTGACGCGGAATGGTGGAATCATGACATGATGAACGCCCTTCGTCTCGGCAAGAACACCTACTACGGCATATCCGATTACATGATACCGTGTCCGTATGTTATTTATTTCAACAAGGACATAATCAGTCAATACGGCTTTGACGACCCGTACGAGCTTGTGTATAATAAGCAATGGACGGTTGACAAATTCATAGAGCTTGCGGAGAGCGCAACGCAGGACACCGACGGAGACGGCAAATACACGAAGGATGACATGCGCGGTATCTGTTATGAGGAGACCTCAAAGTGGACCAGCTTTATGATAGGCGCGGGTCAGAAGATGATTGAGAAGAACGACAGCGGCGAGTGGGAAATCTGCATGGATACCGAGAAGATGTACACGCTTGTCGAGAAATTCTGTGCTCTTTCTCTTAAGGACGGAGTCATAGCACCCCAAAATTCGATTTCCGTAGCCGACGGCAATCTGCTCTTTGAGCTTCACACGCTTGCTCACGCAGTAAATTACCGTGAATCGGAGTGCTCGATAGGAATTTTGCCGTATCCCCTGTTCGATGAGAATCAGGAAAATTACATATCTCTCGACTGGGGCGGACTTATGTGCTGTCCGATAACCATAAAGAATCCCGATATGGTAGGCGCTGTGCTTGAGCTGCTTGCGTATGAAAGCGGAAACGAGGTTATACCCGCATACTACGAAAAGGTGCTCGAGGGTAAAATCGCGCGCGACGAGGATACGATAGCAATGCTCGATATAATTTTCGATACAATAGCATACGAGCCGGGCGGCAACTATTTCGGCTTCGACGGCGGCTTCTCCAAGCTTTTCTACACAATATCCGATTTAGCGGTTAACGGCAAAAGCACCGATTACGCGTCATGGCTGAAAAAGAACCAGAAGATAGCACAAAAGGTAATGGAAAAATTCTTCGTAAGTCTTGCGGAAGCGGAAGGATAAAGATTCGCGAAAAAGGAAGGCGCAGCCTTCCTTTTTCATTGGCTTGACAAGAGCATGACTTGACTATATAATAGCAATAGGATTTTTTGCACATTCACCTGCGGTGAATTTGAAAGATATAGGAGACTAATGATGAAAATAGGAATTACAAGCAACGGATACATCAGCCGCTACGGTCTCAGAGAGGGTCTCGCACGCATGAAGGCTCACGGCTATGAAACCTTGGACAGCCAGCTGTTTATTCACACCGATACACCCCTTTTCGCGTGCTCCGAGACGGAATTCGAGAAGGAAGTGACGGATGCGCGCAATGCGTGCGCCGACGCAGGAATCGAAGTCAGCCAGACACACGGCCCGTGGCGTTTTCCGCCGCAGGACGCAACGGAGGAGGATCGCGCGGAGAGACTCGCGAGCATGATAAAATCCGTTCGGGGAACCGCGATGCTCGGCTGCCCGTACATGGTTATCCACCCCATTATGCCGTTCGGCCCGAGCAGTGACCCCGAGCCCGAACGTCTGTGGAACATGAATTACGAATTCATGAGAAAATTAGTGGACGCGGGACGCGAATACGGCGTAACAATATGCTTTGAGAATATGCCCATGACAAAGTTATCCATTTCAACTCCCGAGGCTGTGCTGAAGTTCGTCAAAACCATGAATCATCCGAACTTCAAAATCTGCCTTGATACGGGACACTGTGCGGTGTTCGGCCTGTCCGCGGGAGATGCGGTGCGTACGATAGGCAAGGATTTACTGTGCGTTCTGCATGTACACGACAATAACGGACGCTCGGATTACCACTGGCTGCCGTACACGGGCGTTATCGATTGGGACGACTTTTCCGATGCGCTTGACGAAATAGGCTTTGAAGGTTCGGTGTCACTTGAGACGCACGTGGCGAAAGACGTGCCTGACGGTGATGAGCGTGAGGCAGCCGAAAAGGCGCTGTTCATGAGCGCGAAGCGCATAGCACGCAGATAAAGCGCAAATTTATCAGGTACGCCCGACAGAAGAGCCGATTTATCCGCTTTTAAGACGTATATACCCGAAATTTTACGTGAGCCGTTGACACATTCGGCTTACAGTGATATAATTGAATATTATGATATCCTACTAATAATATGTTCTAAGGAGAATGCTTCATATGCAGTGGACAAGCGTCAACGATCTGCGCGAAAAGTATCTTTCGTTTTTTGAGTCAAAGGGACACCTGAGACTTCCCTCTTATCCTCTTGTTCCGATAAACGACAAATCACTTCTTTTAATAAATTCCGGTATGGCACCGATGAAGAAATTCTTTACCGGTGAGGTAGAGCCGCCGTGCCACAGAGTCACGACATGCCAGAAGTGCATACGCACACCCGACCTTGAAAGAGTCGGACACACGGCACGTCACGGCACATTCTTTGAAATGCTCGGCAACTTCTCGTTCGGTGATTATTTCAAGGAACAGGCAATAAAGTGGGCATGGGAATTTCTTACCGAGGTTCTCGAAATACCCGCAGAGCTTCTTTATCCCTCGATTTACGAGGACGATGACGAGGCTTTCGACATCTGGAATAAAATCGTGGGAGTACCTGCGGAGAGAATAATCCGCCTCGGAAAGGAAGACAATTTCTGGGAACACGGTACAGGCCCCTGCGGACCCTGCTCCGAAATTTATTTCGACCGCGGCGAGAAATACGGCTGCGGCAAGCCCGACTGCAAGCCGGGATGCGACTGCGACAGATATATGGAAATCTGGAACAACGTATTTTCACAGTTCAACAACATGGGCGACGGCACCTACACTGAGCTTGAGCATAAGAACATCGATACGGGCATGGGACTTGAACGTCTCGCATGCGTAATGCAGGGCGTTGACAACATGTTCGAGGTTGACGGTGTGCGCAAGATTCTCGATAAGGTAGTTGAGATTTCCGGCAAAAACTACGGCGTAAACGACAAGGACGACATATCCATTCGTATTATTACCGACCATGTTCGCGGCGCCACATTCATGATAAGCGACGGCATCATCCCTTCAAACGAAGGCAGAGGATACGTTCTCCGCAGAATTATCCGCCGTGCGGCGAGAAACGGCAAGCTTCTCGGCATAAATCACGAGTTCCTTACCGATGTATGCGATGTTGTAATCCGTGAAAACGTTGCGGGATATCCCGAGCTCGGCGAGAAGGCAGAATACATAAAGAAGGTACTTTCAAACGAGGAAGACCGCTTCAACGCCACAATCGACGCGGGACTTTCGATTCTCTCGAACCTTATCCGCGGCAAAATCAAGGAAGGCGCCGACGTAATTTCGGGTGAGGACGCATTCAAGCTTTACGATACATTCGGATTCCCGCTTGACCTTACAAAGGAAATAGCGGAGGAGAGCCACCTCGAAATCGACGAGGAAAGATTCAAGCAGCTTATGCAGGAGCAGAAGGTGCGCGCGCGTGAAGCGAGAGAAAACATCTCCGGCTGGAGCGACGCATCGAAGTCTCTTCTTGCCGAGATGCCGAAGACCGAATTCACCGGATATACAGACTACAAATCCGACGCTAAGATTATAGCTATACTCGCAGAGGACGAAAGCGTTCAGTCCGTATCCGAGGGCGAATGCGAGGTAATACTCGACAGAACTCCCTTCTACGGCGAAGGCGGCGGTCAGGTCGGAGACACAGGCACAATCTATAAGGACGGCGCGGTTCTTACCGTATATGATACAAAGAAGACCGACGGTGTTTATGTACACCTCTGCACGGTTGCAAGCGGTATATTCAAGGTAGGAGACAGCGTAACCGCAGACATAGACGACGCAAGACGTGACGCGATAAAGAGAAACCACTCCGCGTGCCACCTGCTTCAGGCGGCTCTCAGACGTGTGCTCGGCAATCACGTTGAGCAGGCAGGCTCATATGTCGACAGCGAAAGATGCCGTTTCGACTTTACTCACTTCTCCGCTCTCACCGCGGACGAGCTCGGCAAGGTTGAAGCTCTTGTAAACGCAAACATCCTCGCGTCCAATGTTATAACAACAACGGAAACCGATATCGATACCGCACGCAAGGAAGGCGCTATGGCTTTGTTCGGCGAGAAATACGGCAAGGTAGTGCGCATGGTTAAGATGGGAGACTTCTCGACAGAGCTCTGCGGAGGTACTCATTGCTCGAACACCTCCAACATAGGACTGTTCAAGATTGTATCCGAGGCATCCGTAGCCGCAGGCGTAAGACGTATAGAGGCTGTAACCGGTCTCGGCGTAATCAAGCTCATAGGCGACAACGAGCAGCTTATGGCGGATACCGCAAAGGCACTTCGCGCAAACAATACCGGCGATATGCCGCAGAGAGCAGCCGCTCTTCAGACGGAAATATCCGCTCAGAAGAAGGAAATAGAAGAGCTCAACCGCAAGATAGCGGGCATGAAGCTTGAGACACTCATTTCGGACGCTAAAACCGTTAAGAGCGTAAAGCTTATCGTGTCAGACCTCGGAGACAGCGGAATCGACTCCGCGCGCGCGCTTTGCGACTCCATCAAGGATAAATATCCCGACATGGTAGCTGTATTCGCGGTACATGACGGAGAAAAGCTGAACTTCGTAGGTGCGGCAGGCAAGGATGCCGTAAAGGCCGGCGCACACGCGGGAAAGCTTCTCGGCGCCGTATCTGCCGTAACAGGCGGTAAGGGTGGCGGAAGACCCGACAGTGCCACATCGGGCGGCAAGGATCTCACGAAGATAGCGGAAGCGCTTGATTCAGCAGAGAG
>CAZWLL010000071.1:6546-7727 GCA_964634795.1 uncultured Ruminococcus sp. | reverse complement strand
TAAGAAAAATATAGAGTAAAACCTAATCTGCGAAATCAGACCGTTGACCGCACCACCGTTGACCGAAAGTCAGCGGTCTATTTGCCTCTATCTAAAAATCAACTGAACCCATATTCCTGTTAACGCCGCTGTGCAATATTTCGCGGCAGCGATTTTGGAGCCAATTTGTCCATTCCGCATCGTCCTCAGCCGTATTTTCCGCAATTTACAACCTTTACGTTTGAAAAACGTCAGAAGCAAACTACGACAGTACCCCCAATATCGTTTGTTCGGTATTGGGGGTACTGCGTATCATGCTGTTTTTGCTGTTATTCCATCCAAAGGTTCGGCGTGTCCGAGGTCTTTGTGTATTCGAAGTACGAGCCGCTCTCGAGCAGACTCCACGATGAATCCGTGAAGGTTACCGTAGCCTTGCCGTCGTCAGTTACGGTGATTATGCCGCTGATTGTGCCGTCATTCGGGTCGGTTGCCGTGAAAGTCATGCCGTCGGAGGTCAGCTCGCCTACACCGTCGGTGAACGACGCGAGACGGTAAACGGCAATTTGAACGGAATACTTTCCGTCCTCACCGCGCGCGATTTCAAGGTTCGGCGAGTCGGAATCGGCGTCGTTATATTCGCCGACGTACAAGCTGTCATCCGAAACAGAAGCTGCTGAAACAGCATCTGTTTCCACAGCTTCAGTTTCGGTTTCAGTTTCAGTATCTACAGCTTCTGTTTCGGTTTCCGTCTCTGTTTCTGTTTCCACAGTATCTGTTTCGCCGCTTTCGGTTTCCTCTTCAAGATCTATTGTCGTGCAGCCTGCAGCGAGAGCGCACGCCGCAAGAATGCCGATAAGGGCGAATATCTTTTTTGAATTTCTGTTTATTTTCATTTAATTGCTCCTTTTAAACTTCACCGTTTCAAACGTCTCGGTTTGATCCTTATGTTTCTTTACCTTACACGGATATTATACCGCAAATATGCGAATAAAAATATATGTAATTTATAAAGTAAATGCACGGAATTGTATATAAAATTTTAAAACCGAAAAGGCACTGCCTTTTCGGTTTTATAGACGGATAAGCTTGGGAGCGGGGTGTTTGTCTCAACTATTCAGCTAAAGATTATCCCCACTCAACTATTCAGCCATAATAGCGGAGAATTTCCGTTCACGGAAATTCTCAAGAGCGGGGCGGTTGTC
>CAZWLL010000071.1:0-6446 GCA_964634795.1 uncultured Ruminococcus sp. | reverse complement strand
GGAAATTCTCAAGAGCGGGGCGGTTGTCTTACCTACTCAATTAAAGTTCAACCCCGCTCGGAGAACGACCACGATCCGTTCATATCGGCGAGATTGCCGAAGGTGTATCCCTCGGATATGAGATATTCCAGTACCCACGGCAGTAGATCCGCCGTCTCGTCTACGGTTTCGTGCATCAGTATAATAATCGGCGCACCTGACTTTCCGCTGTTTTCGTTTAAGCACAGCTGAAAGGTTTCGAGGAACGTGTCGCGCAGATAATCGTAGCTCCTCGTTCCGTCGGGCGCAAGGTATAACACGGAATCGTTCGTCACAACATTCCAGTCGTAAATGTAATACCCCTTGCCCTCAAGCATAGCTTTCATCTCATCCGCTTCGTTATCGTCAAAATAGCTGCTTACAGAGCCGCCGGGAAAACGGAATGTTAGCTGCCCGATTTCATCCTTAGTTATTCCCGCCGCATTGACTATGCCCTCCCATTCGTCTACCTCCTCCTCAAGAGCGCTGACGGATGAGTATATTTTCGCGTAGTCGTGCGATACCGTGTGACAGCCTAATACGTGGCCGCGCTCCACAATCGCCCGCGCAGCTTCGGGATATTTTTCAACGGCACTTCCCATCGTGAAAAATGCCGCCTTTACTCCGTATGTGTCAAGCGTCTCAAGCAGACGGTAGGTGTTCTTTTCGCTCGGCCCGTCATCAAATGTGATGTATACGAGGTTGTCTCCCTCAGTGGCGGTGACAGCCTTCTTTTGGTCGCTCACATGAAGCGTTACCGTGATGCTTTGATTTATGCAGTAGCCGTCGGAGCACGAGAAACCCGCATACTCCATGGCGAATACCTCTCCGCTCGGAGCGGAGTTTTTGCCGTACTCTATGTTGTAAAGAATCCCCGCATCCTCGAGAATGCCGCTGATTGCGTCAAGCGTGCGGTTTTCGCTCTTTTCGGTGTCGCCGAATGAAACAACGGTGTAACCGTACTTTTCACCCTCAGACGCCGCCCTGTCTTCGTTGTATACGCTGAGCTCTCCCGTACTGCCGACAGATGCGACTGCGGAGACGTCTGTGAGCCTGTTGTAAACCGAGGAAATCAGCTCGGCATGCCTGTCCTGAATCAGAATCGGAAATGATTTTTGCGACTTGTCCGCGCTTTGCAGCTCGGTGGGGTCGTCCGTTGACATGGGAGGATTGAAAAACTCCTTTATTTCATCGAATTCGGAGGAGAAAAGCTCAATCTCATCGGAAATCGCCGAGCCGACGCACGATGACAGAGCCAGACAAAGGCATGTGCATACCGCAGCCGTCAAAGCGAATTTTGCCGAGGATTTCCGAGCAGCCTCAGCCGAAGAAAACCTCGCATTATTCATGTCAAACACCGCCTCCCCGCAATTTATGTAATTGTCTTTGACAATCGTTGCCGCAGACAAAAATTATCCCTGATAAAATACCCTTTCGGCTTTTACGCATTTTCCGCTTTTTTCGTCAATTTCGAAATATGCCCCGTTTATTTTTTCGTCCCCGACCGCAGGCTCAAACGCAGTCGGTGTCTTTACGGTGTATTTGTGAATTATCGATTCCGTCCTGACTCCGAGTATTCCGTTGTGAGAGCCGCACATGCCGAGGTCTGTAATGTATCCCGTTCCGCCGGGAAGTATCGTTATGTCAGACGTAGCGACGTGAGTGTGAGTTCCGACAACAGCCGAAAAATGTACGTCCTGCTTCATGTCAAAGTATCTTGCGAAAAACAGTTTTTCCGATGTCGCCTCTGCGTGAAAGTCGCATACCGCAATGTCGTATCGTCCGCGCTCGCTTTTCAGTATTTTTTCTGCGCACTCGTGCGGCGGAGTCAGCGGTTCCATGTATACACAGCCGAGCATGTTCATTACAAGCACACGGTATCCCTTTACATCGGCAATGGCGTATCCCATGCCCGGAGCATCCGCGGGATAGTTCGCCGGCCGTACAAGATAGCTCTCGTCGTCAAGCTTACGGTAAACCTCCTTGCGCTTCCATGTGTGGTTGCCGCCCGTAATAATGTCGGCTCCGCAGTCGTACAGCCTTTCTGCTGAAACGGATGACATTCCGTTTCCGTCGGCGGAGTTTTCGCCGTTCACTATAACAAGCTCAGCTCCGTACTCTTTTCTTATAGACGGGAGCTTTTTTTCCATAAGAGACACGCCGCATTCACCGACAACATCTCCGAAAAACATTATTTTTATCATTGGTATCTCCGAATAATTACGATATCGAATAAAAAATCAGCAGTATCTCCGAATAATTACGATATCGAGCAAAAAACATCAGTATCTCCGAATAATTACGATATCGAACAGGAAATCATCAGTATCTCCGTGTAATAACGATATCGAACAGAAAATCATCAGTATCTCCGAATAATAACGATATCGAGCAAAAAATCATCAGTATCTCCGTGTAATCACGATATCGAGCAAAAATCATCAGTATTTCTGTATCAAAAAATCAACGTCTCACTTATCCGAAAATGAGACGTTTATCCGTATTCAGCTTGGAATTAAGTAACTCGAAACAAATCCGAATTTCGAGCATCCTTAATAATTCAAACCGCGTCTTCTTCTGTTGTAGTCCGAACGCGGGTTGACGATTTCTCTCCAGTCGAGGTCGCCGTGATCAAGCGCACAGATTAAAACCTCTGCGGTTGCGATATTCGTGGCAACGGGAACATTGTGAACGTCGCACATACGGAGAAGATTGTACTCGTTTTCGTCGTGGTCGGCGTGGGGAGTGGTGCTGCGGAAGTAAAGAAGCACATCGATTTCGTTGTAGGATATCCGTGAGGTTATCTGCTGGGCACCTCCGTGTGAGCCGGGAAGGAGCTTTTCAATCTCAAGTCCCGTAGCTTCCTGGACATACTTTCCGGTAATGTTAGTGGCACAGATGTGATGCTTTGAGAGAATTCCGCAGTAAGCTATACAAAACTGGGTCATAAGTTCCTTTTTGGTATCGTCAGCTATGAGTGCTATATCCATATAAATCCGTTCCTTTCTTTACTTATCTATAATAATTTATAATATTAAACCGTTTTAAATTTTTTACATCGCCAAAGACAGCTTTTTCCTCAGTCCTCGCATTCCGTCAAACAGGGGAACATCGTATCCGTCAAGCCGACGTACTATGTTTTTGTATGCGGATGACGACAGCGTGCCGTCGGGTATCTTTCCCGTGTCCTGCATTTTCTGCAGCTTTTTGTCGTACGGAACGACTCCCGCGCACCTGAGTGAGCTGCGGTCTATCATCTCGATTATTCCCGCCCGCTTTTCCTTTTTTACGGACGGCAAATCGAACGCACATACTACGAGCCTGATGTTTCGTCCGCCGTTTTTCGACAGCTCCGCGCCCGCAAATTCCGCCGCCCTGAGGGAGGTCTGGCTTTGCTCCGAGGTTACTATAATCGTATCGTAAAGACGCGCGGTAAGCTCGGCGATTTGAATTCCGCCGCCCGTGTCCGCTACGATAAAATCGAAATCCTCGCGCGACAGTATTTCATTCACAGTCCGATAAATATCGCTTGACGCAATGCTTCCCGATGAAATTCCCTCGGAGAATGTTGACGGCAGAAGGTAAAGCCCCTCTACTCCGCCCGCATTCGCTATGAGAGCGTCATCGAGATTTTTTCCCGCGGCGACATCGGCAAAGCCGAATAACGCTCGGTCTTCCTCTCCTGTAAGCATGTCAAGACTGCGGCTCGATAAGTCGAGGTCGCATAGGAGAGTTTTCTTTCCCATGCGTGCCGCTTCAGCCGCTATACCTACCGCGGTTGTACTTTTGCCGACACCGCCTTTAGCCGAGGCTACAAGCAGTTTTTTATGGGACGACGGCATTACGCACCTCCGCATTCAAAATCAGACGAAAAATGAAAATAATAGTCTGTATGAATTATATCACCAAAGTGCATATATTGTCAATAGCATACATAAATATTTTTCGGATTATTTGATTAAACAAGTGAAAATATACATTATTGATTAAAACGCAAGTGTTAAAAATGTCTGCGTTCATTAAAATGCGTTCTAATGTTAACAGAACGGCAACAATATAACTCGGCCTGTCGTTCCTTGCCGCACAGCGGTTTATGAAATTTTACGATATTAGTTAATATGTCGGCGTGTCAAGTCTCCAGCCGTCGTCCGTCAGAACAAGCTTCAGCTCTACATCGCATTCCTTGCCGTCGAGCTCTGTGGGAATGGACACAAGTACATAGTCGTCCTTTTCACGTACGATTTCAAGCTCATCCATGTGGTAAACTCTGCCGAGAGTGAGTGCCTCACTCGCAAGGTCTATGCGCGCGGTGAGCATTCCCGACTGCTCGAGGTAGCGAGCGTATGACGAAGTCTCCGTTTTGTCGCCTACTCCGTCGTTTACGGTGTCGGATATTCCCGTGAACGCGAGCGTGAACAGGTAATCCGAATAATCCTCGGTAAATACCTCAAGCGTTGCGTTTTTTATGTCATCGATTGATTCGTATCCGCAGGATTTGTCGACGGGATGGTAGCTTATCGATTCGACATCGGTGTCGAAGGATGAATAGAATGCCTCCGCTTCGGCGGCGTCAACCGTCAGCGGAAGACCTTCTCCGAAGTATATTACGTTAAGCTCGGCCGATTTCTCTATGAGCGGCTCGGCTATCTCACGCATTTCGTCCGCTGTGTGCTTTTCCCCCGAGCATGAGGGCAGCAGTACCGATATTAACAGTACGGCAATGCTGAGTGCTGACAGTGTTTTTTTCATCTATGTTTATCCCTCCCTTAATTCGAATGATTATTGTTCTGCTTTATTGTTAGTCGGTTGAATCGGCCTCAGCGCCTGAGTTGACGGAGTCAACGGAGTCAACGGCGTTGTCCTCGCTGTCATCTGCGTCTGCGCTTTTTTGTACGTTTACGGGAATGCGGTTGACTCTCTTGCTTATTTTGCACACTACCTCGTAGTTGATGGTTCCCGCCAGGCGCGCGAGAGCGTTTGTGCTCTCTCCGCTGTCGCCGCCGAAGAGGACAGCGCGGTCTCCGACCTCGATTCCGTCTCCGTCCGTTATGTCAACCATAAACTGGTCCATGCATATGCGTCCGACCTGGCGGTAGCTTTTGCCGCGGATGACGATTTTGCATCCCGAGTACGCTCTCTCGAAGCCGTCGGCGTATCCCGCGGATACGGTGGCAAGCTTCATATCGCGCGACGCGGTAAATACTGCGCCGTAGCTGACCTTTTCGCCTGCTTTTATATCGTGAATATGTGTGACGGTTGAGACAAAGCACATTACGGGAGTGAATCTGTCGTCGCATTTGCCGTTCGGCATAAGGCCGTAGAGTATTATACCGGCTCTGACTGCGTCGAAATACGCCTCGGGCATCGTCAGAATCGCGGCTGAGTTTGCGGCGTGAACCATACCGGGATTGACGCCGCGTTTCTTCAGCTCATCGATCATGTGCGTGAAGCGAGAAAGCTGCATTTTCGTGTATCCGCCGCAGTCCTCGTATCCGTCGACGGTTTTTCCGTCCATCATCTCGTCGTCAGCCGATGAGAAGTGCGTGAATATGCCGCACAGCTCAAGGCCCGAGCACTTTGACAGCTCCTCTATTTTGTCTGCCGTGTCACAGGTGTCCTCCTCGCGTGCGGAAAAACCTACGCGGTTCATGCCCGTATCGAGCTTTACGTGTATTTTCAGCCTGCCGCCCGCCTCGAGAGCCGCATCGTTCAGCGCGAGTGCGTTGTCATATGATGTGACGGCGGTTGTTATGTTTTTCTCTATCATGTCGGATACGTTTTCGGGGGAGATACGGCTTAAAATCAAAATATCGGGCAGTCTTCCGTTTTTCTCCTCGATTTCACGCAGCTCGACGGCTTCCTCCTCGGATGATACGGCGTACATATCGCATCCCGCGTCACCGAGCGCGGAAGCTACGTTCTGTATGCCGTGGCCGTACGCATCGGCTTTCACAACGGCTATAATCCGCGGCTTTTTGCCGTCAGTCGAAGATCCGTTTTCGGAAAGAAGATGTTCGATTGCGTTGTAATTATCCTTCAGAGCCGTCATATTTATATAAGCTATATTCTTATGCTTCATGATGAACCTTTTATATTTACACGCGGAATTGTATCGGCGGGGTGGGGTGCCGCATCCGCGGAATTATTGTAATACATTACATAATGTATTATTATACCATAATACGGCGTGCGGGACAATACAAAAGATTTAATCAAACTTTTAAAAGATATGTATTCTTTACACCAAAATCACAGCAGGTGAATTTAATTCATCTGCTGTGATTTTGAAAAGAAAGTGCTGCGCACTTTCTTTTCCTTGTTTTTCTTTATTATATAAAAATACAGACTTACTTCACGTTAGTAATTGCACATTCACCTGCGGTGAATGTGCAGCGTAGAAAAGGCTGCGCCTTTTCAATTTTATTATA
>CAZWLL010000070.1:0-8073 GCA_964634795.1 uncultured Ruminococcus sp. | reverse complement strand
CTCGTGGAGCGGGTGTACAAGCTAAAACAATAATATATGCTTCATCCCGCGACGGGGGAGGCGGCGGTTGACTTACCTATTTAGCTGGATTTCATCCGCCGACAAGAGTCTTGAGAAGCTTTTTCGACGGTTTGAATACCGTGAATTCCTGCTCGTCGTACTTTATAACCTGAGTGCTTTCATAACCGTCGCGCAGCTTCATTACAGCTGAAAACTGATCTCCCTCACCTACGGAAACTCCCTCGGCGATAAGTCTGCGGTAATTATACATCCATTTTTCTCCGGATTCGGTGCAGACGGCGGGAAACTCTTCTCCCGTCGTGTCGTTGCGGAGGAAAAATTCGAACTCGTGTCCTTCCTCCATATCCGTATAGGTGTAGACACTGTTGTTCCAGCGTACTGCCAGCTGAGCTTCACCTGATTCGGTGTTATAGTAAAAGCCGTATGCCGAAAAGTATCCGTCCTCGGACATCTCCGCGGAAATATCTACCGAATATGTCAGCGACTCTCCGTCCGAGTATGCCTCACACCAGTTATCAGTGGCGACAGGTGAGGAAAACATACTTTTGTCAGCCGCAATTATGCACCTTATGACAAACATGGATGAGAGCGCGAGTACAATAATCGTGCCGAGCACCTTAACGAATTTTTCCATACAAATCCTCCGCTTGAATCGATTGCGTAAATTATACCATTCAAAAATGAACTTTTCAAGCGGGTGCGCGTTATGTGAATAGAATGTTCGATTTATTAAGAACTTAAAATTAAAAATCAAATATACAGAAAGGGCAGAATTATGATTCTTTCAACGCAAACAAACCATATTTTTAACGTTTTCGGAGAAAAGGAAGGCATTGATGTCTTTGCGAGAGCGGGATTCGACGCAATAGATTTTTCGATGTTTTCGATGTCGGACGACGCATCTTATATGAACTCGTGCGACGTAAACGAATATGCGAAGAGCCTGCGCAAGACAGCTGAGGACGCCGGACTTCACTTCAATCAGGCTCATGCTCCGTTCCCGGGATGGAGAGTAGGAGACGACGCATACAACGAAAAATTGCCTCCGAGAGTTATTCGCGCGATAAAAATAGCGGGTCTCCTCGGTGCGAAGGCAATTGTTGTTCATCCTATCGCGGTTCCGGGAGGCGGAGAAAAACAGAAGGAGTTCAACCTCAACTATTATCGTGAAATGGAGCAGGTTGCTCTCGATTACGGCGTAAAAATCGCGCTTGAAAACATGTGGGGTTGGGACGGCAGAAGAAACTACATAGTTCCGAATGTATGCTCCTTCGGCGAGGATTTATGCGATTATTACGATGAGCTGAATCCCGAGGCATTTACCGTATGTCTCGACCTCGGCCACTGCGGTCTTGTAGGAGACGAGGCGGACCATGCTATTCGTGTCCTCGGAAACAAGAGACTCGGAGCTCTTCACGTACACGACAATAACTACAGAGATGATACACATACCCTTCCTTATGACCGTGCCGGAAAAATGAATTGGGATAAGATAACATCCGCACTCGGCGAAATCGATTATAAGGGAGACCTTACCTTTGAAGCCGACAACTTCCTCGCAAGATTCGACAGAGACACACTTCCCGTAGCAGCGGCATTTATGGCTCAGATAGGACGTGCACTGATAGAGAAAATCGAAAAAGCAAGAAAATAATTTCCCGCAACTGACAGCCGCAGAATAACATAAATAAGAAAATACCGTACATATCGTATCCCGACATCAATAATTCAGACTGAAGAGCTGACAAACGGAGGGCGGGATAAAACAAACGATATGTACGGTATTTTTATAGTGTGTGATTTACACAATTACATGTTCTGGAAAAAGAAAAATCCGAAATAGAAATTTCGGATTAACTATTGCGGGGAAGGGATTTGAACCACATGACCTCCGGGTTATGAGCCCGACGAGCTACCAGACTGCTCTACCCCGCGATATTAAATTCACTGACAAAACCGATGCCGGAGACCGGGCTTGAACCGGTACGTAACTCTCGTTACACGGGATTTTAAGTCCCGGGCGTCTGCCAATTCCGCCACTCCGGCACATCCCCACGAGAGGTGTTCATCAATGCTCTATTATTATAGCACGCGATGCGAGTCTTGTCAAGATGTTTTTTCGAATATTCATAATTTTTTTGCTCTGCGTATTTTCTCAAAGTAGATGAAGCAGTGGAATTTAAAGTCGCATTATTCAAGTCGCATTAATTGTGAGAAGAAAATTGTGGTAGAGCGAATGAAGCATTCCTTGAAACATCCTTATGTCAGTAATAATTTTTTCTTTTATGTTTTTACTCCTCGCAAAAGGAGGTTTTTATGTTTACGGTTAATTATGATAACGAATCCACAAAAAGTGTTTTTACAACTACTTCTGAATCATGTATTATCACGAAATATGAATTGCGAATATTATCAATGTCATTATAATCATTTGAAATTTGATAAATAATCACATCATACATCGAATTATCTAAATCGAACAAGGCTAAATATCCGGCTTCGGTGTTTTCGTCAACAGAAATACCCGAAGACAACTTATCTTTAACCTCTGTCAGAGATACACCCGGGTAAATATAATTTTCTATCACATCATAAATAATGTCCTCCCTGTGTCCGTTATTCCATTTGCTTTTAGAAAATTCATGTATTTGACTCCAATAAACAAAACCGAATAATATAAAAATCATGCAGCATAAACCCACAACCGTATTTGCTGTTTTGTACTTTGCTTGCACGCAGATCACTCCCCATATAACGAATAAATATCACAGTACCCGATTTCAGAAAGTGCCCCCAATGACGAATAATTGATATAGTAATTGATATTTCGATTCCAGTTATCAATAATACGGACATGTTGAGACCCTGATGAGTAATCACGATATCCGACGCCATTTACATAATGCGCTTCGAGTCCATCCCAAATTAACAGATAAAGCATATGATTATCACCATCATCATAATATGCAAGGTGAGACTTTACACCGGACCATGATGTAATCGTACCAAAATTAACATCATACTGAGTATTATAATACAAATAGTCGTTTATTCCATCTTGGTATTCATCAACCCAGACCGGTCCGGGGCCAAGGTAATCTTCATATAATACATAAAACGTGTGTTCAGTATTACTGTTTTCCAGGAGACTATCATCAGAATAATACCATGCATAATATGCCATCATATTAGCAGCAGAAGTAGAGGCACAATGATTATAAACATAATCCTCTGTAAAATCCCCTGTAACTACATAATCAATGTTATTAAGTGAGCATCCGTACAGAATACCACTCGTATATGATCCTGTAGGCAGTAAACCGGAACCGATGATTCCGTAATTATTTGTACTCACAACAGTCGAGACATTATTAACTGTTTCCGTATTAAATGTAGCAATATCATTTAATTCTATATAATTAATCCATGTATGCAAATTAATAACCTTCTCCATATTAATTGCATTTGTTGCCGCGCCATTAATAGAATTCTTTATAGTAGTATTGTTTTGAGTGTATTCCGTTTCACTGATTTTTTCATAGGTATTACCCCCAATGAAATAATATTCGTTATTCTTTTTTACTAAAAGAGAACGCGGCCCATTATAATAAATTTTCTGCCCGCCGGAATATTCGGCATTGATTTCCGTGTAATTATCATGACTGTAAGCAAATTCCAACACACCAGGATTATTTATATCGGCATTTACAATCATATATCCGGACGGTGCAATTTTTACATAATAAGCCATAATTTCATCATCAGACCCATATAATGGGATAATACCTGTAATGTACGAGTCCTCGTTCCAAATTGTTTCTTCATCGTCGGCTTCGGATAATACCTGCATTCCAACAACAGCCCACAGGTGGTCGTATGTAAATGCATCCTGCGCTACAGTCAATCCATTAATTGCCGCTGTCGGTAAACTCGTGCAAATCAACAGTATGCAACTCAGGACAACGCGTATGATTTTTTTATATTTCATGTTTATCTCACCCTCTTTCTATAAGGTGAACTGATCTGTTTGTTTAGAACTTGCTATGATAATATTCCATCTGATTATTTTCAGGCTACAATAATTTTTTTAATTTGTCAATAGAAGACAAAAAATAATGTTAATAAAATTTTCGAATATTCATAATTTTTTTGCTCTGTGCAATTTTTCAAAATAGATGAAGCAGCAGCCTTCTATCTCATACTTCCTATTAAATTCACCACGTCAACCCATCTCAAGCAAAATCCCGATTGATTCGACGCATTCTTAACAATATGCTGCTGTAATTTTGTGTGAAAATAAATTATACTTAAGATAAAGAAGCAATAAGCGAATTTAATGAGAAAGGAAAGAAACAATGAAGAAGATTCACATTCACGGCGATGATGTTATCGCGAAAATCGACAAAAATATTTACGGCCATTTCACGGAGCATATCGGCGGCGTATTCTACGACGGAATCTGGGTAGGAGAAGACTCGACGGTACCGAATATCCACGGACTGAGAACGGAGATTATCGAAAAGCTGAAGCATATAAACGCCCCCGTTATTCGCTGGCCCGGCGGATGTTTTGCTGAGACCTACGATTGGAGGGACGGCATCGGACCGAGAGACAAGCGTCCCACAAGAATCAACTGGTGGCATAACGATGACGGAAGGTACGAGCCGAATCTGGTGGGAACACATGAGTTTATTGAATTCTGTCGGCTTTCGGGAGCGGATCCGTATCTTGCGGCAAATATTACCTCGCTCACACCGCGTGATATAAGAGACTGGATGGATTATTGCAACTCTCCCGCAGGTACTACAACCTATGCCCGTCTTCGTGAGGAAAACGGCTCACGTGAACCGTTTAACGTCAAATACTGGGGAGTAGGAAACGAAACATGGGGCGGCGGCGGAAACATGACCGCTGAAATGTACGGTCACGAATACAGAAAATACGCCGTTGTTATGCACAATGCGGACCCGAGCACCGAGCTTATTCTCGCGGGAGCGGATGACTGGAGATGGCCGAGAGACCTGCTTAACGTAATCGAAAGCTCCGATAAGCTTCTGTCGGGTATGTCTGTACACTATTACTGCGGCTCCGCAGGGGATCCGCTGAACTTTAATGAGAACGAATGGTATCGCTTACTGAAGCAGGCGCTCCATATAAACCGTGTAATCGAGCGCAACTGGGGATTTGTCGTAGGCTACGGACTCGAAAAACAGGCACGTCTCGTTTTGGACGAATGGGGATGCTGGCATCCGGGAGGATCGGGACCGTCCTCGCATATGGCTGATTACGGCATTAAGCCTGCCGTAAACAATCCGAACGGTGTGCAGAATCTGTTTGAACAGCAGTCCACTATGCGTGACGCTATGGTCAGCGCGCTTACCCTCAATTTATTCAACAATAATGCCGAGAAAATCAAAATGGCAAATACAGCTCAGCTTGTAAACAATCTGCACTGCTTGTTCCTGGCAGGAGGAGAGCACTGCATAACGACACCGACATATCATATTTTCGATATGATGAAATGGCACCAGAACGGAGACGCTTTGAGAACCTCCGGCGACCTCGGTACCCTTGATATATCGGAAAACAACAACAACTATACATTACCCGCGGTATCGATATCCGCAAGCATTAAGGACGGATATCTTACCGTAACAGCGGCAAACCTTTCTCTCGATACCTCCGAGGAGCTTCTGCTTGACGCGGTCGGATTGGAATATACCGGAAAAGCCGACATATATACACTGACGTCATCCGATCCGCATGACTGCAACACTTACGAAGAGCCAGAGAAGGTCAAGCTCGCTGAAAATACGGTAAACGATTACAGCGGTAAACTGACAGTACCCGCTTTCTCAACCGTTACGGTAAGGGCGGAAGTAAAATAAACCGAATATACCGAAGCAATTAACCCCGACGTGAAAACTGCGTCGGGGTTTTGTATTGAGTCGTGCATTAAAACTACAACAATAGTTAACTGAAGAACAAAATGTTAATTTTGCAAAATGGCACAAATATGTGAAATGTGTGTGTGAATTTATGATATAATGATAATAATCAATCGACGATAAATTACATTTCACGGAGGAATTAATGAATAAGCGTATATTAGCTTTGATACTTGCGGGAATTATCCTGTGTTCGTCAGCCGCATGCTCGGGCGGAACGGAAAACGCCGCAGAGGACACTGAAACGACAGCCGATACCGTTGCGGCGGATGCTCAGGCGGAGACCGAAACAGAGGAACCCGACAACATGACGCCCACGGAGGCACGCCAGCTTATTTCAGATGAGCTGCCCGAGAAGTCATTCGACGGAAGCACATTTACGGTAGCTGTCGAATCCAGTAAAACATTCGAAATCGTTTCCGAGGAACTCACCGGTGAGGCTACCTCGGACTCGGTATATGACAGAAACATAAGAATCGAAGACCGTTTTGACGTTAAAATCGAAGCTCTTGAGACAAGCTCGCCGCAGGATAACCTTAAAACGGTTGTAACCGCGGGTGCAAGCGCATATCAGGTAGCGGGATTCTGGAACTATGTTTCCTATGTTCCGATTATGGCGAAGGTTGTTTACAACTGGTGCGATATACCGTACATTAATCTCGATCAGCCGTGGTACAACAAGGTTTCAAATGATGCGGCAACTATAAACGGTAAGCTTTACGCTATAAACGGCGACCTCTCGATAACCACACTTCTGTACACATACGGTATGTTCTTCAACTACAGTATTATGGACAGATACGGATATACCGGAGATGACCTTTACAACATGGTATTCGACGGCTCGTGGACTGTAGACAATATGCACTCGATTACAACGAATATCTACGAGGACACAAACGGTGACGGCATGCATGACCGTGACGACGTTCACGGATACTCGGTATTCCTCGGATTAAACACGAGTGACGTATGGCTTGCCGCATTTGACCTTGATGTTATTGATGTACATGATGACGGTACATTCGAAATCACATTCCTCAATGAAAAGACAGTTTCGGCACTTGAAAAAGCAATTGCTCTGACATATGATGCGAACGGCACATACTGCAACACCACAGACTGGCGTGATGTTCCGAGAGCATTCGGAGAGGGCAAAATCGCTATGACTCAGCTGTACTTCGGTGAGACCACCGAATCTCTGAGCGAAATGGAAGACAAATACGGAATTCTTCCTCTTCCCAAATTCGATGAGGCTCAAACAAATTACTATACCAACGCATGGGACCAGTTCTCCGTTTACGCCATTCCGAAGACAATTACCGCAGAAGAAAAAGAGCTTCTCGGTGTAATATTCGAAGTGCTTAACGCGGAATCATACAAGACCGTTTACCCTGCATATTACGACCAGGCACTGAAGAGCCGTTATTCCGCTGAAGCTACCACTGCCGAAATCATTGATATAATCATGGAAGGCCGTAAGCTTGAGTTTGCGTTCCAGTTCGGTGAACAAACAGCACAGCTTCCGTATAAGTTCCGTCAGCTCCTTCAGCAAAACAAAACCGATCTTGCGTCTACCTTCAAAACTATAGAAAAAACGGCAACCAAGACATTCCAGAAGGTTTTGGACGTATACTACAGTGATGATGAATGATGTCGGCGGATAAACCTCAGTTGAGCAGTAGAGACAACCGCCGCCTCCTCGAACTTGCACTTCTTCAAACGTCAAAGGCGTTTGAAGATTGCCTTTCGGCAAACGTGCAAGTTCCGCTTTTGAGGCTTAGCCGTGAGTGCGGATAAACTTCAACTAAATAGGAAGACAACCGCCGCCGACTCGAGAATTTCCATTACTGGAAATTCTCCGTTATTTAAGCCTAACAGTGAGTGCGGATAAACTTCAACTAAATAGGAAGACAACCGCCGCCGACTCGAGAATTTCCATTACTGGAAATTCTCCGTTATTTAAGCCTAACAGTGAGGGCGGATAAACCTCAGCTGAATAGTGTGGGCAATCACCGCCGACTCGAGAATTTCCATTACTGGAAATTCTCCGCTTTTGAGGTTTAAATAAAACATTCTTCAACATGCAAATTCCCTCAATACC
>CAZWLL010000069.1:0-8267 GCA_964634795.1 uncultured Ruminococcus sp. | reverse complement strand
GAGCGGAGAATTTTCAGCCATGAAAATTCTCGGGAGTGGGACGTATTTCTCTCCTACTCGGCTGAAGAAGATTCCCACTCAACTGTTAAGCTGCAAGAGCGAAGAATTTTCAGTCATGAAAATTCTCGGGAGTGGGATGTATTTCTCTCCTATTCAGCTGAAGAAGATTCCCACTCACCGACATTGGCACGGAATTGAAGCTTGTACAGCTCCGCGTACATTCCGTTATTTTTCATGAGCTCATCATGCGTTCCCTGTTCCTCTATCCTGCCATCGGCTATTACGGCGATTTCATCGGCATTTTTAATTGTCGAAAGTCTGTGAGCCACAACGAGAGTTGTTCTGCCCTTGCACAGCTCATCAAGTGATTTTTGTATCAGTATTTCCGTTGTATTGTCGAGAGCGCTCGTTGCCTCATCCAAAATAAGTATCGGCGGATTTTTGAGGAATACCCTTGCTATCGAGAGCCTTTGCTTCTGTCCGCCGGACAGACGAACTCCGCGCTCCCCTATTACAGTATTGTATCCATCCTCGAGCGTCATGATATAGTCGTGAATATTCGCTCTCTTAGCGGCTTCAACTACCTCGTCATCGGTTGCGTCAAGTCTGCCGTACAGTATGTTTTCCTTAATGCTTGCATTGAAAAGGTATATATCCTGCTGTACAATACCGATATTCCGTCGGAGAGATTCCATGGTCACGTCTTTAATGTTCTTGCCGTCGATAAGTATTTTGCCGCTTTTTACATTGTAAAAATTTGGTATAAGGTGACAAATCGTGGTTTTGCCTCCTCCCGACGGCCCTACAAGCGCAAATGTCTCTCCCTCTTTTATATCGAGCGACAGATGGTTTATTACCTGCTTGTCATCAACCTCTCCGTCGGAGTTATCCGAGGCGTATGCGTAAGATACATCCTGCAGCTCTATATGGCCCTTCACATTGCCTATATCGACAGCATTCGGCGAATCCGTCTCCGGTTTCTCATCGAGTATTTCGATAAATCTCTCAAAGCCGGTAACTCCGTTCTGATACTGCTCCATAAAGTTAATAAGAGTCATAACGGGTGAAATAAACATATTTATCGAAACAACAAACGCCGAATAATCTCCGAACGATATGCTTCCGTTATATAAGAACAGTCCGCCCGCTATAAGTATTATAACGTTGAAAATATCCGTAACGAAGGTTGTTCCCGAGTGGAACTGACCCATTGCGTTATATGCTTCGCTTCTCGCTTCAACGAACGACTTGTTTCCGTCCTCGAATTTCTCGCCTTCCTTATCTGCGTTTGTAAAAGCCTTTGTAACTCTGATGCCCGAAATGCTGCTCTCGAGAGCGGCGTTTATTAACGCAACAGATTTGCGTGATTCGGAAAAAGCGTTGTGCATTTTATTTTTCAGCTTCAATGTAATGAAAAGCAGAAACGGAATGGCGCAAAAAATAATGAGCGTAAGATATATATTGATAGTCGAAAGATAAATAAATGACGCAACAATCGAAATCGTGGATATGATAATGTTTTCCGGGCCGTGGTGCGCAAGCTCGCTTATATCCATAAGGTCGTTCGTCATGCGGGACATAATTTTTCCCGTTTCATGATTGTCGTAAAAGCTGTACGGAAGCTTTTCAAGGTGATTAAACATATCGCGTCTCATCTGAGCCTGCATTTTAACACCCATGACATGTCCTACATACTGAACAAAATAATTCAGCAGCATCTTCACAAAATACAGAAGCAAAAGCGCCATACCGAAAATAACTATCATACGATAATTACGGTTCGGAATGAGGTCGTTCAGCATTGTGCGGGTAACCATCGGATACACTATTCCGATAAGAGATACTCCGAGAGATGAAAGCATATCAAGTGTGAACACAAGCTTATGCGGCTTATAGTATGACAAGAATCTTTTCAGCATTATTCTCTCCAAATATATTTTCATATTTTGCTTTTCCATTATAGCCGAATTTTTAAATTTTGTCAATCTGAATTTAAAAAAGGTTTTCGTTTATGTGCGGCATAAGTTTCGGCTGAATTGTTGATTTTCCGCAGCTGTTATGCTAAAATACAGATAAGTAAACATGTACAAATTTATATGAAATATACGGAGGCTTATTATGCTTAAAGGTATCAACAAAATCATATCTCCCGAACTTCTTATGGTTCTCGACAAAATGGGACACGGCGATGAAATCGTTTTCTCCGACGGCAACTTCCCCGGAGAGAGCATCGGCAGAATCGTACTCAGAGCCGACGCTTGCGGCGTACCGGAGCTTATGAGAGCGGTACTCGAATTAATCCCTCTCGACAGCTATGACAACAATGTATATCTTATGGACAAAACCGAAAGCGACCGTGACCTCGACATTCCGATTTGGAAAGAATATCGTGAAATCGCGGCTGAACACACCGACAAGGAGCCTGTTTTCCTCGAAAGATTCGAATTCTATGAAAGAGCTAAAAAGGCATACGCCGTTGTCGTAACAGGTGAGAGCGCAATCTACGCAAATGTTATTCTTAAAAAGGGTGTTGTTAAATAATTAAATGGCTGACAATAAATCGAATTCCGATAAAAAAGACGAAATAATAGCGATGCAGCTCGACCTCATACGCAAAATGACCGAGAACAATATAAAAAGGCTCAGTGACGACATATGGGGTGCCTCAAGAACAACAACATCGGGTACTAAACAGGAAACCGCAAAGAACACACCGAAAAACATCGCAAAAACCGAAAAGAAAGCAGATGTCTCCTCGGATAATTCAGGCGACCTTGCCAAGGCTTCCGACGGCGAGGCTGTGGTTCCTCCCGAAAGCGAAAAAGAGAATACCCCTCCGCGGGAAAACATAGAGGACTTAAAGAAAGAGCTCGACTCATACATCGGGCTTGATGAGGTTAAAAAGGAAGTCAAAAACCTTATCAACATGGCGACGGTTTATAAGCTTCGCATTGACAACGAGCTGCCGAACCCCGATATGTCGCTTCACCTCGTTTTCTCGGGCAATCCCGGAACGGGAAAAACCATGATAGCACGATTCATGGCAAGGGTATATCATTCTCTGGGACTCCTCTCCAAGGGTACTCTGACCGAGGTTGACAGAAGCGGACTTGTCGCGGGATACATAGGACAGACCGCAATAAAGACCTCAAAAGTTATCGAGAGCGCAATGGGCGGTGTTCTGTTTATCGATGAGGCATACACGCTTACATCGAAAACCGAAAACGACTTCGGCTATGAAGCGGTTGACACCATACTCAAGGCTATGGAGGACAACAGAGACGACCTTGTTGTTATTGTCGCGGGTTATATCGATCTTATGGAAAAGTTCATCGATTCAAACCCGGGTCTTCGTTCGAGATTCAACAAGTATATCGATTTTGCCGATTATACCGCGGATGAGATGTTCGCGATTTTCAAGCTGAACTGCTCGAAAAGCTGTTATGTTATGGATACCGCGGCTGAAGAAAAGATTAAAGAATATTTCTCGCTCGTATCCGAAGCTGCAGGCGAATTCGGCAACGCGCGCGGCGTGCGCAACACTTTCGAGAAAATACTCACCGAGCAGGCAAACCGCATAGCGGCTCTTCCGAGCGTATCCAAGGATGATCTTATGAAAATAACGGAAAGCGATGTACTTGCCGCACTGTATGAGGATGATGATAACTCGAAAGACGCTTAAGGGAACATAAATTTAACGTTTTTATAACGGAGACAACCTTCCCGCTCCCGACTTTAAACTGAATAGTGAAAGGAATTGACAGATATGAAAAAGTTCGAACTGTCAGGTAAATCATACAAAGCAAATCTGCATTGTCACACTACCGTATCAGACGGTCAGTATTCACCTGAGGATGTAAAGAAATACTACATGGAACACGGTTATTCGATTATAGCCTTCACGGACCATGAAGTACTCATCGATCACAGTGATCTCACGGATGACAGCTTTCTCGCACTTAACGGATACGAAATCAGCGTCGATCCTACGGAGTATCACGGCAAGGGAAACCCTCCTACCTGTCACATGTGCTTCATAGCGAAAAAGAAGGATAATCTCAACCTGATATGTACAAGCGAACGCTACATATGGGGCAATGCGCGCGGCTATATTCCTCAGGTAAATATTATAGATCCGAACTTCACAAAAGTATATTCTCATGAAGCCATATCCGCAATCATGAAAGCGGGACACGACGGCGGTTTCTTTGTCACATACAATCATCCAACATGGTCGCTTGAAAGCTATCCCGAATACTCAGGCTACAGCGGAATGGACGCGATGGAAATATACAACACAGGCTGCGACATGGTAGGCTTCAATGAATACAACTGCCATTGCTATGAGGATTTGCTCAGACAGGGCAAAAAAATCTACTGTATTGCCGCAGATGACAATCACAGCTGGGGAGCAAGCGACAGGGGCAAACCCGCATGCGACTGCTGCGGCGGATGGGTATCGATTTTCGCCGACAAGCTCGAATACGAAAGCGTGACATCCGCTCTCGAGGCAGGAAAGTTCTACTGCTCTACAGGTCCCGAAATCAAGAGCTTCCGCGGCGAAGACGGCTTCGTTTACATCGAAACATCTCCCGCGCATAGAATCAGCCTTATCACGGGCAGACGCAGAACCGAATTTGTATTCGCCGAGTATGGTCACGGTGTAACGGAAGCAAAATTCAGAATCGATCCGAACGACATCTATTTCCGTATCGACGTTGCCGACGATCACGGAAATCACGCGAACACAAATGCCATATTCACAGAGGATATTTTTTAATTAAGACCGTTTAATTTTAATAATTAACATTTTCGTCATGAATTCAGTATTAATATGCGGTAAAATATATTAACACTATATACTGTGTATATGAAAGGACTCGAAAATGCAGTACAGAAAAATTAATAAGCTCGGCATTGAATTATCAGCCTTCGGTTTAGGCTGCATGCGTTTTCCGATGAAGGACGACGGTCATGGCGGACGTGAGGTAGACGAAGCCAATTCCACACCGATTATTCGTCACGCTATAGACAGCGGACTGAACTATGTTGACACGGCATATGTTTACTCTGACAGAAAGAACGAAACCGCTGTAGCACATGCTCTTCGTGACGGCTACAGAGAAAAGGTATATCTCGCGACAAAGATTCCCACATGGGACATACATACCCGTGAGGATATGGACAGGCTTCTCGCAGAGCAGCTGGCAAACCTTGAAACAGATCACATAGACTTCTATCTTGTTCATTCACTCAACAAGGATTCATGGGCAAAGGTGCGCGACCTCGGAATAAGGGATTTTCTTACCAAGGCTAAAGCCGACGGCAAGATAAAGTACGCATGCTTCTCGTTCCACGACAATTACGACACATTCATTGATATAATCGACTCATACGACTGGGATATGTGCCAGATTCAGTTCAACTACATGGACATCGAAAATCAGGCTACTCAGAAGGGTCTTGAGTATGCAGGCAAGAAGGGTATTCCCGTAGTTATTATGGAAGGACTTCTCGGCGGAAAGCTCGCAAAGGCTCCCGAAAATGTTCAGGCTTTGTACGACGCGTTCCCCGTAAAACGTTCCCCTGTCGAGTGGGCGTTCAGATGGCTATGTAATCATCCCGAAGTGGCTACAGTCCTCTCGGGTGTTACAACAATGGAACAGTGCGACGACAACCTCGCTATATTCGACCGCTGCAAGGTCGGCGTTATGACGGATGAGGAAGAAGAGCTTATCGCACGTGTTCGTGAAGCATACAGAAGCCGTACCAAGGTCGGATGCACAGGCTGCCGTTACTGCATGCCGTGCCCGAATGAGGTTGACATTCCGCGTATCTTCGCAATTTGGAACAATCGCTTCCTCTACAACGAAAAGCTCGAAGGAAACGGCGAATACAAGAGAGTTTGCGGTGACGGACACGGTGCCGAAAAATGTCTTGAATGCGGTGCGTGCGAGGGAATTTGTCCTCAGCATCTCGGCATAATAGAGCTCCTCAAAAAAGCCGATTCCGAAATGAGATAATTTACCGAATACAAAAAACCGAGATTGGATTTTCAATCTCGGTTTTTATTTTTGTAAAATTACTTGCCGTATGAGCCTGTGGTATCAAAGACTATGCCGCTGTCTTCTTTTCTGCGGGAAGTCTTTATCTTTTCACGGAGATGTGACCAGAATTCTTCACCGTCGTTCGGGAGGTCTACCCACTTGCCCGTCCATGACGAAAGCATCATAGCGTTGGAAAGTGACAAGCCGTTTATTCCCTCATAGCCGGGAGCAAGAAGCTCTTCGCCGTAGAGAATATGGTTTGTGAAGTTCTTGAGAATACCAACGTGCTGTTCTCCGCCGCCGTTCTCAATCTTGATTTCCTCGGTTGTTGTGGGAATGGACGCGAAGCCCTGATTTGTGGAGAATGTGAATTCTCTTTCATCCACTTCGAGCTTAGTGTACATAAGTCTGCCCGACTCATATACGAGCTTGCCCTTTGAGCCTGTTATCTCAAGTCTGTTTGTTCCGGGATATTCACCTGTTGTCGTGATGAACACGCCTGTAGCACCGTTCGGATACTTAGCCATAGCGGTAACATCATCTTCAACCTCGATATCATGGTATTTACCGAATTCGCAGTTTGCGTAAATCGATGACGGCATGCCGAATATCCACTGCCAAAGGTCGAGGTTATGCGGGCACTGATTCAGAAGAACGCCGCCGCCTTCGCCTGCCCATGTAGCTCTCCATCCGCCGCTGTTGTAGTACGCCTGAGTTCTGTACCAGTCGGTGATTATCCAAACGCATCTCTTCAGTTCGCCGAGAGAGCCGTCCTTTACCATTTCACGCATCTTCTGGTAGAGCTTGTTTGTACGCTGATTGTACATGATACCGAACGTTTTTCCGCTCTTCTTAGCGGCTTCCATGAAGGGGTAAATGCTCTTTGTGAATACGCCGATAGGCTTTTCCGAGAGAACATTCAGTCCGTTTTCAAATGCGTCCGTACCGATGATGGGGTGGAAATAGTGCGGTGTCGCAATCATAACGGCATCAACAAGTCCGCTTGTTATAAGCTCATGTGAATCTGCGAAATACTGAACACTGTCTCCGCAAACACTGCGTGCCCAGTCGAGTCTTTCAGGCTTAATATCACAAACAGCCGTAAGAACCGCACCGGGAATTTTGCCTTCGAAAAGGTTTCTTGTGTGACCGGAACCCATATTACCGAGACCAACCACACCGAATCTTACTTTATCCATGTTTATCCTCCGTTTCAAGAATATTAATGCTGAAATTATTATACAACAACACAGTATCGTTTGCAAGTTCTTTTGTGAAAAAATATATATTTAGCCTAATCCGCAAAATCAACGGCGTTTTCCTTGAAGAAATCATAATAAGTACGCACACTCTCAAGCTCGGTCCACGCCGTAATCATCGGCGGTACGATATCTATGTCATATATTCTCGCGCGTCTGAGTGAGAGAATAAACGGTGAGTGTGTGGATATAATAAACTGACAGTCGTGATTTCTTACCGCATCCTCTATAAAATATTTCAGCTGAAGCTGGTTTTGAGGTGAGAGCGAATTTTCCGGTTCATCGAGCAGATACAATGCCCCATCCTGTATTTTTTCAATAAAGTACGCAAGCGCCGATTCGCCGTTAGATTTTTCCTGCACGTTGCCCATCAGATTCCGTCGAATATACGCGGACTGAGTCAGGCTCTTTTTGCGTACCTCCATAGTCTTGCGCCATCTCTCGTAATCCTCAAGGCCGTTCAGCGTGTTTACCTTGTCGGGGTCACGTTCCTCAATATACTCATGAATCAGTTCATTGCGTCTCTCGTCTATTCCTTCGTTCAGACGTCTGAGCGACAGTACATTTTCGAATACATCATCGCTTGTTATTATTCTGCTGTCCGCCGGCGGTGCTTTTCTCGATTTCTCTGAGTATTTATATGTACACAGCTCGGTATAATCCTCAAAGAAATCGCTTCTGTTGTAAACCGTTCCCCTCTCGAGCCCGATTGTCTCGGCTATTACGTTAAGCAAGGTGCTTTTGCCGCTTCCGTTGTTTCCGCAGAAAATCGTAATATCTTTAAATTCGAACACGGGCAGCTCACGGTCACGGAATAAATCAAACGGATATTTGGTAGTATACACGGTACGGAAGTTTTTGTTTTTATACCCGGGCTTTGACGAATCGAAAAATCTGTCCTCATCCGCTCTTGTCGGAAAAGAAAAACTGCTCAGATATACCATAGCTTACCTCACATTAG
>CAZWLL010000068.1:0-8484 GCA_964634795.1 uncultured Ruminococcus sp. | reverse complement strand
TTTTCGTTTTTTTTGAATTATTTTTTAGTCCCCACGAATATACGGAAAAACCGCCGTTTAAAGCGTTACACTTCATTCGGCGGTTAGTCTCTGTATTATCGGATATTATCTGACTGTATCATAATACTTCTCGAGCAGCTGCATGTCTTCCTTTGTCAGTGCCCTGTCGTATATGGTAAATTCATCAAGCACACATGAGAGCGAATCGGGATATGTGCCGGTACCGTCCTGACCGATATTAAAACACAGTTCTGTATCATATGATACATTTTCTGTTCCATCAGTCATTTTTACCGTTACAAATTCGCCGAAATCGTACGCAAAACGTACTTCTTCGGCTTCTTTATCCACTACAACTGTAATGTGAACCCATCCGTCGCGATAATCAAGCGGAAGCGGTATTGTCTTTTCCGTCTTCTTGTCTCCGTCAGATGAATTCCATTGAATTTCATTGCTGCTTATTGACATAACGAATCCGATGTCCGAGCCGCTCTTGCGGTTTTTGTTTCCGAAGATTGTCGGATTTCCCGCGATATCTCCCGCTTTCATCCAGAGGGCTGCCGAAAAGCTTCGATTGTTTACTTTAATATCCTTCAGCGAAATATATCCGTCATCTAATCTTATTCCCTGCTCATAATAGCCGTCTACATAATAAACTTTTCCGTGCTTTTCCGTTACGCCGCCGCACTTTTCTTCGCAGTTATTATCAAACGGCAGATACGCGATTAACCCTTCGCACGGAATAATGTGTTCGGGCGGTGTCTGCTGAGATTCATGTGTACGATGAGGATGGTTATGTACCGATTTGTATTCCGGTCTTTCGCATGCCGAGACTCCCTCGAATACACCGTCGGGAATGCGCGCAGTCCATGTATCGGCGCACTCGTATCCGAAAGCGTGCATAATTATCGCCGCATTATCTCGAATTTCCATTTCACCGATTTTGCCGTGCGGTACCGTTTTGCCGACAGCGGCATACATAACATACTTTTCCGCGTCGGTCGTACCTCCGTGGCCTCCTTCGGGTGTTCCGCCGTGGTCTGCAGTTACGATAAACAGTGTGCGGTCCAGTATTCCGAGCTTTTCGTATGCTTCATATATTCGTCCGATGTAACCGTCCGTTGTTTCAATCTGAGCGATATGTCCCGGTGCTCCGTAGCCGCAGCGATGACCTGCGCCGTCTACTTCATCAAACTGCATAAACAGGAATTTCGGCGCTTCCTTTTCAAGATACTCGATAACATGGTCGGTTATCGCAGAATCCGAACCTGTTTCCTCATGCACGCCGAGATTGGATTCTATAATTCCGTAGTTTATCGGATTCCAGTTGCAAAATGATGCCAGTGACGCTGTCGGATCGTTTTTGCGTATCATGCGGAATACAGACGGAAACAGCGAATTCACATTATATCTCTGTCTCGAAACAATGGAATTTGTGAGTCTGTGCACCTCGGGCGTTACGCCGAGCAGCATTGAACCCCAGCATTCCGCGCTGATTGTGGGTTCAGCCGTATGAACGTGGTAGCTGACAGCACCGTTTGAGAATATGCGGTCAATATTCGGTGTTTTTGCGTTGCGGAAAAACGTGCCCGCGCCATCTACTCCGAGCAATACCGCGTAATCGTATATGTTTGTCTGCATATTGATTCTCCTTTTTATAATTTCATCGGTATATTGTGTCATATAGTATATCACATCTTAAAATAGAATGCCACATAAATCGGTGAAATTATTTATGTGTACACCGATAAATTTTATGCTAATTTATTTCATATATCACAAATCTAATTATTAGTTATTTTGAATATTTACCGCAAAAAGTAAAAAATAGTTATTGACAACCTACAATAATGGTGCTAAAATTGCCTCATCCGGAATGTTTTCCAAATTAAACTAATCAAAGGAGATTTATCATGAAAAAATCATTGAAGCTTTTATGCTGTCTTATGGCGGCGGCTCTCTGTGCGGCTCCTATAGCGGCAGAAGAGGAAGAAAATCCGCGCGGATATGCCGCATACGGTACAACCGTTGTGGACGGTACTGTTGACGATGTATGGAGCAATACCGAGGAATACCCTATCGCGCTGGTAAAAGACGGTACGGATGAGGGCATTACATCAACATGGAAGGCTCTTTGGGATGAAAACAATCTTTATTTTCTCATTGAAGTAAAAGGAGACAACGACCACTATTTCAACGGAGACCAGTCTACAGGCGACGGTATCGAGCTTTATTTCGACGCATTAAACAATGACCCCGTAGATTTCAGCTCGGATGACGGCGTTATCCAGATCGGTGTTCGCGGAGATGACACATCCGATGCCGCATACGACGGAACAGATACCGCAAAAGCAAATATCCTCGACAACTATACTATTGTAGCTGTTGAACATGACGACGGCTTTACATATGAGGCTTCGGTAGCACTTTCGAAATTCTGCTCCGATTTCAAATTTGCAGCGGGAACCGTTATCGGTCTTGAAATTCAGGTTAACTCACAGGCTGACGGCACGGGCAGAACATCCGCATACGGTTGGTCAGACGAAGATAACATGTGCTGGCAATATCCGATGTGCTTCGGTGACCTCGAGCTTCTTGCAGCACCCGCTGCAGAAACCGAAGCTGAAACAACAGCTGAAACCGAAGCTGAAACAATAGCTGAAACCGAAGCTGAAACCGAGGCTGTCGTTGAAACAGCAGAAGAAACAGTTGACGCAGCAGAAGCCGAGACAACAGCTCCCGCAACATTTGATATCGGAGTTATCGCTGCCGCAGCGGGAATCATTTCCGCAGCAGGATATATGCTCTCGAAGAAGCACTGAGAATAAAACTTGACCGTCAATTGAGATTATCTCAAATCAACTGAACATCATTAAAAGAAGGATACCCGCGGGTATCCTTCTTTTCTTTTATCTTATAAAATTGGTGGCTGTTCTCTTTTCGTGTTCGGGCAATCCGAACGTTTTCTTGCCGAGTTCAATACTCTTTATTAGAAACACCATATTCTGCGCCAGTGTGCGCATAGTCTGCTTGCCTTCTTCGTCCATTTCAGCCTCTCCCTTGGCACAGCCGTGAATGCTGTTCCAATAACAGCTCGACGCAATCGGCATGCTGCTGAGAGTGAAATACTTATTCAATTCGTCAAATGTCGCAGAACATCCGCCTCTGCGCGCGCAAACAACACTTGCGCCGACCTTCATGCTTTTGTCAAACGGTGTGCTGTAAAACAGTCTGTCAAGACATGCGACAAGCGTAGCATTTGCCGAGGCATAATATCCGGGACTGGCAACTACCAATCCATCCGCTTCCTCGAACATGGGCGCTATCTCGTTGACTATGTCATCAAACGCACATTTGCCTATCTGTCCGCATCTTCCGCAGGCAATACAGCCTCGTACGTCCTTGCCGCCTACCTGCACGGTTGTCGTTTCTACGCCTTCGGCTTCGAAAACATTAACCATTTCTCTGATAGCAACGGATGTGTTTCCGTCGGCATGAGGACTTCCGTTTAAAATCAAAACCTTACTCATAATACCCTCTCATTTTCCGTTTTTTAATCAAATTGACTTAAGAATCCGTCTCCGTATTATTCTTTATTACCCACGCGAATGCTCTTGCGGTTCTCAAATCCGCATCCTTAAAATGGTTTCCTTCATTCCATTCAAGTGTGCATACGGTATTTTGTTTCGTTAATATACTCTCGCATTCTTTAATGCGGTCCGCAACCGTCGCCATAACCTGATTTCGCGTTTTCGACTCACGGTCTCCGAGACTTAAGTAAACACAACGGCATTTTACGGTGTTTTCCTTCATATATGATATAAAGTTCGGAAACCATACAGACGGAGACGCCGCCGCTATCCCGCAAAATATATCGGTTTGATATGCCGCCCACAAGGAAAACAAACCCGCTAGTGAATATCCGCCCAAAAAATATTTTCTGCTTTTATCTTCGCACAGAACGACGATTTCATCCAAAGTATTCGCGGCACCGCTGCCGAAAGGCTCATCTCCGAAAACAGCAGGCGCATTCCACGGGGACAAATCGCTGTTCCAATTATCGACATTAACCGCAAGAAGCAAAACATCTTCTCCGATTGCCTTTATAATTTCACTCTTCTCCCTCTCGAGCATTGATATCTCGTGACTGCCTGTCGGCTGAATAAGCACAAGTCTCGATTCGGGATTTCCGTATCTGTATACAGTCATATATTATTCCGCGTAGTTTTCTATTTTTATCTGGCACATTTTCATCGCTTCAAGCGCATTCCCGTGTGATTCGGGCGTAACTCCCGCACAGCAGCGCGCATCCACAATAATAGGTACATCGGGCAAAAACGCTTTCGCAATCATCGCATTGGAAATCACGCAAATGTCCGTGCATAATCCTACAAGCGTAATACTGTTTATGGGGTTTTCCCTGTTTTCGCGCACAAGCAGTTCTCCGAGCTCGGACGAACCGAAGGTTATTTTGTCAATCGGCTCTGTTGTACGCAAAGCATCAAGCTCGGCACGGATTTCCCAGCCTGCACTGCCCTTTATGCAATGCGGAACAGGCAGATTTCTTCCCTCCTGCGTATCCATATAATTTTCAAAATGAGTGTCTCGTGTAAACAGCACCTTGCCGTGAAAGCTCTCGATTTTATTTCTGACAAACGGAACGACGGCGACAGCCTCTTTTGTCCCGAGCGAGCCGTCAATAAAGTCGTTCTGCATGTCTACCACTATTAAAATATCCTGCATATTATACCCTCGCATAAGGAATTAAGCGATTGCCGTACAATCGGACAATGTCAATTATGCCTTAGTTTTAAAACTTGATTACCTCGGGAGCGTGCGTAAACGAGCTGAAGACAGCCGTGGCGTTTTTGAAATAAAAGACCTCTGTGTTTCCATCGTCAGCCGCATACATTTTCTGAAGTGACGGATACGCGTCAAGCATCGACTGTCTTGCCTCGATTCTGTCATCCTCAATCAGCTCGCCTGAGACTCTGAGCCACTCTCCGTCTTTAAACGCGCAGATTTCCGCTTTGGGATTCGCATGAAGCTGCTTTGAAACATCCTTTATCTTTCCCGTTTGAATGTAAAGCTTGTCCTCGAAAATATGGATTGTACCGAAAGGACGAACTCTCGGCTGGTCTCCGTCCACAGTGGCGAGATAATATGTCTCCGCTTCCTTTAAAAACTTTTCAACTCTCTTCATAATAATTTCTCCTTATCGTATTTTATTGATTAAGTAAATCAGTATCGTTATTATCGTTTCCCGCCTCGGTATTATCATCGTATGCTTCTGTATTATCTACAGGCGCTTCGATATTATCTTCGGCAGGGGAAAAAACACAGTCAATCTGTTCGGATGCCTTCAGCACTTTTTCCTTATACTGTTCTCTGACGCTCTCGGGAGATTTTATTTTAACCATTCCCTCAAAGCCGAAAATCCAGTTGAAGAACACTTTGCCGACCGCTACCTCTTCGGTCACAAGGAAGTGATCTTTGTCAAACTCCGAGATATGCACATCCGTACCGAAACGGTCTATCATAGCGTCCACAAGGCTGTTGTCGCAAACAAGCTCAACTTCGGCACACGGAGCGTTGTGCATGCGGAATGTGGTTTTAACATATTTGTTAATATCAAAATCCCGCGGCTTCGGGACGGCATCCTCGTCTAGAATTTCAGGTGCTTCCGCAATGCGGTCGACTCTGTGACTGCCGATGCTTCCGTACTTGTCGGAGTAGCCGACCACATAATAGAAATCTCCGTCCCATACAAGGGAATACGGGCTGAAAACGTACACCTCTCCGTCATTGTGCAGTACGACTTCCTTTTTCACGTTGTACTCGATTTTCCGAAAAGCGATTTTCAAGTGCTTGTTGATTGCGCTGTTTATCGCATCGACAATATAAAAAATCTGCTCATTCTCGGGTTTGCAGCTTCCTTCCACCTCAAGATTCCTCTTAAGCTCTTTCTCCTTGAACGAGCCGGCAAACGCAGTCAGCTTTGACACAAGCTGTTCGCTTTTGCTTTTGGTGATAAACTTAGACGACTTCACCGCATCAATCAGCAGCTTAAGCTCCGCGACATCGAATTCACGGTCGACAAAGTTGTATTGATTTTGTGTCGAACGATACGACGCTATACCGACTCCTGCCTGCTGCAGCATTTCTATATCGGTTTTTATCGTTATTCGATGTGTCTCCATGCCGTATTCTTCTTTCAGAATGGCACAAAGCTGAGGAGTTGTCAGGTAATGATCCTCGTCCGTACGTTCTTTGAGTATTTGTATGAGATATAACGGTCTCAGTTTCGCGTCTATATCCATGTCCGAACCTCCCGTCAATGAGGAAAATGCTCCGTCATAGTATTTGGTATAAGTATAACATACCGCGGCGATTCTTTCAAGGTATTTTCGTTGATTTCGCGGAATGCCTTCATGAAAGCTCACGAATCACGCCACACATTCTGTACAAATGTAAAGTGCCTCGTATACCGAACCCGATACACGAGGCATTTCTTACTTTTGTATTTTAATTTTCTTCGGAAGGCTTTCTCAAGCCGTGTTTTGCTAAAATTTTCATAACCTCGGCGGGATGGTTGGTCGTAATCAGCTCGCCGCCGTTCTTGTATCCGCGCAGAATCTGCTCTTCAGTGACAGCACCCGCACCGACCCAGGGATGAATGCCCAACGCGATTACCTCATCATACTGTGATTTTTCGCATATCGGGTCTGCGCTCCAGACAATTTTGCCGCTGTCATTGTAAGAAACGTTGAACATGCATATGCAGTAAAGTACGTTCACAGCATCCGTATTTCCCATAATCTTATAAGGATAGTATCCGTGCAGGCGGTACTTATGACCATAGGTTTTGTCAATCCACATAAGAAGATTACCGTCGAAGCTGTTTATATACATCCTGTCGGCAAGGCCGTATTCCTCGATAAGCGCAATGGTTTTTCGGGCACTCTCAAGCGCAAACTTTTCGCCCTTCTCCGCGATATAATCCTTGAATTCAAAGTTGAACTGCATTTTCGAATCTCTGCGTGTCAGCTCCAGAAATTCGCGGAAGGTCGGTATGCGAGTCCCGCGAAAGTTCTCACTCTTACGAATACCGAAATCGAGCGTTTTCAGCTCCTCAAGCGTCATATTCGATACAATACCGTGTCCGTTTGATGTGCGGTCAACGGTCGAATCATGAATGACAACAATTTCTCCGTCGGACGTCATTCTGAGATCGAGCTCAATCATATCCACACCGAGCGCGTACGCACTCTCAAATGCCGGCATGGTATTTTCGGGAAAGCCTTCCACATTTCCGCGGTGTGCGGCAACCTCCATCATAATTCTTTCTTCCTTTCGCTTCCGCTGCCTGAAGGAACAACGCAAATTCCGTCTTTCGGCATATTGCTCCCTCACGTAAATTTTTTATTTTTCATTTGAATACATTTCGGAATATTTGTCCGTGATTTCCGTGGGCAGCTCAAAGTGCTGGTAATCCTTTCGGTCGGTCCAGTCTCCTCCCCACTCGAAGCCTTTTTCGGTAAATAGCTTGTAGCACAAATCGTCCTTGTTTATTTTGTAATCGAATTCCTCGGTTCTGTCAAGGTAAGGCTCTCCCGTGGCAGGCTCAATCACTTCTTCCGTAGTGCCGTCCTCGTTGGTTACGATTTTATAGTAGGGATTGTACAATGTATTAATATCCACCGCCATTCCAAGACCGTGCTTTGAAACCTTAGTTGTGTGGGATATGAATCTGAAATTAAAGCAGGAGGAGTTATTATCACGCATCATCGTTTCATCATCAGCCATATAGTTATCGGGAAGCACCATGCGTTCTATCGGGTAACCCGCGTCATACAGCTCCTCGAAAATTTCCAGGACATCCTCCGCAATCAATTCATGTACAACCATTTCTCCCTGATGGGTATTTCCGTCCTTATCCTTGTACAGTACAAGCAGATAACGCAGGTCTTCGCGAGGGACAATACAGTCCTCTTTGTAGGTATTCCCGGACTTCATTCTGTCAAATAAGTCATCCGAGATTTCGTGAATCGAAAAGCCTTCCCTCTCGCTGATTACCTCGTTTTGCGATGAGCTGCCGCTTGAATCGCCTCCTGTACTTCCGCATGCGGTTAACAATACTGAAACCGACAGCAGCAGGCATATCATGCGATATTTCTTATTAAGCATAGTGTCTTTATTTTCCTTTGATAAATTTGATTTGTTTATCCGTTCTGTGGCTTATGATAGCTGATTACGGAGCTTCAGTCTGCCTCAAGTATTTGTCAAACGTACTTACAGCCTTTTCAAATCACAGAACAATATCCTGCGGTCCGATTTTCTTAAAGCAGCCGTCTTCAAAGACAACCGCAATTCCGTGTTCAGCATCAAACTTATAGTTGCACAAGATAGCGGCAGTCCGATGCGACTTGCTGTGCGGCACAAAGATGCTTTTAGGCATCACATATCTGAAAATATTTTCAATTT
>CAZWLL010000067.1:0-8501 GCA_964634795.1 uncultured Ruminococcus sp. | reverse complement strand
CTTTCGCCTGTGATAGAAGTATGATTTAAGGAAAAATAAGCGGAAACAGAAGCATAGAGGACATTAGGTGCAGTTAAGGGGTGCATATCACTCGAGCTTGCACTTCAATTGCCATGCGGCAAACGTGCAAGCTCCTTTCTTTCAACGCAGAGCGTACAGCAGTATAGCAATTGAATAAATAAAACCCGACGGATTTAATCTGTCGGGTTCTGCTTTTATAAGCTTGAATATTATGATATTATGAAATGCCGAAGAGGAGTTTGGAGTATGTGGGATATCTCCAATACTTCATATCCGTAATAGCTTCGGCTTCATCGCATACGTTGCGAAGCTTTTCCATTGTTACGAGGATTTTTCCTTTTACCGCAAAAGAAGCTTCAGTCATGTCTGCTATTTCATCTACTGCCTTAACTTCGCTGTCCAATTTTTCCGTAAACATGGCAATTGATGATGAGAGAGATGACAGTTTGCCTACAAGCTTTTCCTCATATTCCGTAGAAATGGAGGGAGAGAGGGTACGTTTCATCACGCCTGTTTCGCTTACTGATTTTGTATACTCGCTGACAGCGGGAAGAATTTGCTTATAAATCATGTCAATCATAACATTTGCTTCGATTTTTATGGTTTTAACATAATTTTCAAGCATTATTTCGTATCTTGAACGCATTTCGGTTTCGGTGTAAACGTGATGTATTTTAAACAGCTCTATATTTTTCTCGGTGAGGTACATTGTAAGAGCTTCGGGTGTGGAACGAAGGTTGAGCAGTCCGCGTTTATCTGTCGCTTCTTCAATCCAATCGTTATCGTAACCGTTGCCGTTGAAGATGATTCTCTTATGCTTTTTAATAGTATCTCTGATGAGATTGTTCAGCTCTTCCTGGAAATTATCCGCTGTCTCGAGAATATCTGCGAATTGTCTCAATGATTCCGCAACTGCGGTATTAAGCACGGTATTGCAGTCTGCGATTGAGCTTGATGAACCGACCATACGGAATTCAAACTTATTTCCCGTAAAGGCAAACGGAGAAGTACGGTTTCTGTCTGTTGTGTCCTTCGGCAGCTTAGGAAGAATTACTGTACCGAGGTGAAGTTTTGCGGTTTCTTTGGGATCGTAGTGCTTATCGGATTCAAGTGCGTTTAATATGTCGGTGAGCTCATCACCGAGGAATATCGATATAACCGCAGGCGGAGCTTCGTTTGCGCCTAAACGGTGATCATTACCGGCTGTAGCGGCACTTATTCTGAGCAATGCCTGATATTCGTCAACTGCTTTTATGACAGCACAGAGGAACAGAAGAAATTGAGCGTTATCATGCGGAGTATCGCCGGGAGTGAGCAGATTTATACCTGTATTGGTGCCTATTGACCAGTTATTATGTTTACCTGAGCCGTTAACGCCGTTGAAAGGCTTTTCATGGAGGAGACATACAAGACCGTGACGTTTTGCTACTTTTTTCATGATTTCCATTGTGAGCTGGTTATGGTCGGTAGCAATGTTGGCTTGTGTGAAAATCGGAGCAAGCTCGTGCTGTGCGGGAGCGGCTTCGTTGTGTTCCGTCTTTGCGAAAATGCCGAGCTTCCAAAGCTCAACGTCAAGCTCTCTCATGAACGCTTCAACCTTAGGCTTTATAACACCGAAGTAATGGTCGTCAAGCTCCTGACCTTTGAGCGAACGAGCGCCGAAAAGAGTTCTTCCCGTAAATATAAGGTCTTCACGCTGATTGTACATTTCTTCGGGAATGAGGAAGTATTCCTGCTCCGGGCCTACGCTTGTTCTTACACAGGTAACGTCGGTATTGGGATCGAACAGCTTGAGAATACGGAGAGACTGCTTGTTTATTGCCTCCATGGAACGCAGAAGAGGAGTTTTTGTGTCAAGTGCCTCGCCGCCGTATGAGCAGAAGGCTGTGGGAATGCATAAAGTATTATCCTTAATGAAGGCATATGATGTCGGGTCCCATGCCGTGTATCCTCTTGCCTCAAAGGTAGCTCTCAAGCCACCGGAGGGGAATGATGACGCATCGGGTTCACCGCGAACAAGCTCTTTTCCCGAAAACTCCATTATTACCTTGCCGTCGCCTATAGGCGAGATGAAGCTGTCATGCTTTTCGGCGGTAAAACCTGTCAGAGGTTGAAACCAATGAGTGTAGTGAGTACAGCCGTGTTCCACAGCCCAGTCCTTCATTGCGTTTGCTACAATATTAGCTACACCGAGATCGAGCTGTCTGTTTTCGTCGATAGTTTTTTTGAGAGACTTATACGTTTCCTTCGGAAGCCTTTCCTTCATAGTAGTGTCATCAAAGGATAAACAACCGAAATATTCGCTGACTGTAGACATCGGATAAACTCCTTTTATTTAATTAAGAATCAAGAAAAAAAGACAATGACAGCAATGGTGATACCCGTGAATGTCCTTGTCGTTATATTTAAATTATACGCATGTTTTTACATAGTGTCAAGCTTTTTTGAAAATAAAAAAGCGAATCGTAGGATTGCACAACTTAGCATTCTGATTTAACATTCGGTTGTGAAAAATGAGAACACAAGGAACTGAAGATAAAGTGTTAAAGCAGGTTTTAAACGTGAAAAATTCGTTTAATTCGGAAAATTGTCGGGCAAAGCATAAAAAATGTAAAATAATGTTTGACAAAACGGAATTTATGCGGTATAATAATATGGTATCACAATATGTATACCTTATACCAGTATTGATTTTCGTGAGGATTATGATATGCCGAGGTTTTTTGTATCAAAAGCCGCTGTAATTGAAGATGACGGACAAACGAAAATCACGATTGTCGGAGAGGATGCGTTTCATATTACCCGCTCACTGAGAATGCGTCCGGGTGAGAAGCTTACCTTGTGCGATGATACGGGTATAGATTATACAACGGAAATATATGATATCCCGGATGCCGAAAATGTGGTTGTACGTGTGTTGTCGTCGGTAAAGTCATGCAATGAACCGCCTTATCGGTGTACAGTTTATCAGGCTCTCGTTAAAGGTGACAGATTCGATATTGTTTTACAGAAGTCAACTGAGCTTGGCGCGGCGGCAATTGTTCCTGTCATAACATCGAGGTGCATGGTGAAAATCGATTCGGGGGATGTCAAAAGGAAAACGGAAAGATGGCAAAAAATCGCTGCGGAAGCGGCAAAGCAGTGCGGACGCGCTGTGATTCCGACTGTATGCGAGCCTATGATGTTTAAGGCTGCCGCTGCTGAGGCATCGAAAACCGATTTGCCGTTGTTCTGTTATGAGGGAGAGGGAACATCTCCCATATCGAAATATCTTGATAATACATTAAAACCGGAAACCGCCGCGATTATGATAGGCCCGGAAGGCGGATATGCACCCGAAGAGGCGGAGCTTGCCGCAAAAAACGGGATGCTGATGACCGGACTTGGAAAAAGAATTCTGAGGACAGAGACTGCGTCATTGTACGTGCTGTCGTGCTTGTCACTTAAATACGAGCTTTGATAAAGTAAACCCGCAGCGAAATTATGATAATCTGAAAGGAGATGGCTTGTCCGAATTTCGGATAGGCTTACCGCTTAATGGATATGGCTAAATCAAAAGAAATCAGCAGTGTAAAAAACAACATGATGTCAATGAAAAAAGGAAAAGCAGCGAGAATAGTATTTGTTCGACTCCTTATCATCGCTCTTGTTGATATAGTAGTTTCATCACTATTCGATTTTGTGGGTGGTGAGGCTATGCGTGAATATAAGTTCCATTGCAATGTTCATACACCGCTCAAGTATGTATTCGGTGTTCTGCTTGTTTTGGCAATAGCATTTTTGGTTTATACTATTGTTAAGAAGATTGATACATCGGCATGGCTCATGACTCCAATGATGATTACGGCTGTTGCGCTTTATCTTTTTGTAACGGCAATGCTTTATGACAGATTCAGAACCACTCCTTATCTTTTCTATACCATGACAATTGTTGTGAGTGTTCTTTTCGCAGTCTACTATATCTATACAATTTTGATGTATAAAAAATAATTAAAAATATGCTTCAACTGTTAAGCCTGAAAAACGGTGGGACGGTCGTCACCACTATCAGGCTGAAGCTTATACTCCGCTCTTTGGGCTTATGTGAGCCTGGTATTCGATGCATACGAATATCAGGCTTTTGTTATAATTATACGCTGTGCGGGCAAAAAAGTATGCCGAATAGATGAAATCGGAACATGAAATGGTACAAAAGCCGATTATTAACAAAAAAAACAGCGAATTTCTATGAAAAATCCTTATTTTCCTATTGAAAAAATACAAATTGTGATGTAAAATATAGTGTAGTATATACAATGAATAATAAAATAATACTTATGGAAGGGGCATCATATGTCAAATCGTTTATTTCAGGGAATAATTCATCAGATGAGGGACGCCGTTGACAGAATTATCGGCGTTATCGACGATAACGGTGTGATAATAGCTTGCAGCGAGCTTGTGAAGATAGGCGAAATGCGACAGGGAGTTCGCGATGAGCTTGCATATACTTCCGATGCGATCACCTCCGGCGGCTATACATACAAGCCGATAGGGACAAGTTCGAAATGGGAGTACATAGTTTTTATTGAAGGTGAGGATAAGTACGCCGAAAAAATCGCTACTATTTTGGCGGTTTCATTGTCAAATATAAAGAATTTGTACGATGAAAAGTACGATAAGAATTCCTTTATCAAAAATATCATTTTGGACAATATTCTTCCGAGTGACATTTACATTAAATCGAAAGAGCTTAGATTTAATGCGGAAGAATCTCGTGTTGTATTCCTTATCAAATTCCATTCGAAATCCGATGTTCTTTCATTTGATATGGTTCAGAATATTTTCCCGGATAAAAATAAAGACTACGTAATCTCTACAGGCGAGACCGATATAGTTCTCGTTAAAGAGGTAAAACCCGGAACCGATATTAAGGAAATCGAAAAGATTGCAAAGAACATTGCCGATACTCTCAATTCGGAGTTCTATGTAAAGGTTTCTATAGGTATAGGTACCGTAGTTGACAACATCAAGGATCTCGCGCGTTCCTATAAGGAAGCACAGGTTGCATTCGAAGTAGGCAAGGTATTCGATACCGAAAAGAACATTATCAGCTATGAGAACCTCGGTATTGGCAGACTTATCTATCAGCTTCCGACAACACTTTGCGAAATGTTCCTGCAGGAAGTATTCAAGAACGGCTCTCTTGATTCACTTGACAGAGAAACTCTCATGACAATTCAGGCGTTCTTCGAAAACAACCTTAACGTTTCCGAAACCTCACGTAAGCTGTTTGTACACAGAAACACATTGGTTTACAGACTCGAGAAGATTCGCAAGCTTACCGGACTTGACCTCAGGGAATTCGACCACGCTATTACCTTCAAGGTAGCATTGATGGTAAAGAGATATCTCACAACAAAGCCTGTTAAATATTAAGATATAACAGATTAAGCCTAAATAAAATACGAAAGGCAACACTGTTCGACACAAGCAATACTCGATTGTGCGGGCGGTATTGCCTTAAATATTTATAATACGCTGTTTTAATGGAAATTACACACAATAAGTGTAAAGTATCTACAAAGAACGTCGTATTTAACTTATTGTCTTAAAGTTACTGTGCTTTGCTTGTGCAATGAGTATGGCTATGCCGAAATACTCCGGGTGAAAGGAGACCCTATTTAATGATAGATTTTGTTAACGTAAAAAAAGCATATCCGAACGGAACAATGGCTTTACGCGGAATCAATCTTCACATAGACGACGGGGAGTTTGTTTTCATAGTCGGTCATTCCGGAGCCGGTAAAACGACTCTTATGAAGCTGCTGCTCAGAGAGGAAAAAATCAGCTCGGGCAAGCTTACCGTCGGGGAATATGACCTCAGCAAGATGTCGGATTTCAAGGTTCCGTATTACAGAAGAGAGCTGGGTGTTGTTTTCCAGGATTTCAGATTATTCCCGAAAAAAACGGTATATGAAAATGTTTCGTTTGCTATGGAGGTTGTCGGAACACCGCGCAAGAAAATATCCAGACGTGTTCCCGCAATACTGAATACCGTAAATCTTGCCGGAAAACAGGATTCGTTCCCGAATGAGATTTCCGGAGGTGAGCAGCAGAGAGTCGCGCTTGCGCGTGCTCTTGCCAACAATCCGAAGGTAATAATCGCGGATGAGCCGACAGGAAACATAGACCCTAAAATGTCACTTGAAATCATGTCACTTCTTGTTAAGATAAATAAGCTGGGAAAAACCGTTATAGTTGTAACGCATGAAAAGAACCTTGTTGATTACTATAAACAGCGTGTTGTAATGCTTCAGGACGGGCTTATAATCGAGGATAGAGTCGGAGGAATGTTCGATGCGCAGGTATAATATATTCTACTTCATAGGACAGGCTTTATCCGGACTTTGGCGAAACGGTGTCATGACCTTTGCGTCCATAGCTGTGCTCATGAGCTGTCTTGTGGTTATAGGCGGTTTTACGCTTATTGTCGAGACAATCAATCTTAATCTCGATCAATTCGGGGTTTTGAAAGAAATCGTAGTATTTTGCGACCAGGACTTAACCGAAGAGGAAATAGTCGAGGTAGGGGACAAAATAGCGAAGCTTGATAATATAGAGAAGATAGAGCGTGTTACCAAGGAAGAGGGACTCGAGTACATGAAGACGAAATACGACGTGTACTCCGATGTAACCGATGAGGTAAATCCGCTTCCCGACAGATATGACATTACATATATAGACAACGATAAGGTATCGGAGCTTGATTATCAGCTCAGACAAATCGAAGGTATAACAAAAGTAAATAACCGTTTTGAACTCGCGGCTACGCTGGAGAATTTCAAGAGCGGAATCATGCTTGTTTTCGTGTGGTTTCTTATTATTCTCGCCGTTGTCAGTGTGTTCATTATAATTAATACGATTAAGCTTTCCGTTTTCTCGAGAAGGAACGAAATAAGCATTATGCGTTATGTAGGCGCGACAGGCTGGTTTATTTCACTGCCGTTTGTTTTCGAAGGTATATTTATCGGTTTAGTTGCTTCAATTTGCGCGTACTTTATCGAATGGTACATATATTCCTACATAGAAACACTCGTTATGACTGATCTTCAGATGATAACAATAATGCAGTTCTCCGAAATCAGCAATATAGTACTTTGGGGATTCATAGGAATCGGAATTGTTACCGGTATAATCGGTTCAGTACTTTCATTGAATAAATATCTGAGACAGTAATATTCGGCAATAAAATATAAAAGGCGGGATCATGAAAAAATTTAAGCTGAAAATCATGTCGGCGATTATAATCGGCAGTGCAATTGTCGGTATATGTTATCCCACGCAAATAACTGTGGCGGCTGACGGTGAGCTTACCGATGCAACGGTACAGTCTTATGAGGATCAGATAGCCGACATCCAAAGAAAAAAAGATCAGGCACTCGATGAGCTTGCAAGCATACAAACAGATAAAAGTAATACATGGTCAACAATTACAGAGCTTGACAAGGTAATAGAGTATAACAACCAGATGAAAACCTTAGCTGAAGGTCAGATGGATGAGCTTGACAAGTCGATTAGTCAGAAAAACGCAGACATAGAAGATAAAGAAAACAAAATAGAAAAACAGGAAAACGCTTTTCTTCAGAGAATGGTAGATGTATATATGGATGAAAATTCGGATTACATTGAAATTCTCCTGGGTTCTGAAAGTCTTATTGATTTTCTGACGAAGCTTGATTATGTAAACGCGGTTTTCGATTATGACGCAGATGTAATTACCGAGCTTAAAGCGAATAAGGAAGCGCTTGAAGCCGATAAGGTTGCTCTTGACGATCAGCTGGAAATACAGCAGCTGAGAGTTGCAGATTACGAAAATGCCATTCAGGAAAATCAAGCAGCGTATGAAGATAAATTGAATTATATGTCAAACCTTGAGGAAAACGAGGCAGACTGGATAGAAACATATAATTACAACAAGGAGCTTGAGGAACAGCTTAACTCCGAATTGGAAAATTACCTGGCAGAGCTTCAGAAGAAGAGTCAGTCCGTGTACATAGGCGGAGATGTCGGATGGCCGCTTGATGCCAACGCATCGTATTATGTATCATCGGAGCAGGGATGGCGTGACCTGTACGGCGTACAGGATTACCATCTCGGAATAGATTTGGCATGTGCAAACGGTACTGATGTATTTGCGGCCAACGGCGGTACTGTCTTAAAGAGTGAAATGCACTGGAGCTACGGAAACTACGTTCTTATAGACCATGGCGGCGGTATTTCAACGTTATATGCTCACATGTCGGACAGATTGGTATCGGCAGGTGACACTGTAAGCGCGGGACAGATTATAGGACACGTAGGACTCACGGGCAATACATTCGGATATCATCTTCACTTTGAAGTCCGTGAAAACGGAACAGTAGTCAATCCCCGCAACTATCTCGTATTCCCGTAAATACTCAGTATTTCCTTAATAAAAAAGGAAATCGGTTAAACAA
>CAZWLL010000066.1:3218-8600 GCA_964634795.1 uncultured Ruminococcus sp. | reverse complement strand
CGGTGGGTTGAAGTTAATCGGGAAGAGCGGGAATTCACAAGGGGACGGCGACGGATGGCCCCGGAACGAGCTTTGCTCGTTCAGTGCGCACCTCCGCGCAGGAGCATATAATGAAATTGAAAGTGCGGAGCACTTTCTTCTATAGCACATTCACCTGCGGGTGAATGTGCCTTCACCCGCAGGTGATATAATAAAATCGAAAAGGCGGAGCCTTTTCATCCATACACAAAGACCGAACAAGTTTTGCTTGTTCGGTCTTTGTGATAAAACGTGAAGTAAAGCCTATATGGTAAGCTATTTTCTCACGAGAATGTCTTTCTTAAAGACATAGTACGCAAATCCCGCTGCGTCTGCCAGCCCCCAGCCTATGGGAATCGCCATCCATATTCCGCACTCCCCTATAACGGGCGCGAGCATGTACGCGAGTATTACTCTCGTTCCGAGCGATATTACCGTAAGTATAACAGACATAAGCGGTTTCTCTATCGCGCGGTAGAAGCCGTATAATAAGAACAGGCATCCTATGCCGAAATAAAACGCACCCTCTACCCTGAGGTAGTTCACGCCCGACGCCAAAACCGCTGTCTCTTCAGCCTGCACGAAAATACGCATGAGAGGCTCGGCAAACACGCACACGAGCGTTGATATAACAAGAGAAAAGCCGACGGACAGAGCTACGGCTTGAGCAAAGCCTTTTTTTATGCGTGATGTCTCTCCCGCTCCGAAATTTTGAGCGACAAAGGTAGAAAAAGCGTTTCCGAAATCCTGTACGGGCAGGTATGCGAAGGTATCTATTTTTACCGCCGCGGCGAACGCCGCCATGGTAACGGCACCGAAGCTGTCAACAAGGCGCTGTATAAGCAGTATGCCGAAGTTCATTGCCGATTGCTGAGCGCATGTCAGCAGGGACAAATCGCATATTTCACGAAGAATTTTGCCGTTGTGCTTGAAGTGTCTCATGCTCGGCATGAAAATACGGCATTTCCGTATAAAATAGACGCACAGTCCCGCTCCCGAGACATATTGAGCGATTACGGTAGCCACTGCCGCTCCGCCTATGCCGAAATGCATTACGGGCACGAAAAGTATATCGAGAACGATGTTGAGCAGCGCGGACACGGCAAGAAAACACAGCGGAGCAACCGAATTCCCCACTGCGCGAAAGAAGCAGGCGAAGAAATTGTACACGGACGTCGCCGCTATACCCGAAAATATTATAACGAGATACAGCCTCATATCGGAGTACAGCTCATCCGGTACGGCAAGAAAGCGCAGTATGGGATCGGTGAAGGCGTAAACCGCGATATTCAGCACAACTGTAACGGCTGAGATGAGTACTGCGGAATGTGCGGCAGCGCACTTCAGCGATTCCGAGTCTTCCTTACCGTGATAGACGGAAAAAAGCGCGCCCGCACCCATTGAGAGACCGAGAAAAATCGACGTAAGAAACGTCATGAGAGTATACGCGCTTCCGACGGCGGCAAGGGCGTTCTTTCCGAGCGCCTGCCCTACGATGAGTGTGTCGGTGATATTATAAAGCTGCTGAAGGAGGTTTCCCGCCATCATCGGAAGGGAGAACAGGATAAGGTTTTTCAGTATACTTCCCTTTGTGAGATCACGATACATTGCATTACCTCATGTGAATAGATATATTTGACGCGAAACGGCATAAAAAACCGACAGGGGTGAGGACCGCTGTCATCTCCCCTGTCGGTAAGCTTTAGAAGTTTGAGGCTACATTGTCTCGAAATTACAGATCTATTTCAACCTCATGACCGCACGCGTTGGAGCGGATGATACCGTCGATAATAGCCTGGTTGTATATAATCTGAGATGTCGGAATCGGAGCGCCTGTGCCGTTCTGAACAGCGTCTACAAACGCGCGGATCTTGGATTCGAACATGCCCATCTTTACGTTGTTTCCTTCAACGGGAATTTCGGTAGCAACCTGCTTGCCGTCCGCGTCATCCTTGTAAAGAACGAGGTCGCCTGCGGCACCGTCCCAGCAGCATCCTACGGGAGCCTTAACCTTAAGACCCGCGTCTGTGCCGAAGAAGAGGGAGTCGCCTGTTGTGTCCATGTTCATTGCCCATGAAGCACGGTAGTCGATAACGATGTCGCCTTCGCAGCGAATCATAGCTACGGCGAAGTCGTCGTCAACCGTGAAGCGGTTTGCTTCGGCGTACTTTGCGGGGTTCTTTCCGAAATAAGCGAACTGCTTAGCGGAAACCGTGAGCGGCTTCGGATAGCCGATTGAGTTGAGCGCGAAATCAAGGCCGTAGCAGCCGATATCGCCTACTGCGCCTACAGCGGCTTTATCCTTTTCGATGAATGTGCGTCCGGGAATACCCTTAACACGTCCGCCGCCTACTACAACATAGTAAACCTTGCCGAGAACGCCGGAGGAGATAACCTCACGAACCTTCTTTACGTTTGCGCCGTAACGGGGCTGGAAGCCTACTGTTACGAAGTGGCCTGTAGCCTTCTCAACGGCACGGATAGCCTTTGCCTCATCGAGAGTAACGCACATAGGCTTCTCGAGCATAACGTCCTTGCCGGATGTAAGAGCGCAGATTGTGGGAGCTGCGTGCTGTGAGTTGTAGGTGCAGACGGAAACCGCGTCGATGTCGTCTCTTGCGCAGAGCTCTTCGTGTGTTTCGTAAGCGGTAGCTTCTGTCCAGCCGAATTCATCGAGGAATTTTCTTGCTTTTCCGGGGATAATATCGGCGCCTGCAACGACCTCAACGTCGTCGAACTGCTTATAAGCGTTGGCGTGGGAGTGAGCGATACCGCCCGTACCGATGATACCTATTCTGAGTTTTTTCTTTTCCATAATTTATATTACTCCTTTTCGGATTTTAAATTGCAAAATTTATTTAACGCCGCCTACTCGACTGAAGATTATTCCCACTCAACTGTTAAGCCTAAAAAACGGAGAATTTTCAGTCATGAAAATTCTCGAGAGTGGGACGGTTATCTCACCTACTCGACTGAAGATTATTCCCACTCAATTATAGCACCCGCGAATGTCTTTTGCAAGAGAAAAAGCTAACTCGTTTATTTTATTCGGCGAAAAAAATTTAAAAAAATAATTATAATAAGGGAACATTTTCGGGCGCGGCGCGTCTAATGGTTGCACACGGAAAAAACACCGTTTCTTCGCTTTCGCATCACGTGAAAAACATATGCGGACGCCGAATATGTGAAACGATGCTTTTCCCGAAATAATACCGAAAGGATAAATATTATGAAAAAATTCTTATCATTAGTTCTTGCGGTTCTCATGATCGCAAGCGTTGCCATAACGGTAGGCGCGTCCTCCACAGGCGACCCCGTAGGAATCGAAGACCTTTTGAACTACTACAAAAAGTTCTATTCAAGCAACACCTCATCATCCGACTCATGGTATGATTACGATGACGACGACATTTACACCACATGGTACGGCTCATGCCCGAAATGCAAGGGTTATGCTTTCTTCTTCATTTACGACGGCTCAATCAGATATGTATGCCTTGAATCCGGCTGCGGCAAGACAGGCACACTCGACTCCAAGTACAACGAAGACACAAAATCATCCGTAACATGCCCGACATGCAAGAAGTCCTCAGGCGTATACCACATTGACCGCGTATACGATTCGGAGACCGGCAAGTTCACAGACACATATTTCTGCGTATACTGCCATGAGTCCTTCAAGAATACCTCTTCCTCATCTATCTATCCTAAGGAAACTCCCGATGATATCGAATGCGGCAAGTCGGGATGCAGCAAGACAGCGGAATTCCAGTACTACACCTATGTAGACGGTGTTCTCTGCGCATACTTCCGCTGCGACAACGGACACTACACCAAGAAGGTTATATCCGGTGAAGGTTATTACGACTACTTCTACTCAATCAAGGTAATCACCTCCAAGGGCGGCGACTACTATGTAAAGGGCGGCGAAAAGGCTGCTTACGGCGAAAAGAAGACAATCAGCTTTGATCCCGACAAGGGCTATGTACTCACAGAAGTATATGTAAACGGCGAAAAGGTTGACTTCTCCGACGATGAAATCAAGATCACCGTAAAGAGCAACACTGTTGTACGCGCATACTTCACAAAGGTTTCCTCAATGAAGGAATACAAGATTACGGCATCCGCTACAAGCGGCGGCAAGATTACCGCTACCGTTAACGGCAAGTCCGTATCCACAGTATCCAAGATTACGGCAAAGTACTCCGACAAGGTTGTATATCGTTTCGTTCCCGCATCCTCCAACTACACAATTTCCTCCGTTAAGGTAAACGGCAAGTCGGTAGGCAAGGTATCCTCTTACACCGTAAACGGAATCACAGCTGACACAAAGATTGAAGTTACATTCAAGTGGAACTGCCCTTACGATGACGTTAAGTCAAGCGACAAGTACTATTCCGCTATTGAATACGCAACTGAAGCCGGCATACTCCAGGGCTCAAAGAGCGGCACAACACTTAAGCCGAAGTACAATTTCAACGGTTCACGTGCTGTTACCGTAAAGACATTCGCGTGCGCTCTCGCTGAAATGGCAGACGTAAACGACAAGCTTTCCAACAACACACAGAGACTCAACTGGGCTGAAAAGTACGGTCTTGTTGACGAGGACGAGGACACAAGCGTTGTATGCAATGTAAAGAGAGCATGCGACATGGTTGACGTATACCTTGAAGTTCTCGAGGACAAGAACGATGTTTCCTTCGACGATTTCGATCGTGACGACACGGCAAAGGAAAACTGCATCTCCATCGGCATGGTTACATCTTCCGTATACAAGAAGAACCGCAGCCTTACAAAGAACGATCTCGCTGCAGTTCTCTATCTCATCGCAAATCTCGAATACAACGACTGATGTCGGCGGATACTCATTAACTTAATAGTAGAGAATACCGCCGCCTCCTCGAGTTTCTCCTTATTCAAACATCAAAGATGTTTGAATATTGCCTTGCGGCAAACGGATAAACTCCGTTCTTAAGTTAAAATTTGACGGCGGATACTCATTAGCTTAATAGTAGAGAATACCGCCGCCTCCTCGAGTTTCTCCTTCTTTAAACACCATAGGTGTGAAACTCTAAAGAGTTTTTAAAGATTGCCTTACGGCAAACGGATAAACTCCGTTCTTAAGGCTTAAATTTGACGGCGGATAAACTTTAGCTTAATAGTAGAGAATACCGCCGCCTCCTCGAGTTTATCCAAAACTCCGTTCTTAAGGCTTAAATTTGACGGCGGATTTGCTTTAGTTTAAATTGCAAGAACCTAATATTCCTGTTATAATATGCAAGAGGGGCATCGCTTTGACGATGCTCCTCTTGTTTGCATATATATACGGAAATAATTCACGCGCGGTGATTGAAATCGGGAATG
>CAZWLL010000066.1:0-3118 GCA_964634795.1 uncultured Ruminococcus sp. | reverse complement strand
TTGTTTGCATATATATACGGAAATAATTCACGCGCGGTGATTGAAATCGGGAATGATATTTGCTATAATAATACGTATGAATAAGATAGCTTTAATTTTCAAAAAATATTTCGGCGAGAATGATTGCGAGCGTGAATTTAAGATACGCTTCAGCGACCGAGCGCTGTGGACGCTCATTCTGCCGCTTATAATCGAGCAATTTCTCGGAACTCTCATGGGAATTGCGGACAGCATAATGGTATCGTCGCAGGGAGATGCCGCCGTATCGGGTGTATCGCTTGTCGACATGATATTCGTATTATTTTTCAACATGTTCACGGCTCTTGCTACCGGAGGAGCGGTTGTTGCAAGCCGTGCTATCGGAGAGGGAAAGCCCGACAAGGCTCGCCGCTCTGCGTCTTGCCTGCTTATAATATGTGCGGCGGCATCGATTACGCTCATGGCGCTTGTATACATATTCGACACCGGGCTGCTCAGGCTGTTATTCGGCTCGATTGAGGACGATGTAATGTCGGCGGCTGAGACATACATGCGCACGACGCTTATATCGTTCCCGATGGTAGCGTTGTACAGTGCGGCGGCTGCGTTATTCCGTTCCGAGGGCAACTCGAAAATATCAATGATAACGCAGACTGCCGTAAACATATTCAACATTGCGGGCAACGCGCTGTTTATTTTCGTTTTCAAGTGGGGAGTATTCGGTGCGGCGCTTGCGACGCTTCTCGGACGAGCGTTCTCGTGCATATATTTGCTCATCAAGCTTGCGGACAGAAGGAACACCATATATGTAGACTACAGAAAGCTGGTCGGTGAAAAGGGCTCGAGAAGCTTATATAAGAGCATACTGTCTGTCGGTTTGCCGGGCAGTCTCGAGAGCGGCACGTTCCAGCTCGGCAGAATACTGGTGCTGTCTATAATATCGACCTTCGGTACGGTACAGATTACCGCGAACGCGGTAGCGAACAACATTGACGGCTTCGGAGTCATGGTAGGCAGTGCGTTCAGCTATGCGATAGTGACTGTCATAGGTCAATGTGTGGGAGCGGAGGATTACAGAGCGGTAAAGTATTACACCTCGAAGCTGCTCAGGCTGTCGATACTGTCGGAGGGAATATTCAACGCGCTGTTATTCGCCTCACTTCCGCTTCTTTTATCGCTGTACAGCATTACGGCGGAGGCGCGGGAGCTTGCGGTTATACTGATTTGCATACACAACATAACGGCTGTTGCGTTATGGACGCATTCGTTTGTGCTTCCGGGAGCTATGAAAGCGACGGGAGACGCGAAATACGTTATGATAGTGGCGGTTTTATCCATGTTCATATTCCGAGTGGGATTATCCTACATTTTGGGAATCAAATTCGGAATGGGAGCGATAGGCGTATGGATATCGATGATAGTGGACTGGATAGTGAGAATCATATGCTTCTGCTCAAAGTGGAGGAGCATTATGAAGAAGGCCGAAGCGGGCGTGAAGTTAGGTTAAGGCATTAAACGCATTATATAAACATAAAAAAGAAAGGGTATGAAAAAATGAAAGCATACGGAAAAAAGACATGGCTTATTCCCGACACGTTTTTGAATTCTGTATCGAAGAACGCGAGTGTATCACATGAGGCGATTTGTGTTATAAACACATCCGATGTTGACGCGGAGATATCGCTTACGTTATTCTTTGAGGACAGAGAAGCGAGACAGGATTTTCATTCGTTCTGTCCGAAGATGAAGACGCACCACATCAGAATGGACAAGCTGAGAAGCGACAGCGGCGAGCCTATTCCGCGCGACACGCCGTACGCGGTGCTTATCGAATCGAACACACCTATAGTATGCCAATACTCACGTCTTGACACGAGCGCACCCGAGATGGCGCTTATGACGACGATAGCATATTCGGAATAATCTGAGAGGAGAGAAAAAATGGGAGAGCTTACATTTAATTTAAGCGGCAAGACCGCTGTAGTAACAGGCGGCGGCGGAGTACTTTGCTCCGGCTTTTCAAAGACTCTCGCGTCTGCGGGAGCGAATGTTGCTGTATGCGACCTCAGACTTGACGCGGCTGAGAAGGTAGCGTCGGATATACGCGCAAACGGCGGAGACGCTATAGCTGTAGAGATGAATGTACTTGACAAGAAGTCCGTTGAGGCGGGAGCAGCCGTTATATATGAGAAATACGGCAAGGTAGACATACTCTTAAACGGAGCGGGCGGCAACAATCCGAAGGGCTCGACATCGCGTGATTATCTCACTCCCGAAGAGGTAGCCGAGCTTGACGAAAACGGAGTAATTGACGGAGTCAAGACATTTTTCGATCTTGATCCCGAGGGAATATCGTTTGTATTTAATTTGAATTTCCTGGGCACTCTCATTCCCACGCAGGTATTCGCGCGTGAGATGGCGCGTGTCGGCGGCACTATAATCAATGTATCGTCCATGAACGCGTTCCGTCCTTTGACGAGAATACCGGCATATTCCGGAGCGAAGGCTGCGGTATCGAACTTTACGCAGTGGCTTGCGGTACACTTTGCGCCTGTCGGAATCAGAGTAAACGCATTAGCGCCCGGCTTCTTCCTTACGGAGCAGAACCGTACGCTTCTTACGAATCCCGACGGCTCGCTGACGCCTCGTTCGGACAAGATACTTTCGCACACGCCCATGAAGCGTTTCGGAGTACCCGCCGATCTTGACGGCACGTTATTATGGCTTGCAGACGAGAAGTTCTCAGCCTTTGTAGACGGAGTAGTAATACCCGTAGACGGAGGTTTTGCCGCATACAGCGGAGTCTGAGCAGCTTTCTTTCCGCTTTCTTGAAAGAAAACCGAACTTTTGAAAAAGTTCAGCAAAGAACTTTATGCTTTTGAAAGCTTGGCAAAGAACTTTATGCTTTTGGTTAGCTTAGATTTTATTCACCGTAGGTGAATGTGATGAAGGCAGAAAGAGCTTCGCTCTTTCAATTAATTATTCCACTGCCGAACGAGCGTAGCTCGTTCATGGGGCTGCCCTTTGCAGGGGGCACACAAGGAGGCTCCAAAGCCTGCCTCCCGAATGAGCGAAGCTCATTCATGAATCCACGCTTTTCCCGATTACGTTCAACCCACCGTGTCGCTAACGGCTTTCG
>CAZWLL010000065.1:0-8928 GCA_964634795.1 uncultured Ruminococcus sp. | reverse complement strand
GGAAAAACCGCCTTAAAAGGCGGTTTTTCTTCCGGTCGGATACAGGATAACCGCTGCCTGCTGCCGGTTACCGGTCATCGTCTTACTCATGCCTGCTTCCTAATGATATACGCATTCGAAAATTTATCCCAAACCACTTGACGCACAGAGATTTTATGTTATAATTGAATTATTAAATTATACCATTCGATTTTTAATAATTCTCAATCAACGGAGGTAAATACAGAGTTTGAAATACATCTATCGATATGTCAAACCGTTTTTCGGGCGAATGATTTTCGGTTTTTGCATCAAGTTTGGCGGCTCCATAATGGATTTATTCATCCCGATGCTGCTGTCATATATAATAGATGACATTGTCCCGACAAAATCCGTAGCTCGTATAGTTCAGACCGGACTTCTTATGTTTGTATGTGCGATTCTCGCAATAACAGGAAACGTAACCGCAAACCGCATGGCGGCACTTGTCGCAAGAAACACGACAGAGAAAATCAGAAACGATCTATTCGAGAGAATCTCATATCTTTCCGCCCGTCAAATCGACAAATTCACCGTACCGTCTCTCGAATCACGCCTTACATCCGATACATATAATATTCACCAGATGGTCGGAATGGTTCAGCGTCTCGGTGTGCGCGCTCCTTGTCTGTTAATCGGCGGCATAGTCATTGCGTTTTCTCTCGAGCCTGTACTGACGCTCGTGCTTATAGCCGTAATGCCGTTCATCACAACTGCGGTATATTTCATTACTAAAAAAGGTGTACCGCTTTATACCGAGCAGCAAACGCAAACCGACAATATGACGCGTATAGTTCGTGAAAACGCCCAGGGCGTCAGAATCATCAAGGCTCTCGGAAAAGAGGACGCGGAAAAATCGCGTTTTGACAAAGCAAATCTTTCTTTAAATCAGGCAGAGAAAAAAGCCGCTCTTACAATGGGACTCACAAGTCCTATGATGAACCTTTTCCTTAACTTAGGCCTCGTTGCCGTAATTGCCGTTGGTGCATACCGTGTAAATGCAGGTATATCGGAAACAGGCAAAATTATCGCTTTCACTTCTTATTTTACTATTATTCTGAATGCTCTGATGAGTGTCACACGAATTTTCGTCAACTCATCAAGAGGCATTGCCTCCGCCAATAGAATCGGCGAGGTTCTCGATACGCCATATGACATGGAACCCGATCCTTCATATAAACCGAAGGAGTATGCCGCAGGAGAGCGAATACCCAAAATCGAGTTTGAAAACGTATCCTTTTCTTATAACGGAATCAAGAACGACCTCAACAACATATCATTCAAACTGTATGAAAACGAAACCTTGGGTATTATAGGCCCTACAGGCTCCGGTAAAACCACTCTTATCGCGCTCATGATGCGTCAATACGACGCAGACAGCGGTCGAGTATTGATTGACGGACGCGATGTGCGTTCAATGAGCCGTGCCGAAATATCGAAAAAATTCGGAGCGGCATTCCAGAACGACTTCCTATTCGCCGATTCACTGCGCACAAACATTGCGTTCGGACGTGATCTCGATAACAGTGAGCTTTTGAGAAGCGCGCAAAATGCGCAGGCAATGCAGTTTATAGAAGAGAAGCCGGGAGGTCTCGATTTCGAATTGTCAATAAAAGGCGCAAACCTTTCGGGCGGTCAGAAGCAGAGAGTAATTCTCAGCCGTGCCCTTGCGGGAGAGCCGGAAATACTCGTTCTCGATGACTCATCAAGTGCGCTTGACTACGCCACAGACGCAAGACTTCGTAAAGCAATACGTGATAACTACAGTCACAAAACCACATCGGTAATCGTAGCGCAGCGCATATCATCAATAAAACACAGCGACCTCATTTTAGTCATAGAAGACGGAAATATCACGGGAAGCGGCCGTCACGATGAGCTTATAAAGTCATGTGAGCTGTATAAAGAAATCAGTGATTCGCAGATGGGAGGTGCTCTTCTTGAATAAAGGAGTAAAGGTTACTCGACCCGAAGACGTTGTTGTCGGAAATATGCCGAAAAAACGGCTCAGGGTGCTTCTCAGGCTCGGCAAATACATGTACCGCTTCAGATGGGGATACATTGCCGCCATCATAATTTCGATTCTGTCAAACCTTCTGTCGCTTGTAGGGCCCAAGCTGTCCGGTGAAGCGATCGACGCAATAGGCATAAGCGCAGGAGAAGCGGATTTCGCTGTTGTCGCCGAAAAGTGCGTGCTTATGGCTATCGCATATGTCGCGTCAAGCGTACTTGCATATCTTCTGCAGATAATCATGATAAATCTCTCCCGCGGTATAGTCAAAAACATGCGTGAGGATATTTTCTCAAAGCTGATGCGCATGAAGGTTGAGTACTTTGACAAGAACCAGACAGGTGATATAATATCACGCATATCGTATGACATAGACACAATCAACTCCACCCTGTCAACCGATCTGGTTCAAATAGCATCGAGTGTTGTCACTGTTGCGGGTTCACTTATTATGATGCTTACAATATCGCCGTATCTGTGTATCGTATTCGCTGTCACCGTTCCCCTCTCGATTATTACCACAGGTAAAATGGCACACAAATTCCGTCCTCTGTTCCGCGCGAGAAGCGGAAAGCTCGGCGAGCTGAACGGATATGCCGAGGAATGTCTGAGCGGTCAGAAAACAGTTCGCGCTTACAATGAAGAGCCTACAATGATAAAGCGTTTTGCGGGAAAGAACAAAAATGCCGCAGACGCATACTACAACGCCGATTACCACGGCACATTGGTCGGTCCTACCGTAAACTTCATAAATAATATATCGCTCACATTAGTATCGGTGTTCGGCTCACTGCTTTATCTCGCAGGTAAAATTTCAATCGGCAATGTATCGTCATATGTATTGTATTCGAGAAAGTTCAGCGGTCCTATAAACGAAACCGCAAACATATTAAATGAGCTGCAGTCCGCTGCGGCAGCCGCTGAAAGAGTGTTCCGCCTTTTAGATGAAGAAGAGGAGTCCCCCGACGACAGTGACGCCGTTGTATTTGTCGGAGGCCGTGAAAAGGACGGAGTATTCGTAAACGGCAAGCTTGATGTTGACAATGTAAATTTCAGCTACTACACAGGACACCATATAATCCACGATTTATCAATCAACATAACCCCCGGAACCACCGCCGCAATCGTAGGTCCTACAGGAGCCGGCAAAACAACAATAATCAATCTTCTGATGAGATTCTACGACCCGAATTCCGGTAAGATAATGCTTGAGGACCATGATATACTCCACGCACAGCGCAAAAGCGTACGCCGCGCATATACGATGGTGCTTCAGGACACATGGCTGTTCAGCGGTACAATAGCGGAAAATATAGCATACGGTGCCGAGCACGAAGTTTCACGTGAAGACATCGAGAAGGCAGCAAAGGCTGCGGGAATTCACTCGTTTATTAAAGGTTTGCCGGACGGTTATGACACTGTTCTGACCGACGAAGGTGTTAACATTTCAAAAGGCCAGAAGCAGCTCATCACAATAGCGCGCGCCATGATATCCTCATCCCCGATACTGATACTCGACGAGGCAACATCAAACGTTGACAGTATGACCGAAATGCGTATTCAGCGTGCGATGAACGAGCTTATGCGGAAGAAAACATCAATAGTAATAGCGCACCGTCTCTCCACTGTACGCAATGCCGATGTGATTTTCGTTCTCCGTGACGGACGAGTTATCGAATCCGGAAATCACGAAAGCCTGATGAAGCAGAAAGGCTTCTACTACTCACTTCACAACGCTCAATTTTCATGAGTGATTGTACAATTTTGTATTGATTTCAGCAAATGCCTGTGCTAAAATAGAGACAGTTCAATATTGATTTTTCGGAGGTAATAAAATGAAAATCACTGTTTGGAATGAATTCGCACACGAAAAAACCGATGAAGCTGTTAAAGCCATATATCCCGACGGTATTCATATGTGCATTAAACGCTTCCTCGAAGAAGCAGGCTACGATGTAAGAACAGCTACACTCGATGATCCCGAATGCGGCCTTACAGATGAAGTACTTGACGACACAGACGTGCTCTTCTGGTGGGGACATATGAGACACGGTGATGTACCCGATGCGGTTGTGGAAAGAGTTTGCCGTCACGTATATGAAGGCATGGGACTTGTTGTTCTTCACTCGGGTCACGCTTCAAAGGTATTCAGACGTCTTTGCGGAACGCCGTCAGACGATCTTAAATGGCGTGAATCAGGCGATAAGGAAATCCTTTGGGTTATAGAGCAGGGTCATCCCATCACCGAAGGAATCGGCGAGAAAATAGTTCTCGAGCACGAGGAAACCTACGGCGAGCACTTCAGAGTACCCGCTCCCGATGAGCTCTTATTCATCAGCTGGTTCACAGGCGGTGAAGTATTCCGCAGCGGATGCGTATACAAGAGAGGACGCGGCAAGATATTCTACTTCCGTCCGGGTCACGAATCTGTTCCGACCTACCACAATAAGGAAGTACAAAAGGTTCTCATTAACGCCGCTAAATATGTTTGCACTCCGAAATCCAACACATACAAATACGGTTGGGTTCCCGCAGCTGTAGACGAAAAATAAGGTACATAGTTAAATAAAAAAAACGAGGCTTTAAGCCTCGCTTTTTTTATTTAACTGCTTTTGATTTCCGACATTATACATCCAAATCGTCGAGAACATCCATGTTCGTTGTTATGTTAGCGGAGTTTTCCTCGATCATTTCGGTAACATCGTTTGACTTCATAGCGGATTTAGCGGTTTCCTTCCATGTGCAGGAGTCGCCCTCTCCGACATAGTACATGATGTGCCAGCCATATGAGGATGATTCGATTATGCCGCTGTCGCCGGGTACTCTTGCGTCGTCAAAGAGCCATGCGTTGAACTCGTTTGTTGTCGAGCCGTATGTTACGTTTTCGTAGAGACCACCGTTTGTGTTAGAGCCTGTGTCAGAGCTGTATTCTGCTGCAAGAGTGTTAAATGCTTCTTCTGAGAAGCCTGCTTCCTGAAGCTCTGCGTAAACATCCTGAGCCTTAGAATCGTCTGTATATGTTTCGTTGGAGAAGAGAATGTGTCTTACATTTCTTGTTGTTGTTTCATCTCTGTATGATGACTTTGTAAGGCAGTATATAGCGTATGAAGAGTCGCCTTCCTCAGCGGCAGTATATACGTCACCGGGATTTGCGCTGAATGCCCATTCGGATACGGAGGAAATAGTAGAAGCAAGAGCATGTCTTGTGAATGCGCTCTCTACTGCTGTATCTATATCGGCATCTTCCATACCGAGGTTGCTCTTCATGTAGTCACGGATAAGCAGGAGATATTCGTCTACACTGTTTGCGGCAAGGATTCTCTGTGCGGCTTCATATGCAGCTGCGGTTGCGGTGTCAGTCTCGCCTACAGGGTTGCCGTCGGTATCCTTTTCCATGAAATCGGTGGAATTGATTGTGTATACATAGTAGTCAACGCCCTCGAATGAATCGGTATTAGCCGCATAGTAGCTCTCGAGTTCATCGTCTGTGTATGTAAGGCTGTTCTGGTACTCTGTGGAATACTTAGACGCGAGAGCGGCAAGCTCCATGCACTTTTTGACGTCTTTTTCATTAACTCCTACACCTGTCAGTGCGGCAAGATATTGATTAAACGAGTAGCCGTATGTGGATGCGGTTGTCTTGATTTCCTGAATTGAGGTTTCGATTTCAGCTTCATCCTCGTCATCAAGCTCGACTCCGTTAGCCTTTGCGCCTTCGCAAAGAGCAAGAATCTGCGTAGCGTAATCCTGTGTCATTGCAACGAAGTAATCAAACCATGTGCCGTTTGCTTCGGTTGTGTAAGCACATGCCTGATCCTTCAGCTTTTGCGTAGTGTCAACTCCGAGGTAGCTGAGATAGCTGTAATATGACTGATAATTCTGACTGAAATAGTATGCCATCATAGTGCCGGTAACTTTATAGTTTTCGCTCTCCGCAGCGGTCTTTGAACGAAGCAGGATACCGCTGTTCGCAAGACGTGCATATGTTACAAGTGAAAGAACGATAACTGCGGCGATAATAACACATATCAGCGTTATTATCGACTTTTTCTTTTCCGACTGCTGTTCCGCAGTCAGAGCTTTTTTGTTATTACCCATTTTCAGGTAACTCCTTTCGATTCTTCTCAAGTTTCTTTACATAAAGTAAAAGATGCTTTGTCTCCGTTATTCCCGCTGTCCGAGAACTCCGAAAACTGATTGATACACTTTGTAATTATATCACATTACTTTCCGCATTTCAATCATTATGAAAAAAATTCAGTTTATATAGAGATAATATTCACCCGTTTTTCACTTTAGATATTGATTTTTCCGCAGTACTGTGATACAATTGAATCGGTTAGCAGACTCTAACCGTGCTGTACATATAAATGTACATATAAATTGGAGGTTTTTAATATAATGGTAAAAACAACTCTGAAAATAGACGGAATGATGTGCGGAATGTGCGAGGCTCATATAAACGATGCTGTACGAGCCGCATTTTCCGTAAAAAAAGTAAGCTCATCGCACACAAAAGGTGAATGCATTATAATAAGCGAGGACGGAATTGACGAAAATAAGCTGTCGGATGTTATAAAAAATACCGGTTATACCCTTCTTTCGGTAAGCTCGGAGCCGTACGAAAAGAAAGGCCTGCTTTCGTTTTTGAAAAAGTGAGCAGCTGCCATATAAACTATAAGAGGACTGTAATAATACAGTCCTCTTTCGAATTTATTTGAATTTCTTTTTTATCTCATTGAAATCATGGAGCGTTTTTCTCACGCAGTCCGATACATACGCTCCCGCGCATGACGCTATAGCTCCCGCAAGAGACGTGACATCCAGATTCTGATCTACCGCATATTTATATACGGTTACGGCGAGCAGCGCAGCTGCGGCAGCGGCGAGAACAGCCTCAGCAGCCGGCAAAAAAGTACCGTACTGCTTCTTTACGAAATTCAGGGGCTCGTCCTCGGGAAGCTCCATTTCACTGTAATTGCTTTCGTTCTGAATAGTCTCTGCGGCATCCGCTGCTTTTTTGTTTTCTTTTTCTTCCCGTTCACGCAATTTCTTTTTGTCGTGCAGTTCACAGAACTTCAGCATATATTCCATACCGCTGTCGGTTATTCCCATGTTTCTGAGATTCTGCTCGTTTTGTATGAGTCTTCTTACTGCCGATGAAGTAGACGCGTCAACAAGCTTTAAAAAAGGAAGCATTATCTTTTTACAATTATCGCAAAGCCTCGATTTATCCTCGGATTCCATCTCACAACCGCAGTTATAACATTTTGACACGCCTCATCACCTCATTAATATAATTTTATACCGATTTTCAATTTATCGGCTGTTTTAGATTATATCATATTTACATATGTCTTCGCAATACATAATTTCGAAAATTCCCCTCATTCAGGGTATTGCCGCGGTATAATTCCGTATGTTTAACGCCATTAAAACATTTTTAATGTTTTTTTAATGTTGCTTGTATAGACTTAATTTGCGTTTTATTGTATTTTATTTTATGCAGTCGTATAATATTATCACAATCGAACTGTGAGATAAGGTATCACCGCACAATGAATGATATCAAATATAAACCTATTAAAAAATCAGGAACAAATGACAGTATGCGTGTAAATCCCGTCAAACGGCATTTAAGCCTGAATCAAAAAAGAGTGATAGCATGTGTTATTACCGCAGTGTATGTCACCATGCTTGTGCTGATATTCGTATATATCGGCAAGCCGTTCATAAAAATGCTGAACGACCACGGACAATTCAAGGAATGGATACAGTCACATGGCGCCGCAGGATATATAATCTATGTAATCATGACCGCACTTCAGGTGTTCGCCGCGATTATCCCGGGCGAACCGTTTGAAATAGCCGCAGGATACGCGTTCGGCTGGCTGGGCGGTACATTGCTCGCAATGCTCGGCATAGCGCTCGGTCAGACACTCGTCTTTCTCATTATCAAAAAATTCGGCAGACACGCCCTTGAATTGTTTATCCCTTATTCGAAAGTACAGTCGGTTAAATACTTCCATGATACGGGCAACATGTTCAGAATGATGTTCCTCCTGTTTTTCATTCCCGGCACACCAAAAGATATTTTAACCTACTGCGCGGCACTGTCCAATATAGATTATCTTTCATTTATTGTAATTACCATGATTGCACGCCTGCCGTCTATTCTTTCATCCACATTAAGCGGTGATGCAATCTCCGGAGGCAATTATATTTTAGCAGGTGTGGTAATCGGTATTTCCGCGGTGCTCGCAATAGTCGGAATGATAATTTATTCCAAAAAGAAAAAATCTCTCAATAAAAAGGCTTAAGGAGCTGATAATAGAAATGAGTTTGCTCGGCAATATAATTTGGTTTCTGTGCGGCGGCTTTTGGCAGGGACTTTCATGGACTCTCGCAGGATGCCTGTGGTGCATCACTATAGTGGGAATACCAATAGGACTGCAGTGTTTTAAGTTCGCATCACTCGCGTTCTTCCCGTTCGGCAAAGAAATAGTTTACGGTGGCGGCGCAGTTTCTTTGATAGCCAATGTCATATGGATTATAGTAAGCGGTATCCCGCTCGCTGTTTCCGCTATAACAAACGGACTTCTTTTATGTATAACAATAATCGGAATTCCGTTCGGAAAGCAGTGCTTTAAAATTGCACGCTTGGCAATCTCTCCCTTCGGAGCCGCAATAGTTTAAAAAAAGCTGTGAGTCTATCGACTCACAGCTTTTTTTACCTTTCACTTCACAAACGTGAAGAAAACCTATGACTAAAAAGAGAATTACCGAGATTTACCTCGAATGCGGTTTGTTACGTTAGTTGTTAACCGAACTATATCCGCCGACGCAGTAGCGAAGCGGTGTTCTATACTACTCAACTGAAGTGTATCCTCGCTTAAACT
>CAZWLL010000064.1:4403-9027 GCA_964634795.1 uncultured Ruminococcus sp. | reverse complement strand
GAGAACCAAAAGGTTCTCTTTCTTTTTTCACGCAAAGAGGGCAGAGAGAATTCACTGCAAAATTCAAACTACACAAACGACAAAGAAGAACGATACGAATTTTGCCAATCAAAATATCAGCCGCAGGCTGATGTTTTGATTAGAGTTCAGAATCTCTCCCTACAATAGATTCAGAATCTCTCCATACAATAAAAGTGAAGAGAACCAAAAGGTTCTCTTTCTTTTTTCACGCAAAGAGGGCAGAGAGAATTCACTGCAAAATTCAAACTACACAAACGACAAAGAAGAACGATACGAATTTTGCCAATCAAAATATCAGCCGCAGGCTGATGTTTTGATTAGAGTTCAGAATCTCTCCCTACAATAGATTCAGAATCTCTCCATACAATAAAAGTGAAGAGAACCAAAAGGTTCTCTTTCTTTTTTCACGCAAAGAGGGTAGAAAGAAGTCACTGCAAAATTCAAGCCGAACAAACGATACTGATAAACGACATGATATTTTGTGGAGATTCAGAATCTCTCCATACAATAAAAGTGAAGAGAACCAAAAGGTTCTCTTTCTTTTTTCACGCAAAGAGGGCAGAGAGAATTCACCGCAAAATTCAAGCCGAACAAACGACAAAGAAGAAAAGTGCAAAACACTTTTCTTCTTTTTGTATTGACGTAATCCGCTTTTTCTGTTATAAATAAATCAGAAGATAAAATGAGAAATTTTCGAAAGGATAAACTTATGGAGATTTTAAAGGATTACTCTTGGGTCAGAGGCGTCAACCACTATATTTCTTTCGGCGAACAGCTGAAACGTGAGCTCGGATACGGCAAGCGCGTTAATTTGAACTCACTTCGCGTGTGGCTCGATTACAGAACCTACGCAAGAGAAAAGGACGCGTATATCGAACGTCTCGTGCGTTTTGTCCGTGAAAGCTATGATTGCGGCTACCGCGTAATGCCGATTATATGGAACGGCAATATGCTTGACCCGCATATGATCGATGAGGAATGCTATCCGGAAAACGACGAGTATACCGCCGCTGTCGTAAACGCTCTGAAGGACGAGCCGGGCCTTCTTATGTGGGATATAATGAACGAGCCGTCATGCAACGGATGGCTGCTTGACGAACGCGACCGTGACGTGCAGAAGGCAAAGTTCGAGAAGATGTGGGGCTTTGTGAGAAGATACTGCGGATTCGTAAAGAGCATAGATAAAGTGAACGCCATAACGGTAGGACATACTGTCGCGTGTGATATCGAGCCGACCGCCGACTGTGTGGATGTACTTTCCTTCCATGACTACAACGGTACATCCCGCGCGATAGAAAGCAACTACGCATTGGCGGACAGCATGTCGAAAAAATACGGCAAACCCGTGCTTCAGACGGAAACCGGCTGTCTTGCGAGAGCGAACCCGTATGATATGGCACTTGCCGCTTGCGCTAAGTATAACATGGGCTGGTTTGTTTACGAGCTTATGATTCACGACAGATGCGACAGCGAGCACGGTGTGTTCTATCCCGACGGAACAGTGAGAGACCCCGCGACAATCGCCGCCATGATGGGCTGCTTCAGAAACAGGGGAGAGGGCATAGTGCTTCCGATACCGAACCGTGAGGGAGCGGCAGACCGCGCGCTTGCGATGATAAAGGACGCTTTGACCGAATACACCTGCGACGGCTTCGATTACAGACCGAGCGATAAGGAAAAGCTTCTTGAGGCATGTGAATACGCGGCGTATCTGCTTGAGGGATGCGACATGATTCCGATGGCATATCCGCCGACGGCGAAAATCAACAAATTCAGACGTGACGACAAGACGACACTGCTTGAGGTAAGACAGTTTGCGTTTGAGCTGGCAAAGCAGCTTAAGGAAATCTGCCAGATACTGTAAATATGAAAAAAAGAGAAAAGACCATCGGTCTTTTCTCTTTTTTTCGCGAATACAGAGCATAGCTTAATTGCGTTTGTACAAAATACACCTAATATTACTTTACCTTGTGCAAATATTGTTGAACATCACGGTTGACGGCATACGGTATTGTATGATAAAATTATAACACTTTAGTAGGATAACGTGTTAAAGTGATAACACGATAAAATTAAAATATGAGAGGTACTTAAAATGAAAAAATTTATATCGATTATTATGTGCGCGATTCTGGCGGTTATGACCCTTGCGTCCTGCTCATCCGACAAAAGCTCATCGGATGTCGATGCGGTTAAAGAAGCCGGAAAGCTTGTAGTCGGAATAACCGAATACGAGCCTATGGACTATCGTGACGAAAACGGAAACTGGACAGGCTTTGACGCCGAATTTGCACAGCTTTTCGCGGATGAGCTCGGTGTTGAGTGCGAGTTTATCGTAATCGACTGGGACAACAAGCTGTTCGAGCTGTCCTCTGGCGCTATAGACTGCATTTGGAACGGCATGACTATCACACCCGAAATCACCTCCTCCTGCGCCGTATCCGATCCGTATGTTGAAAACCGTCAGGTAGTGGTAATGAAGAGCTCCGCTGCAGCCGATTATGCGTCATTCGAGGATATGGCTGCGCTTAAGTTCACCGCGGAAGCCGGCTCAGCGGGAGAAAGCGCTCTCGGCGACGTAGAGAACTACACCGCCGTAGCCGATCAGTCATCCGCTCTTCTCGAGGTTGAATCGGGCTCGGCTGACGCGTGTGTAATCGATGCGACCATGGCGTCCGCAATGACGGGTGACGGCACATCGTACAGTGACCTTACGGTAGCGGCTGAGCTGACGAACGAGCAGTACGGTGTAGCGTTCCGTGAAGGCTCCGACTTATGCACAGAGCTGAACACATTCATGGACAAAATTATCTCCGACGGCACACTCGGAAGCCTCGCGGAGAAATACGGTCTGACTCTCGCTGAACAGTGAAATTCGGGCTTTTGAGAAAGCCCGAATTTCCACGGTTTTTGAGAAAAACCGAATTTCCACGGGCTTTTGAGAAAAACCGAATTTCCGAATTCCCGACAGAATCCGAGTTTTAAATTTTGATTTTTGATATTCGCAACTGAATTTTGATTGGAGTTTCTTTCCGCAATGTTTATTGAAGTTACATTGAGCCTGCTGCGAGGGTTCGGCACCACCTTGCTTATATTCGCGCTCACCCTTGTTTGCTCCGTGCCGCTCGGACTCATAATCTGCTTCGGCTCGATGAACAAGCTCGGTTTTACGGTAGGAGGCAGAAAAATATGTCCGATATCGCTGATAACAAAGGCATTCGTTTGGATTATACGCGGAACTCCGCTTATGCTGCAGCTTATCGTAATATACTACGGCCCCGGGCTTATGCTCGGACTTGAGCTGATGCCTCGTTTTACGGCGGTGCTTGTCGCGTTTGTGATAAACTATGCCGCGTACTTTTCGGAGATATACCGCGGAGGAATAGAATCGGTTCCCGCGGGACAATACGAGGCGTGCGCCGTACTCGGAATGACAAAGACGCAGACTTTTTTCCGTGTAATACTGATGCAGGTTGTAAAGCGTATTATCCCTCCGATGTCTAATGAAATTATAACCCTCGTAAAGGATACATCCCTTGCCAGAGTTATAGCGGTATATGAGATTATCTGGAGCGCGCAGGCGTACATAAAGCTGAACGGACTTATCTGGCCGCTGTTCTATACGGGAGTATTCTATCTCGCGTTCAGCGGACTTCTGACACTTCTCCTCGGCAAGCTGGAAAAGCGTCTCGGATACTTCAAAATATAGGAGAGAACAATGCCTAAAACCGTACTTGAAGTAAAAAATCTGACAAAGAGCTTCGGCGATGTCGAGGTGTTAAAGGGCATGTCGCTTTCTCTCGGAGAGGGAGAGGCGCTTGTTATAATCGGCTCATCGGGAAGCGGAAAAACGACGCTTCTGCGATGCCTGAATTTCCTCGAGGAAGCCGACAGCGGAGAGATTATCGTCGGAGGAGAAACGCTGTGGAAAACGGGAGATTCGCTGAACGAGAAGGAAATGCGCGAGAAGCGCTTGAAATTCGGACTTGTTTTTCAGTCGTTCAACCTGTTTCCGCAGTATACCGTAAAAAGAAACATAACCTTAGCTCCGGAGCTGTTTGAGACGGACATTCTGCGTGAAAAATACAAAAACAACAGGTCGGCTTTCCGTGAGGAAAGAAAAAAGCTGCGTGAGAGATTGTCGTCACAGGCGGACAGCCTTCTCGCGTCGGTAGGTCTCGGAGAAAAGGCGGGAATGTACCCGTGGCAGCTCTCGGGAGGTCAATGCCAGAGAGCGGCAATAGCGCGTGCTCTTGCGATGTCGCCCGATGTGCTGTGCTTTGACGAGCCGACCTCCGCGCTCGATCCCGAGCTTACGGGAGAGGTGCTCCGTGTAATAAGGGAGCTGAAGAAGGACGGACGCACAATGATTATCGTAACGCACGAGATGGATTTCGCGCGTGAGATAGGAGACAAGATTATATACATGGCAGGCGGCGTTACCGAGGCTGAGGGAACACCCGATGAGGTTTTCGAAAACGAAAGAGTAAAAGCATTCTCCAAAGGCGTCGGTGCTAAATAGAAAAAAAGAAGGGCTATGCCCTTCTTTTTTTTAATGTGGATGATGTCGGCGGATAAACTTCAGCCGAACAGTAGAGTAACC
>CAZWLL010000064.1:0-4303 GCA_964634795.1 uncultured Ruminococcus sp. | reverse complement strand
TTAACAGTTGAGTATAAATTATTCCGCAGCTTCGCTGTTTTCGATACTGTCCTTCGCGACAGCGTAAATACGTGTCAGTTCATCGTCCGACATGGTTGTCGTTCTGCCGTCCTCGTATTCGCGGTCGATGATTTCCTTCATTTTCGCGACTATGGGAGAGTGCTTGTCGCAGTGCATCTCACTGTTTTTCTCGAAGTATCTGTGATTGATCCAGTGCGCTATTCCGGCTGCGCCGCTGTGAGCGTCTATTGCTACCTGCGGGCTTCTTCCGAGAAGCTTTTCGGTGTTGAATATGTTGTATATTTCCTCGTCCTTGAGAAGACCGTCTGCGTGTATGCCTGCCTTTGTTATGTTGAAATCACGTCCGACAAACGGTGTCTTCGGAGGAATGTCATAACCGATTTCATTTTTGAAATAGTCCGCGATTTCCGTGATAACGGACAAATCCATGCCGTCGGTCGTACCGCGCAGTGACGCGTACTCCATTACCATAGCCTCAAGAGGAGTATTGCCGCATCTCTCGCCTATACCGAGAAGAGCGCAGTTTACGGCTGAGCAACCGTACAGCCATGCGGTGGAGGAGTTGTTGACGGCCTTATAGAAATCGTTGTGTCCGTGCCATTCGAGGTATTCGGACTTGAATCCGCCGTAGTGGTTCAAGCCGTAGCATATGCCGGGGACGGAACGGGGCAGAGCCGCGCCGGGGTAGGTGACACCGTAGCCCATTGTGTCGCATGCTCTGATTTTTACGGGAATGCCGTAGCTTTCGCAAAGCTCCTCTATAGCCTCGGCAAGAGGAAGAACAAATCCGTAGAAGTCCGCTCTGGTTATGTCCTCGAAGTGACAGCGGGGAGAGATGCCCATTTCGAGAACCTCTCCGATAACGGAAAGATATTTTTGAAGGGCACTCTTTCTCGTGAGTCCCATTTTGTTGTAGATATGATAGTCCGAGCACGATACGAGAATACCCGTTTCACGGATTCCGAGAGACTTTACAAGCTCGAAGTCCTTTTTAGATGCACGTATCCATGTCGTGATTTCGGGGAACTTGTATCCGAGGGCAAGACATTCCTCAAGCGCCTGTCTGTCCTTTTCGGTATAAACGAAAAATTCGGATTGGCTGATTATTCCCTGCTCGCCGCCGAGCTTGTGCAGCAGCTTGTAAAGGTCGACAATTTGTTTAACCGTAAAGGGATTCATTGCCTGCTGTCCGTCACGGAAGGTTGTGTCCGTAATGCGGATTTTGTCGGGCATATTTACGGGAACAAAACGGTGGTTGAACGAAACTTTCGGTACGGATTCGTAATCGAAAAGAGGACGGTAAAGATTAGGCTCCGCTCTTTCCTGAAGTGAGTATTTATAAGCGGATTGCTCAATAAGATGCGTCTGTTCCGAGTAGCCGACGCTCATTTCACGCTCATATACTACGTTATTCATTCTTTTTGAATCATCGTTTTGCATATTAGCACCTGCACGCTTTCATTAAAGTGATGTCAAAAGCTGACTGTGAGTTTATTATAACACACAAAGTGCAGGATGTCAATAAGATTTATGCATTTTGAATTTATGTGAATGTATCTTTTATCACGCAAAAGCATAAAAATACCTGTCTGAGACAATGAGAACGAAAAATGAATAAATTTAAATACGGTATTGAAATACAGGTTAAAATATGGTAAACTTATTCTATCATTCAAGCTCTTTATAAAGGAGAAAAATATGGACGGCTCAATAAATTACGCGGAGTATACGGTTGAACAGAAGGCGGAGGGCAAATTTCTCAAAAGAAAGCTGTTGTGGCTGGCGGTATACGGACTGATTATTTTCGTGTATATCGGAATTATGGTAAAGCTCAGCAACTACGGCGTGCTTGTGGCAATACTGACTGTACCGTTTATTCCGCTGACTGTCATGGTTGCGAAGCACTTCACATGGAATCGTTTTGTAAAAATCGAGCATAAATACGAGGTTGTCAACGCCAAGCTGAAAATCAGCGAGGTGTACGGTCCCAAGAGAGAGGTTGTTGTATTCGAAAATCTTCTTTCCGAATTCAGCTCAATCGGCCCGATGGACGAGGAATACAAGGATAAGTGGTCAAACGCGGATAAAATTCTCGACTGCCGCGGAAGCTACAAGTCCCCCGAATCGTATTACGCGCGTCTCGAAAAGGACGGAAAAACGGTGGTAGTACGCTTTGAAGCGATAAATAAAATGATAAAATCGATGAAGTTTTATAATTCATCGGCGACAATAGTAAAACAGATGAGATTCTGAAACGAAAAAACAGCCCGACGGGCTGTTTTTTGTTTATCAATAATGTTTTTCTACGTGCTGAACCTTCAGTATGTTCGTGTTTCCGGGGGTCAGTACGGGAACTCCCGCACAAATTACGACAAGGTCTCCGTCGGATACAAGATCAAGTGCCTTCGCGCAGTCTACCGCGTGACGGAACAGCTTCTCGGTCGTGTCCTGCTTCAGCGCGAGAACGGGATATACACCCCACGACAGCGCAAGCTGATGGAAGGTCTTGTGCTCGGGCGTAGCGGCTACTATCGGCTGGAGAGGACGGAATTTTGACATTCTGCGCGCGCTCTTTCCGGTAGTCGTCAGTGTGATTATAGCCTTGGCGTTAAGGTCGGCGGCTGTGGTGCATGCGGCGTCACATAGAGCGTTTGTTACATCGGTGTAGTCAATGTCATACGACATTGAGCCGTAAGCATCTCCCTCGAACGCGTCCTTTTCCGCCTGCTCCGCTATTCTCGCCATTGCCTTTACCGCACGGAGAGGGTATTTGCCCGCGGCAGTCTCACCCGAGAGCATAACGGCACTCGTTCCGTCGAATACCGCGTTCGCTACGTCGGATATTTCGGCTCTCGTAGGCGTCGGATTTTCTATCATCGATTCGAGCATCTGTGTGGCTGTAATTACCATTTTGCCCGCCTGATAGCATTTCTTTATGAATTTCTTCTGCAGACCGGGAAGACGTTCGAAATCGACCTCGACACCCATATCTCCGCGCGCTACCATGATTCCGTCGGAGTGCTTGAGTATTTCATCGAAGTTTTCTATTCCCTCAAGGTTTTCTATCTTCGATATGATTCTGATGTCGTGTCCGCCGTTGTAATCAACGAACTTGCGCATTCCGATAACATCCTCTCCGGTGCGCATAAAGGATGCGGCGATGAAATCCACACCGTTTTCAATGCCGAAGAGCAGGTCCGACTTGTCTCTGTCGGATAAGTGAGGCATGTCGAGATGCACGTTGGGAATGTTGACACCCTTGCCGTTTTTGATTATACCGCCCGCGACAACGGTACATTTAATGCTCTTTTCATCGCATTCCAGAGCCTGCAGCTCTATAGCGCCGTCGTTCAGAAGAATTCTGCAGCCGGGTGTTATCTGACGCGGCAGATTCTTGTATGATACGGTTGCGCGCTCGGAGTTGCCGAGTATTTCATCGGTTACAAGCGTAAATTCCGAGTCTGTGACAAGCTCAGCCTGTCCGCCGTCGAATTTGCCGAGTCTGATTTCGGGACCCTTTGTGTCGAGCATGATAGCGCACGGGATACCGAGTCTTTCTCTCGTTTCCTTAAGGCAGTCTATAACCTTTTTGTGCTCCTCGTGCGTGCCGTGAGAAAAGTTCAGACGCGCGACGTTCATGCCTGTCAGCATCATTTTTTCTATCATTTCAGGGGAGTTTGACGCAGGCCCCAGTGTACATACTATTTTGGTTTTCAGCATATATAAATCATCTCCGATTATCAAAATGTAAAATCTTAATCCAGTATATATTATACCACAAAAAATACGCGAATTCAATCGAATTGTGAGTACCTGAATTTCCCGAAAAATAAATTCATATATATTGACAAATAAAAGCGATGTGTGATACAATGATTTATACATAAAAGCAGTGCTTGTACGGAATAATTAAGCATTGTGTTATATAAAAATGACTAAAAAATAGTGGGGATTAACTTCAGCTGAATAGTTGAGACAACCGCCCCACTATCGAGAATTTCCGTGTACGGAAATTCTCCGTTCTTTAGGCTTAGAATTATGTGGGGATAATCTTAATATGAAAAAAACAAATATCTTCCTTTTAACCGGTTTTTTGTTATCAAGTATTGTTTTATATTCTTGTTCTGACAATACACCGAATTCCACTACCGGTGATACGGTAACATTAAGATTACAGAACAGCGTGCATTATTATGATACTATCGATGAATGTATCAACGACGCTGATTTTATTGTAAAATGTACAGTAAGTGCGATTGGAGAAACGTATTTAAACGGAAAT
>CAZWLL010000063.1:0-9455 GCA_964634795.1 uncultured Ruminococcus sp. | reverse complement strand
AACATGAGCGCGCAGAGCCTTGGCGCAATACAAAGGAGCCTTATAACGCTTGAGGATGAGGGCGGAGCGGAGTTTTTCGGCGAACCTTCAATAGATATAAAGGACTGGATGCAGCGCGACGAGCAGGGCAGGGGATATATAAACATTCTGCACAGCGTAAAACTTGTTCAGAACCCCCCGCTTTACGCAACATTTATGCTCTTCCTTATGAGCGAGCTGTTTGAAAAGCTGCCGGAGCGCGGCGATGCCGAAAAGCCCGAAATGGTATTCTTCTTTGATGAGGCGCATCTTCTCTTCAGCGACGCTCCCAAGGTGCTTGTGCAGAAAATAGAGCAGGTTGTAAAACTTATCCGCTCAAAGGGCGTGGGTATATACTTTATATCTCAAAGCCCCTCCGATATTCCGGACAGCGTACTTGCCCAGCTTTCAAATCGCGTTCAGCACGCATTAAGGGCATATACCCCGACCGAGCAGAAGGCTGTTAAAACCGCGGCGCAGACATTCCGCGCCAATCCCGCGTTCGATACGCAAACTGCAATAATGGAGCTTGGCGTAGGCGAGGCGCTTGTGTCCTGCCTTGATGAAAACGGCGTACCCGGCATTGTTCAGCGCGCGTTCATACTGCCGCCGCAAAGCCGCATGGGCACCATAACGGAAGAGGAGCGCCGCGCCGTTATAGATTCAAGCGACATGAAGCAGAAATACGACAAGGCCGTTGATAACTATTCCGCCTACGAGTATTTTAACGAGCAGGAAGAGGAAGAAAAGAAGGACAAAGAGGAGAAGGAGGAAAAGAAATCCTCCAAAGCAACCAAGAGCACAAAGACAAAATCCTCTAAAAGCTCAACCGCCTCAAAGGTAGCCAAGAAGACAAAAAACGCCGCCACGAAGGCCGTAACAAGGGTTACAAACAGCGCCATGAACACAATCGGGCGCGAAATAGGCCACTCAATAATCCGCGGCTTGTTCGGCTCAAAGAAGAGCTAAAACATAATCAACCAAGCAAAAGCAAAAAAGGAGCAGGGTAAATCCCCGCTCCTTTAATAATACAAAAGTTAGAATCAATCCCGGCTCATTTCCCGCGCGTGGGCGCAGATTGCCTCGTATGTTTCCTGACTTATGTCGTGCTCTATCTTGCAGGCGTCCTTTTCGGCGGTTATCTCGTCTATGCCCGGCGTTACAAGAAACTTTGTGAGCGTATGGTGCCTGTCCGGCATCTTTGAGACTATGTCCATGCCGCTGTCGGTAAGCGTAATAAGCCTATCCGCGTCCATGGTAATGTAGCCGTTCTCTCTCAGCCGCTTGGTGGTATATGTAACGCTCGGCTTTGTAACGCCGAGATATTCGGCAACGTCTATTGACCTTATGTCCCCCCCCTGCGGTTTTTCATTATAAGCATCGCTTCTCTGAAAGAATAAATATCGTAGAAACGGTTTGCGATTTTCCGAAAGCTTCCGCACCGAAAAACGGTTTATGTTTTACTGAAGCTTCGGCACCGAAAAAACGGTTTATGTTTTACCAAAGCATAAAAATCCCGATAGCATAGGATATGTTATCGGGAGATTTTTTTATTTTGCTTCATGATGCGGAATGAATACGGTAATTGTCGTACCCACGCCGACTGTGCTGTCGAGAGCAATGCTTCCGCCGAGATACTGTACGGCGTGCTTAACTATTGAAAGTCCGAGGCCCGTGCCACCGGATTCCTTCGAATGGCTCTTGTCAACCCTGTAGAATCTTTCGAATATTCTTTCTCTGTGCTCCTCGGGTATGCCTATTCCGGTATCGCTCACCTTAATTTCGATGCCGTCATTTGACGGATGAACCGATACGTTAACCTTACCGCCGTCCTTGTTGTATTTTATCGCGTTGTCGCAGAGATTGTATATTATTTCATTGTAAAGCTGACGCACACCGCAGTTCGGCGACGGCTCGCAGTCGAGACCGAATGTAACATTTTTCTTCTCCGCAGCCGAGGCAAGTGATGTTACGGTACTTTTAGCCATGTCGGATGCGTCAAGGCTTTCCCATGGAAGCTCTGTATTTTCGTCGAGCTGGGACAGTCTTATAATATCCTCGATAAGAGAGAGAAGTCTTGACGACTCCTTGTAAATTCTGTCGCAGAACCCCTTCATATCCTCGGCTTTAACCAAGCCGTTTTCCATAAGCTCCGCGCTTCCCATGATTGACTGAAGCGGAGTTTTAAGCTCATGAGATACGTTTGCGGTAAATTCTCTGCGGTTTCTTTCGGCATTTACCTTTTCGGTTACGTCGAAAATAAGAAGCACAATACCCGTGAATTTATCGTTTGAGAGAACACGGCTTGCGTTGAGCTGGTATTCTCTTCCGCCGCGGGAGACACGTACCTCAGCCTCACCGTTGTCGGCAGCCTTTTTAATAAGCTCGTATGTCTCACGGCTTCTGTCGAGTGTTAAGAAGTCCTTTCCGACGCATCCGTTTTCCTGCTCGTAGAATTCCGCGCTGTCCGGCTTTACCTTCTGGAAGAACGCGGCGGCAGCGGGGTTAATGCTGATTATTTTGCCGCTGTCCGAGGTAAGCACAAGGCCTTCCTTCATGTTGTGCGTTACAGCCTCAAACTCACTGCGGCTTCTTTCAAGCTCGTACATCTGACGCATAATCTGTCTGTGCTGTTTTTCAATGTGGCTGAGTACGGGCGCCAGCTCGTCATATGTGTTATTGTCGAGCGGCTTATCGAAATCAAGTGAGCTCAGCGGCTCGACTATTTTTTCCGACAGCTTATGTGCGAGAACGGAGGAAAGAATAAACGCGAGAAGAAGCACCACTACAAGTGGCTGCAGCATTCCGAATACAAGCGTTGGAATGGTAGCGTGGCTTACGGACGCTCTGAGAACACTTCCGTCGGGAAGAAGCTTTGCTATATATATCGTCTGCTCTGTCAGCGTGGACGAATATCTTGTCGCCTCTCCCGTACCGTTTTCAAATGCCTCTTTGATTTCCTCACGTTCGGCATGATTTTCCATGCTTTCTGCGTTCTCGACCGTATCGTATATTACCGTACCGTCAGACGACACAAGAGTAAGACGGCACAAATTTCCGCTCAGTCCTTCAAGATACGATACTCCGCATCCCTCTACACCTTCAGCCGCAAATTCAAGCTCGGTGCGTATCTGATTTTTCTGTACGGAACGGAAGTAATCGTATAAAACACCTGTTATCATTATAAGCGATGAGACAAGGATTACAAGTGCTACCGTAAGTATAGACCTGAATATTTTCTTTGTCATTTCTTCCATACCTCCATTCTGTAGCCGACATTTCGTACCGTTTCGATAAGATCGCTGTACGTGCCGATTTTCTGACGAAGCGTTCTGATGTGCATGTCAACGGTTCTTGTTTCACCGACATAGTTCAGCCCCCATATTTCGCTGAACAGCTGCTCACGTGTAAATACCTTTTTCGGATTATTAAGGAACAGCTTAAGCAGCTCGAATTCCTTGTAGGTGAGCTGTATCTTCTCACCGTCGACTGATACTGTATGCGCGGATGTATCAAGCATTATACCGCCGTTTGTCAGCACATGCGGAGTTTCGCTGTGACCGCATCTGCGCAGTACAGCCTTTACACGGGATACCATTTCCATCATTCCGAACGGCTTCACGAGATAGTCGTCCGCGCCGAGGTCGAGACTTTGTATTTTATCGTATTCCATTCCCTTGGCAGTTGCCATTATAACGGGGATATCACATGTTTCGGAGGATGCCTTGAGTTTTTTCAGTATCTCCACACCGTCCATGCCGGGCAGCATAACATCAAGCAGGATAAGAGACGGTTTTTGACTCTTCAGAGCCGCAAAAAGCTCATCCGCGTTTTGAAATCCGTTCGTCTCGAACCCTACCGAGCGAAGTGTATAGAGTTCGATATCCCTGATGCCCGTATCATCCTCAACACACCAAATCATATTTCGCTTTCTCCTTTATGTACTCCCGTCACCGAAAATTCAACCCATTCGGCTATATTCACCGCATGGTCTCCGATTTTTTCGAAATACTTTGAAATCATAAGCAAATCCAGCGCATACTCACCGTCATCGGGCTTGCTTGCCACATACTTTATAATATCGGATTTCACCTTAAGGAAATAGTCATCTACTATATCGTCATGCTGTACTACAGTCTCCGCAAGGGCTACATCCTTGTTGACGAAGGCATCTACGCTTTCCGTTACCATTTTTATGGTTGCCTCCGCCATGCACTGTATATCGGCGCACTCATTTCCCGTTCTTCCGCTGAGGAATGTGATAATCTCGGCAATGTCCGCCGCCTGATCTCCTATTCTCTCCATATCGGTTATCATTTTCAGCGCAGCCGAAACCTGACGCAGATCGCGCGCCACAGGCTGCTGCTGAAGAAGAAGCTTGAGTGCAAGCGATTCTATGGTACGTTCCTTATCGTTAATCTCCCCTGCTATGGGCGTTACTTTTGCGGCGAGAGAGAGGTTTCCCTCGGTTAAAGCCTTTGCCGCAAGAGCAATTGCCTCCTCGCACATGGCACCCATCTGAATAAGCTCACGGTTGAGCAATGAAAGCTGTTCATCGAATCTGTTTCTCATTATCCAAACCTTCCTGTGATGTAATCTTCGGTTCTCTTGTCCGTCGGAGACTCAAACATTTTTTCGGTATTGCCGTATTCTATAAGATCGCCGAGGAGAAAGAATGCTGTATTATCGGAAATTCTTACCGCCTGCTGCATGTTGTGAGTAACTATGATTATAGTATACTTCTTTTTCAGCTCAATTGCAAGGTCTTCTATCTTAGAAGTCGAAATCGGGTCAAGTGCGGATGTGGGTTCATCCATCAAAAGTACATCGGGTTCAACCGCGAGAGCGCGCGCAATACAAAGTCTCTGCTGCTGACCGCCCGATAATCCGAGAGCCGATTTTTTAAGTCTGTCCTTAACCTCATCCCAGATAGCGGCTCCGCGAAGGCTTTTCTCCACTATATCGTCAAGTCTCGCCTTGCTTTTTATTCCGTGAGTTCTCGGGCCGTACGCGATGTTGTCGTATATGCTCATCGGGAACGGATTCGGCTTCTGGAACACCATGCCTATTTCACGGCGAAGCTCGTTTACATCGGTATCGGGTGAGAAAATATCCTTTCCGCGGTAGCATACCTTTCCTGTGATTTTCACTCCGGGAACAAGGTCGTTCATGCGGTTAAGTGTTTTCAAAAACGTGGATTTGCCGCATCCCGACGGACCGATAAGAGCGGTTATACTTTTTTCTTCTATGTTTATGTTTATATTTTTCAGTGCCTGAGTCTGTGTGTACCATAAGCACATATCATTTACCGTAATTATATCACTCATCGCAGCCTCCTCAAAGATTTCTCTTTTTCTTGAAATATTTTCCTACCATAGTCGCGGCTAAGTTTATAAGTATTGTCAAAACCATCAGAATAGCCGCTATGGCAAACGCCACCTCGAACTCACCGTTTTCCTTAGCGTAAACATAAAGCGCGACAGTCAGTGTGGCGCCGGCACTCGTGAGTCCTTCCCATATTCCGTTTAACGCGTGAGCGAAGCCGGCGGTAAAAAGCAGTGCCGCGGACTCACCGAGAATACGTCCGACGGAAAGAATGCAGCCTGTGATTATTCCGTCCACACAGCTCGGAAGCACTACCGTGCGTATTACTCTCCATTTGCCCGCGCCCAAGCCGAAAGCGCCCTCTCGATAGCTTTGCGGAACGGTTTTTAAGCTTTCCTGAGTCGTGCGCATAACAGTGGGGAGGTTCATTATAACAAGCGTAAGCGCTCCCGCGATAAGGGAGGTTTTCATTTTCAAAAACTGACAGAAGAACAGCATTCCGACAAGTCCGTATATAATCGACGGTATGCCGGACAGCGTCTCGGCGGCGTATTCGATTAAACCGACAAGCTTTTTGTTCGATGCGTACTCGTTAAGGTATATCGCGGCTCCCACGCCGAGAGGAAGTACTACAATTAAGGTAGCGAGAACTATATAAAGAGTGTTCAGTATATCGGGAAGTATTCCTATTGTACCGTCAAGATAGCTCGGCTTTGTCGATAAAAGCTCCCAGGTAATATTCGGTACGCCTTTATACAGAATATAAGCAACAAGAAACACAACCAAAGCGCATGTCAGCACAACCGATATTCCCATGAGCGCTCTCATGACCGCGGAATACAATTTTCTTTTGGCTTTAATGTTTTTCATAGTTATTCCTTCATGTTAATTATGTTTTTTCGCGGTACGTTTACCTTTTGCATCACGGCTTCTCTTAAGGAAGAAGTTGAGAAGCGCGTTTATCATCATAATGAAGAGGAACAATACCAGGGCTATCGAGAACAGCGCCTGACGCTGCAGTCCCGATGCGTACGACATCTCGCTCGCAACAGCGGTTGTGAGGAAACGAACACTTTGGAACAGCGACGGCATATTAGGTACGTTTCCCGATACCATCATTACCGCCATAGCCTCGCCGATTGCGCGTCCTACGCCGAGAACCACCGCTGCCGCTATACCGCTTTTCGCCGCAGGCACGGAAACACGGAAATAGGTTTCAATCGGGTTCGCACCGAGTGCGAGAGACGCGTCCTCATACTCCTTCGGTACGGCATCAAGTGCCGTGAGAGATACCTTTACTATAGACGGAAGTATCATAACGGCGAGTACTATTATCGCCGCGAGCAGACCGGAGCCGTCGGGCACGCCGAAAAGCTTTCTTATACCCGGCACAAGCACCATCATTCCGACAAGACCGTATACAACCGACGGAATTCCCGCAAGGAGGCTGACTGCAGCCTCGATAACGGCGCGCACCTTAGGCTTGGCGATTTTCGCGAGATACACGGAGGTGAAAAATCCAATCGGCACGCCTATCACTATCGCGCCCGCGGTTCCGTAGATGCTTGTCAGAATAAACGGAAGTATACCGTATTCGGGTTCTGCCGCGGTCGATGCCCATTCCGTTCCGAAAAGGAATTTGAAAAGTCCTATTTCCTTTATCGCCGGAATTCCGGAGATGATAAGATATATCGTAATCAGCAGAACAAACGCCACTGTAATCAAGCCCAGGCACAGAAAAATAATGTGGATTATATCCTCCGTCAGCTTCTTATGTTTGTCGGCAAAGGATTTCATGTTATTCATTTCAGCCGCCTTTCAATTCGAGAAGACTCATAAACTCGTTGATATGTTATCGTGTTCATCCTATAATCGGATTCTCACTTATAAATACGGCGGCATGCTCACCGCATAAGCCCGAGCGTGCCGCCTTCATTTCAAATATGGTTAATCAGTTAGCCGCTACGGCGCCTGCCTTCGAAATGATGGAGGCGGCATCCGATGACATTGCGTAATCGAAGAACTTCTGAGCGGTTTCGGAGAGTGCTGTATCTGACTTTGTTACGAATACGAACGGACGCTGAATGAGGTATGTTCCGTCCTTTACAGTCTCTTCACTGGGTGTAACACCGCCGACCTTAATGGCCTTTACCGTATCCTTAACCGATGCGAGTGACGCATAACCGATTGCGTTGGGGTTGTTCGAAACAGTTGTGATTACGTCGCCTGTGGAGGTGAGCTCCTGACGATACTGACATGAATCCGTGGTCTTTGTAATGGATTCGAAGCCGTCTCTTGTTCCGCTTCCCGCTTCTCTGCCGATGAGCACGATTTCGCCGTCAGCGCCACCTACCTCACTCCAGTTTGTGATTTCGCCTTTGTAAATAGAAGCGATCTGGTCAACAGTAAGGTCTTCAACTGTGTTTTCCGTGTTTACGATAATTGCGATACCGTCATATGCAAGTACTGTTTCGGTAAGTCCTTCCGCCTTTTCCTCATCCTTAAGGGCGCGGCTGGAAAGTCCTATGTCGCATCTGCCCTCGAGTACGGCTGTTATGCCCGAGCCCGAGCCTGTCGGATTGTATGTGAAGGTTACGCCTGAATTGTTTTCTTCAAAAGCCTCGCCGAGTGCTCCGATAACCTTTTCCATTGATGTCGAACCGTCTGTGGATACTGTCTTGGTTTCTTCAGATGAACATGATGTGAACACGAGAGATGCTGTGCAAAGTACTGCGGTAAGAAGTGCCGCTGTGCGCAATCCGCCGAATATTTTTTTCATGATTTTTTCTCCTTACGAGCTTTCGTAATTTATATTTTATTTTTTTCTTTGTACGCTTATATGATACATTTTTTATGTAAAATCCGAAAGGCGCGTCATGTCAAATGTATGTAAAGTCGAATGTAAAATCGTTTGTAAAGTCGTTTCTTCCCGTTTTACATTCGATTTTACATTCGCGAGACGTTTGCTCCGCGCAATTATTAAATAAAATCATCCGTAATTTAAAAATTTCACAATTTCCTGTTGTAAATATTCCCGTATGGCTTTATAATGTATTCAAAAAAATATTATTCCGCGCAAAGGAGAAAACCGATGAAAGAAATAATACGCGGTTATTATAAAGGAGAACGCCCGCTGTTCGGCGAAAGCGATTTAAAAATAATTGACACTATCTTTGACGAGGGAGAATCCCCTCTCAAGGAAAGCCATGATATAGAACTGTACGGCAGTATGTTCAAGTGGAAATACCCTCTCTGGTATTCGAACAACATCAAGGTTGAAAACTGCTCATGGTTTGAGATGGCGCGCTCGGGTGTCTGGTATACCAATCACATATCCGTAAAGGATTCCCTCATAGAAGCGCCGAAGAACTTCCGCCGCTGTCACGATGTATCTCTCGAAAACGTCTCCATTCCGAACGCAGCCGAAACACTTTGGACATGCGACGGTGTACGTCTTAATTCGGTTACGGCAAAAGGAGACTATTTCGGAATGAATTCCCAAAATATTTCCGCCGACAACTTTACACTTTACGGAAATTACGCCTTCGACGGCGGAAAAAACATTGAGGTACATTCATCGAAAATGCTCTCGAAGGATGCCTTTTGGAATTGCGAAAACGTAACTGTATACGACACGTTTATAGTCGGAGAATACCTCGGCTGGAACACGAAGAACCTGACGTTTGTAAATTGCACGATAGAAAGTCTTCAGGGACTGTGCTACATCGAAAACCTGACGATGAAAAACTGCAAGCTGATAAACACCACTCTCGCGTTCGAGTACTCCTCGGTTGATGCGGACATCACGGGCAGTATAAAAAGTGTATTCAATCCGAAAAGCGGAACGATAACAGCGGATTCAATCGATGAGCTGATACTCGAGAAAGACAAAATAGATCCGTCGAAAACCGTAATACGGTGCCGTGTCGCGGGATAAAGTATAAATTATATTTCAAGTGAATACACCCGCTCCATGAGAATTTCCTTCGGAAATTCTCCGAGGTTCTGTCCTAAAAAAACAGCGGGATAACGTATAGCTTTGGTTTTAAGTTAATACACCCGCTCCTTGAGAATTTCCTTCGGAAATTCTCCGAGGTTCTGTCCTAAAAAAA
>CAZWLL010000062.1:7358-9490 GCA_964634795.1 uncultured Ruminococcus sp. | reverse complement strand
TCCCGAGAATTTCCATGAATGGAAATTCTCCGTTAGTATGTCTCCGGCTTACGCTCCACCGCGCGATGACCAAAGCATAAATGTGCGAGGGCAGAGCATATCATATTCCGTTTGCACTCCACCGCTGAGCGTAGATTCATGAATGAGCTTCGCTCATTCGGGAGGCAGGCTCTGGAGCCTCCTTGTGTTTCCCCGAAAGGGGCAGCCCCATGAACGAGCTACGCTCGTTCGGCGCAGTGGCGGCTTTCACCCGCAGGTGATATAATAAATCCGAAAAGTGCGAAGCACTTTTCTACATTTACATAAACATATCTAATGAAAAGTTTGAAAAACGAGGTGATGCATCGCTTGGCGATGCATCACCTCGTGCCATCAGTTTTCAATTTCCTTGTAATTTTCTATCGCTTTCTGCAAAGTCTTTTCAAATCTCTTGCTGTTCGATTCGTAGTACGATGCAAACGCACCTTCGCTTGATTGACCGTATACACCGTTCGTGAATACCGATCCGAGATTCAGCTCCTTGTCTGCCATCATGATGAACGGGCTGTTGATGTGCTCGTATATTATGTCAACCATCTGAGCATCCTCAAGACCTGCCGAATATTTAACCTTAAGCGCAGTGTCGTACCACGCGGGGATTACCTTTCTGTAGGATTCGGCGCAGAGCGCTTCCATTACGGCGCAAAGCATGTCTACTCTTGTCTGCGCTATCGATACGGGAACAGCAACTCCGTTGCCGTTTGCCGTGCCCGCGCCCGACATGTAGTCAAGTGACTCGTTGAGCTTCGGGTAAGGAAGCATGCCGTATTCGAACTCGACATCTCTCAGCTCGTGCGCGGTTACAAACTGTCCGGGATAGAACAGAGACTTAGAGTTAATGAATGTAGCGGATTTTGAACCCGCAACGGACATGTTGTCGTTGTAAAGAAGTCTGTAAAGTGTTTCACTCCATGTTATAGCGTCATCGCTCATAATATTGAGTACGGGGAAGCCGTCCTCGTCACGTGTGATGTACGTGAGACCCGTTGACATTGACATGTAGTTGGGAATGCCCCACTGCTCGTATCTGAAGCCCATTATGTCATCATCATCCGCAGTGCCGTTGCCGTTTACGTCTGTGTATACATCACGGCAGTATGTGCCGAAATTATCGTATGTCCATGTTCCGTCAAGTACGGAATCATAAAGCGCGCTGACGTCTCCGAAATAATCCTTGAATATAGCCTTGTTGAAGTACATAGCAGACGCGTAAAGCATTACCGTTACGCAAATGTCGCCGTTCAAGAAAAGTCTCTTCGTGTTGTCGAGGTTGGATTCGGCCATCATGTCACCGTACCACCACGGCGCCTCAAGGTCAAGATACTTGTTGTCGATTAAGTCATAGTAGAAGCCCTTGATGGACTGCTGCCACAGACGGGAGCTTTCCTCCATTACTATATCGTAATCGGAGCTTCCCGAGTTGAGCATCGTCAGAACCTCTGACGGGAAATTATCCCAGCCGTCAGAGCCTGCTACATAGTTGATTTTCACGTTGAGTCTGTCCTCGACGCTGATATTTCTGTTGTATACGGCGTCAAGCACTACATCTCCGCCGAGCTCGCCGACCGTGTCGTACTGCATCGTGTTGGAGTCACCGAAATGATATACGTTAATTGTGTCGCCGTCGAACTTTAAGTCGTCGGGAAGACTGTCCTTGATGTCGGCGCGGGTAGTCTCGGTCTCAACCTCGGTTTCCGCATCTGTATCCCAGCCCTCAAAGGAAGCAGTCGTTTCACTGCTCTCGCTTGTATCACCGTCCGTTTTTTCGGCGCATGATGTAAATAAAGGAGACACCATAAGCGCACACAAAATCAGCGACAGTACTTTGTTAAGCAAATTTTTATTCGTCCGCATAAGCTTACCGTCCTTTTTGTATTTTTTATGTATTTACACTTTAATTATATCCGTATTTGTGCAAGATGTCAACAAGCGTTGACTTTGTATTGAAAATTTACATTCAAACTACGAATGTAATTTTACGGATATTACCGCTCTAAAATCTATTTTTACTTGACATTCACACGTAAATGAAGTACAATTATATTTGAAGAAATGCCGCAAATGTTTCACGTGAAACATTTGCGGTAAAGAAA
>CAZWLL010000062.1:4889-7258 GCA_964634795.1 uncultured Ruminococcus sp. | reverse complement strand
AGGTGATTTATCGATTACTCCCTTTCTCACTTCAATGTGGGATAAACTATATTTTTTGGCATGAAAGAAAAATATAGCTAAAAGAAAGGCAAAGCAAATGTTTCACGTGAAACATTCGCTTTGCCGATAAAAAAGAAAAAATTAAATTAAATAAAATCAAAAGGAGATTTTACCATGATTAAAGTCGGTGTTATCGGATGCGGTACAATCGCAAACTCCGCTCATATCCCTTCATACCTCAATTGCCCCGATGCGGAAATTAAGTATTTCTGCGACATTATTCCCGAAAGAGCTCAGGCTGCAGTACAGAAATACGGCTGCGGTATCGCCGTTGAGGATTACCACACAGTTCTCGCTGATCCCGAAATCACGGCTGTTTCCGTATGCACACCTAACAGAATGCACCCGATTATCGCAATCGACGCACTCAAGGCAGGCAAGCACGTTCTCTGCGAAAAGCCCGCGGCAAGAACATACGCAGAAGCTCTCACAATGCAGCAGGCTCAGCACGAAACAGGCCTGACACTCAATATCGGTGTCGTTAACCGTTTCAACACTGCCGTAAACGAAATCAAGAAGCTCATCGACGCGGGCGAGCTCGGTGAAGTATACCACATTTACGTTTCCTTCAGATGCCGCCGTTCAATCCCCGGACTCGGCGGTGCGTTCACTACAAAGGAAATCGCAGGCGGCGGCGCTCTTATCGACTGGGGCGTACACTACCTTGATATAGTTATGTACTGCATGGGCGACCCCGCTCCGCTTACAGTATCGGGTAAGGCATTCTCCAAGCTCGGCGTAGACATGAAGAATTATGTTTACGAATCAATGTGGGCTGAAAACACAAAGGACGTTGAACACGGCACATACGACGTTGACGACTCCGTTACAGCGTTCGTACGTACGGAAGGCCCGACAATCACACTTAACGGCGCATGGGCTCAGAACATCGGCCCGAGCGAAACATACATAGACTTCCTCGGTACAAAAGCGGGTATCAGACTCCAGTACGGCGGAGACTTTACCGTATACGGCACAAAGGACGGCAAGCTCAACGAGTACAAGCCCGAATACGACAGCGTCAACATGTTCCAGAACGAAATCAATTCGTTCGTTCGCTGCGTACAGACAGGCGAAAAGCTTCCCAGCCATATTGACAGAAATATTCTTACATCAAAGCTCATGCAGGGTATTTACGACTCCAGCGCAAGAAACGAAGAAGTTAAGTTTTAAGAATACGCCGAATACGGCTTTAAAACGACATTCTTAAACAAGGTGAATATAATATGCAGCAAACAATAAGAACAAACACGTACGATGTAAATGTCGTGTTCCAAAAGAAAGAAATCACACGCGACGGCTACACACTGAAATACAGACTGTACATCCCGAAGAATTACGACTGCGGTGAGAAGTATCCGCTCATGGTATTTCTTCACGGCGCGGGCGAGAGAGGCGACGATAACGAGGCTCAGCTTATACACGGATTGCAGAATATGTTCAATGACATAACTTCTCCCGTGTACGACAGCGTTATTATCGTACCGCAGTGCCCCGCAGACGCGCGCTGGGTAGAGCATTCATGGGCTGACGGAGGCTACTCCGTTGCCGATACTCCCGAATCGAAGGAGCTCGAGATGGTATGCGCGACTATTGACGAAATCCGTGATTTCTGCAATATAGACGATGACAGAGTTTATGTCACGGGCCTTTCAATGGGCGGCTACGGCACATGGGATCTGCTCACACGTCACGGCTCACGCTTCGCTGCGGGAATGCCGATTTGCGGAGGAGCGGACGTTGCGTGCGCGAAATACCTCACGCGAATTCCGATAAGAGTATTCCACGGCTCTGCCGATGAAGCAGTGCCCGTTCGTGCATCACGTGAAATTTACGCAGCTATAAGACTTGCGGGCGGAGAAAACATATCATATACCGAATTCGAGGGCTGCGGCCATAACGTATGGGATATGGTATATTCCGACAGAAGAAATATAGACTGGCTGTACTCACAGAGCCGCCGTGAACGCAGAGAAGCAGCTGAAAAGCGTGCCAAGGTTACAAAAGCCGCAACGGTCGGCGGAGTAGGCGCGGCAATCGCGACTGTACTCTTCCTGTTCGGAAGAAAAAAGAAGAAGAAAAAATAAGTTACCGGAAACCGGTGGCTTAACTAAAGACAAAAAGAACTCCGATTTTTAAATCGGAGTTCTTTATTTATTATTCAAGAACGGAGAATTTTCATATATGAAAATTCTCGGGAGTGGGGTGGTATTCTCTACTATTAAGCTAAAGTATATCCCCACTCAGTTTGCAAATTCAAGAACGGAGAATTTTCATATATGAAAATTCTCGGGAGTGGGGTGGTATTC
>CAZWLL010000062.1:0-4789 GCA_964634795.1 uncultured Ruminococcus sp. | reverse complement strand
ATTCAAGAACGGAGAATTTTCATATATGAAAATTCTCGGGAGTGGGGTGGTATTCTCTACTATTAAGCTAAAGTATATCCCCACTCATCAGCCTTTATAATCTCTCATGCGTTCGAGAGTAGTGCAGATTGCTTCTATGTTTTCGAGCGGAACGTCGGCGGCGCATTCTGCGGTGAGCATAAGTCCGCCCTCGGGCATGTACAGAGCACGTGTGCATTCCTCGATGTGCTCCTCTATATCCTTAGGTGAAGCGAACGGGAACAGCTGCCTGTCGAGGTCGAGGTTTATGCATATGTTGCCCTTGCAGGTGTCAACGAGATGATTCAGTCCGTTTGCGCGAATTTGCGGATTGAGCACGTTTACTCCCGCTTCCTTCATATCCTGTATAACCTGCCAGATACAGCCGTCTGTGTGCATGTATACCATCTTGCCCGCGCGGTGCACTACATCGTATATGGCTCTGTAAGCGGGTTTAAGGTATTTTCTCCATGTGGCGGGAGGAATCGGCAGTGAGTTCTGTATGCCGTTGTCGTCACCGAAATAGATGATTTCCGCGTTCGGATTGTTCTTTACGGCAATCTCGGTCTGGCGTATATTGTAGTCGCGTACTATGTCGATTAAATGCTGAAGCTCCGGCGGCTCCTCCGCGAAGTCTATCATCATTTCCTCAAAGCCTCTGAGGTCGAGCAGGCGAAGGTACATGAAGCCGTGAGGCAAGCCGATATCCTCATCCGGCGCTTTCAGCTTCCATACGTCCTCTCTCTCGGGTACGGGATGTCCCGTGACTATTGACTCATATCCTTCCTTGATGTTTTCCCACACACAGCCCCACGCGTCGGTGAATTTGCCCTCGTGGTATGACGCGGGAGTGTTATATTCAACCTTCTCGGTATCTCTTACATATGAGAAAATATCGTGGTGGCGCAGACACAGCTTCTGCAAATCCTTGCCGTACTTGCCCCATGTTGCGGGCAGAAGGCTGACGGAAATCGGAATACGATCGGGATGGTTATAGGTTATCGCTTTTATGTAATCGGTCATAAAAAGGGATTTCTCCTTCCTGTATTTTTGTTTATTTCGATTATAACAGCCAAAAGAGAAAAAGTCAAGAAAAGCGTAAGCATTTCTCGACTTTTTTCGCTGTAATTACAGAAAATCAATTCAAAGGCTTCTTTACAATCTCGGCGTAGCGCCTCGGATATTCCGCGGGAGTTTCTTTAACCTTTTTTAAGATTATAACTTCCCTTTCGTCCCCTCCCGGAAGAGAGTACCGTACTCTGTCACCTAGTATCATTCCGAGCTTTTCGGGAGCATGTCCGAGCACTGCTATTTCCTCGTCCGCGTGAGACTTCATCGCGATAAAGTGCCCGCCGACTCTCGTAAGCGGAGCGCATAATTCAATCAGTACGGGAAGCGAAGAGACGGCACGAGCTATGGTAATATCGAATCTGCCGCGGAGAGAGGATAGCTCCTCGGCTCTTGCCGTAATTCCCTCGCCGCAGCCGCGCATTCCTATATAGTCAATCGTCTCGTTTACATGCCTGATTTTTTTGTCGGTCGAATCAACGCACATGCCGTACAAGTCAAAGTATCCTATCGACGCCGCAATAATCGGCAGACTCGGGAAGCCGGCTCCGCAGCCTATGTCGGCAAGCAGCCGTCTTTCGCACTCGCGGCTTGACAGAATTCCGTGCTTCTCCATAATTCCCAGCGGAAGGAGAGAGTCCAGTATATGCTTGCGGACAATCTCACTCGGCTCGAGAATGGACGTTAGGTTGAATTTCTTCGCGTTTTCCGTCAGCTTTTCCGATATGCAGTACATCCTTTTCTTCACGTCGTCGGACAGCAGATGCTTCGTTAAATCGGACGAGAATATATCCTGCGCCTCGGACGACATAATATTTTTCTCGTAAATCGACTCGAACTCGGGAAAACCGATGAATTCAGTGCTGTTATCAGACATCAAAGTAAATCCTTCCATCTTCATCGTTCTGTATCGCTTCGCTTCCCTCGCCTATAATCGGAGTGTGAGAAAGGTTAATAATGAACTCGCACATGTCGCGTGTGGAATTCGGCTTCGCAATTTCGGATATCGAGCGAGTCATGGTCTCGATTCTCGTCTCGGACATAAGAAGCTGATATATGCACTCGTCAAGCGGACATGTCTTTGTCGCGCTCATAGCACAGCCTGTGTTCGTGAGGAACTGCGTGTTTCTTTCCTCCTGTCCGGGAATCGGGTTAATTATAATCATCGGCAGTCCTTTAACAAGGCTTTCGCTTGTCGTAAGTCCGCCCGGCTTTGTTATAATGCAGTCGGACGCGTCCATTATCGTGGAAATGTAGTTTACAAAGCCCGTTACGAGTATCTTATGACGTGATTCCGCGGCGATTTTGTCAACCTCCGCTTTAGCGTCCGCGTTGTTTCCGCATACGCAAATCAGCTGGAAATCGCGGTCGATGTCAAGCATATCGATTTTCTTTACGTTTTCGGCTATGTTTCCGTAGCCCATAGAGCCGCCCATGAGCAGGAATGTAGCAAGTTCCTTGTTGAGTCCGAGCTTCTCTCTCGCGTCCTCCTTTGACAGCTTTTCGGAGAACGACGGCTTAATCGGAATTCCGAGCGGAAGTATCTGCTCTTTTTTAAATCCCTTCCGTATTCCCTGCGGATTGAGCAGCTTGTCGGGAGTTATAACGTAATCGTTGTGCGTGCAGTCCTCCCAGTACGGGTGGAACGTGAAATCCGTGAGTATTCCCACGGTGCGGTTCGATATCTTGTGTTTGGTCTTCATTACGTCGAGAAGTATTCCCGCAAACGGATGAGTAAACACTATTACGTCAAAATGCTCCGCGTTAATGAATTTAGCGAGATCATCGGACATTGCGTACTTAAAAATGCTCAGGCTGCGGTCATTCGGACGCCTTTTCTCGGCGAGAGAATATCCGACCTTGTACGCGTATTTTGCTTTCTCCGTGACGAGGAGATAACCCTCCGAGATGATTTTCGCAAGCTCTGGGGATACATAGTCGAAGGTATCGACAACGGAGCAGGTGTTGCCGGTGAGCTCAAGCTCGGCTTTGATAGCCTTGGCGGTGGAGTTGTGACCCTCTCCCGCGGTTACGGAAAGTACAAGAAAATTCATACCTTTGCTTTTCTTCCTTTCTTTTTGTTTTCTACTGAAATTCCGATATTGCCTATTTTTTTCCCAAGTGTGTAGTATGCGCCGTGTGAGTAAACGAGAAGTCCGGCACGCTCCATGTGAAGCTTTCCTCCGCTGTCGAGCAGCTCCTCGTCAAGGGAGACGGACGTTATGTCAGCCATAAAAATATCGTGTGATCCCGATTTCACAATGTCGAATACACGGCACTCCAGCGCCATGGGACAGTTTTCGATTGTCGGTGATGATACGGTTTGTGACGGAATAAGCGTCAGTCCCGTTTTTTTGATTTTGTCTACCTTTTTTCCCGTAACCGTTCCGCAGTAGTCCGCTACCTCGGCAAGGGACGCGGGAGTGAGGTTTACGGTAAACTCTCCGCTTTCCTTAATTATGCCGTACGAGTGCCTCTCGGGACGGACGGAGATATACAGCCTCGGCGGACGTGTGGACAATATGCCGCACCAGCCGATTGTTATAATATTCGCTTTCTCTAATGTACCGCACGTGACCATTACGGCGGGTACGGGAGAGAGCAGCGATGACGGCTTCCAGTGAATTTTGTTCTTCATGTGCAGTGAAACCTTTAGGCTTAATCAATTTAAAGTCAATTCAAGTTAATCTGAGTTGTTAATGTTTTAGGTTAATTGTTTGCTGTCCGCAGTCAGCTTTTTCAGAGATTCTGTGAACTGCGCGAGACTTTCCGCGTGATTCAGCTCATCGCGCACAGCCGCAGCTCCGCGTATTCCCTTTATGAAATAAGCGGCTCTCGAGCGGGATTCACGTATTCCCGCAACCTCGCCCTTGAGCTGTACTATATCCTCAACCAGCTTTATCGAGGTCTCGATTATCTCCTCGACAGACGGCGGAACATATGCGTCCCCTTCAGTCAGCTCACGGAAAATCCACGGATTGCCGAGCGCGCCTCTGCCTACGGCAATTTCATCGCATCCGCAGCGGAAATACTCTTCCCCGCTTTCACGTGACACAATGTCACCGTTGCCGCACAGCAGTACATTTTTTCCAGTTGAATCAAGCTCGTGCCGTACGGCGGCGCAGTAGGACGGATTAGCTGAAGGAGAGTACATTTGCGCTCTCGTGCGTGTGTGCAGTGTAATTTTCGACGCACCGGCGTTCGCCATAGCCGCGGCGAAATGAGGAGCGTTAATATGCTCGCCGTCCGTGCCGAGACGGATTTTTACCGACAGCGGAACACCGTGACGCGCGCAGACCTCGGCGCACCTCTCTGTTATTTCGGCGGCGAGCGATTCGTTCGCCATAAGAGCGGAGCCGTCACCTGATGAGAAGATTTTCTTCACGGGGCATCCCATGTTAATGTCGATGCCGAGAGGAGGAGCGGCGTAGTACCTTGAGTTAAAGCTGCCCGAGAGCAGTATCTCCGCGGCTTTTGCCATAATCGAGGGATCGTGTCCGAAAATCTGCAGCACGCATTTCTCGTCATCGCTCTCGATTCGAGCAAGCTCGGCGGTTTTCCTGTCGTTATACGTGAGAGCGACAGCGGAAATCATCTCGCTTACCGTGTAGGACGCGCCCATTTTCGAGCAAAGACGGCGGAAAACGGAGTCCGTATAGCCTGCCATCGGCGCGAGAGATGCAATCATGCAAGATTTAATCTT
>CAZWLL010000061.1:0-9579 GCA_964634795.1 uncultured Ruminococcus sp. | reverse complement strand
ATACATTCAAAACCTCGGGAAATCCCGAGGTTTTTTTGTGCTGTAAATTCATAAGCGGGCAGCTTCGTATTTTTTTGAAATTTCTTAAAAAAAGCTATTGACACGGCGTACGATTTGCGGTATAATGCTCTTCCACCTTAAGACATGTTCATGTTTTCCCAGCAAGTGTTTGTTTTACGACTTCATTTTCCCGGAATCTCCTGAGCATGTTTTCTTTTTTTCACTTTTTTCGCTCATTGACAACCGAATATACGCTCTCCCCCCATTTAATGCGCTGTAAAGGCATAGTATATAATGTACACAACACAGGAGGTACTGATTATGCGTTACTTTGATTCTGCAAATGACGACTACAACGTCCGTGACGTTGTTCGTGCGGTGGTTACCGTGCGGTGCGGCAAGGGTATGTTTCTCACTCTCGAGAACGGAGAGGAAGCATACGCAAAAGGCGGCTTATGTCCGGGCACAAAAGTACTCTGCTCCATTCTTAAGAAGCCGACGGCTGAATACAAAATGTTGGTTTCAATCGACTCCGTTATGTACAACGACTACGCGGCGTAGGATGCCGCTGCCCGGTTATCGCGGGCATAAGTTCGATAACAGCGACCGTTCGCGGCTGAAAACGAGCGGGGTACAAAGCACCGACGCTGAAGGATATACACACGCAAAGCGAAAAAATATATTTAATAAAAAAAGGAGATTTCGAACATGAGTAAGCTTGAATATTCGGAAGAACTTGTCGGCATAGTTAAGCAGGCATTTGAAGAAATGAAAATTCGTTACACTGTCGAAGATGACTGTGTTTTCAGGTTCAGCGGCGCAATCAAAAGCGTAATAAGAAAACTCAACTACACGATTATCGTCGATGAAGACAGCGTCGGTATATTCGCTTCATGTCCCATATCCGCGGACCCGAGCGACAAAGATATGATGGCTCGTGTCTCGGAATTTATCTGCCGTGCGAACTACAGCATTTCATGCGGAGTTGCGTTTCAATTAGATTACAGAGATGGTGAAATCAGCGCAAGAGATTACATCGAATGCGGCGAACGCGGCGAATGCGGCGAATGCCTGCCAAACACCCAAGTAATAATAAACCAAATAGGAATAACAGCTACATCATTCAAAAAATACGCAAACGGATTTTTCACGGTAATAGCCGGCGGCAGCGCGGAAAAAGCATTCATTAAATGTGAGAACAGCTTCAGGGATATCTTAAAAAAGCTTCTTGAAGATGTTGCAGACGAAGACGAAATCGACGAATTTCTTGAAGACATTGACGACTTTGACAATGATGATGATAACGTCGACAGCAGTGACAGTGATGACGGCAATACAGACATTGACAAATATCTCGAAGACATCGACGACGACAGTAACGACAGTAACGACAGTAACGACAGTAACGACTCCGCGTCCGATAACAATAAGCCCGTATTCCGCACGGATTTATTCGGAGACAATCAGTAACAAATAAAGCCTGAATTAAATAAGGAGGATGGCAATGAACGTACTCATAAAAAGCTCGAACGGTATTTCACAGGTTCCCGCCGAATCAAAGCTTCTGTCCCAAAGAAAGGTGTTTATCGAGGGGGAGATTCTCCCCGAGACAGCTTGCGAATTCGTCAAGGAAATCCTGTTTCTCAACTCCGAGGACTCAGCCAAGCCAATCGATGTTCTCATCAACAGTCCCGGCGGAGAAATCAACTCGGGCATGCTCATGTACGATGTAATACAGTCAAGCAAAGCTCCCATCAGAATGTTCTGTATCGGCAGGGCGTACAGCATGAGCGCAGTCCTCTTCGCAAGCGGAAGCCACGGCAGATACATGCTTCCCCACTCCGAGCTGATGCTTCACGAGCCTCTTCTCGGAAATCGCGTAGGCGGCAGCAGCTCGTCAATCAAATCGATTTCCGACAGCTTAATCGAAACCAAACGGAAGATGAACAAGATTCTCGCAAAGCACACGGGAAGGAGCGAGGAAGAAGTAGAGGCTGCCACGAGCTACGATCACTACTACAGTCCCGAGGAAAGCAAGGAGTTCGGGCTTTGCGACGATATCGCGGACTTCAGTGTTCTTATTGATTGATTTACGGCACAGGAAACATAAACCCAACGGTTAACCGTTAGCTGCGCAATATATACCATTTTCGTTTTTTTAAGCTTGATGATTATTATGGAGTGTTAAATAATATGGAAAAAGAAACTGTTATCCTCGGCGAAAACTGCCGTTACTCAACCGACTGTAATGAAACAGGCATAAACAACAACATCCTCGTCTGCGGCAGCAGCGGCTGCGGCAAAACCATGTCAATCTCCGAACCGCGTTTTCTCGAAACAAAAAAATCCAGCCTGATTGCGACAGTAACAAAAAGGCGAATAGTAAACAAGTATATTCCTCTGTTCAGCAAAAGGGGATATGATATTCTTGATTTGAATTTCGTAAATCCCTCTCAGAGCAACTGCGCATATGATCCTCTGAAATACGTATCAAGCTATGCCGACATTACCTTTCTCGCAAAATCGATAGTAAAATCCGATCCTCAGAAAAGTAAATCCACAGCGGCAGACCCATATTGGGATGAAGCGGCTACATCGCTCCTTTCGGCGGAAATCGCGTATGTTCTGATGGCGGAAGATAACCCTACGTTTGCGGATGTGCTTCAGCTGCACGATGAGCTTACGATAAAAGAATACGGCGGAACACTTGATACCTCACTCGACCGCAAATTCGATATGCTGGCGAGATCGAATCCGTCATGCTTCGCGGTATCGTGCTGGAAATCCTTCAAAAATCTTCCGATAAGAACCGCCGGATGTGTCTACGGTGCGCTGAACACAACTATCGATACAATCTTTTCTCCGGAGCTGAGAAAAATGATGAAGGAAAAGAAGAAAATCAGCTTCGATGACATTTCCAACAGAAAGACGGTTTTATTCGTAACAACAAGCGCCGTAAACCCATCTCTTCACTGCTTTATAAATATGTTTTACGCGCAGGCATTCAAGCAGCTGTTCGAATACGCCGAGAGCCGTCCCGACGGCGTTCTCCCGATTCCGGTGCATGTACTGTGCGATGACTTCGCAACGGGCAGCAGAGTTATGAATTTCGCCGAATACATCAGCATTTTCCGTGAGAAGGGCATATCCGTCACACTGCTTCTCCAGTCCGAGAGCCAGCTTGAAGGAATGTACGGGGCTGACGACGCCACCACGATAATAAACAACTGCGACTCATACATATATCTCGGCGGTATGGATTTAAAGACCGCGCAGGACGTCAGCATGCGGCTGAACGTACCTCTCGACGAGGTTTTATACATGCCGATAGGGCAGGAAATACTCTTCAGACGCGGTCAGAGGCCGATTGTCACCGAAAGATACAACATCACGAAAAACGCGGAGTATGTCAGGGTAACGCGCGAATACAACAAGGCAATCGAAAAATAGTTTAACAGTCACGCAGCTGCGCATCGGAAATTCTACCTCATGTTAAGAAAGGAACATGGGGCTTTTTTATTGATGAAATACTATTCCTTGACTACTTCCTTAAAGTATGATAAAATAACCTTACAATATTTGTGCGAAAATATTTTATCAAAGGAGCAACAATATGGAACTTACTTATTTTTCTCCCGCTAAAGAATGGCTTGAAGCTCTCCCTCTCGGAAACGGAAGACTCGGCGCCATGGTATACGGCGGAACTAAGCACGAAATAATCCAGCTCAACGAAGAAACTCTTTGGAGCGGACATTTCGACAAGAATGCCGACAATCCCGAATGCGCGGCGCACCTCGCCGAAATCAGAGATGCGATTTTCTCACGCAACTACAAGCTCGGTCAGGAGCTCACGCAAAAATACATGGTTTGCAGCGGCCCCGGTTCAACCGGCGAGGTATACGGCATGTACCAGACCGCGGGAGAGCTGCATTTTGATTACGAGCTGTCCGATGAAAACGTAACGGACTACAAACGCATTCTCGACCTTGAGGGCGGTCTTTCCGAAACCGAATACACCGTTGACGGACTTCATCACACAAACTATGTTTTCACAGCGTTCTCACACGGCAAGCTTGAAGGCCTTCTCGGATGCCGCATTTGCGCCGACGGAAAATTCACGGTAAAATTATCTTACGAATGCCTTGACGCCGATATCAAGTACAAAAACGGCACGATAACAATCACGAAATCCCTTCCCGATTCGATAGCCTTCGCGGGTTACATCAGCATTAAATGCGACGGAAACATCGTATCCTCAGACGACGGCATAACACTTGAGGGCATAACAAGCGCCGACATTTTCGGAGATATCAGAACGACATACACAAAGCCCGATAAGAACAACACCGTAAAGCCCTCGTCCGATCCCGCCGCTCCGCTCGACAGATGCAAAAAATCCGTTGCTCAGGCACAGAGAATCGGCATAGAGGACATGTATTCCGAAAGCGCGATTATACTTTCGTCATTCATGAACCGCGTAAAGCTCACACTCGGAGTCAAAGACCGTTCTCCCGAAATGCTCCCGACAGACGAGCGTATCCTTCGTGTAAGACGCGGAGAGAGCGACACGGGTCTCATCGTTCTTTACTTCGCGTTCGGCAGATACCTTCTCATCTGCTCATCCTACAACTGCGTTCTTCCCGCAAACCTTCAGGGTATATGGGCAGGCGGATATACAAATCCGTGGTCATGCGACTATCATATCAATATAAATATCCAAATGAACTATTGGCTTGCCGAAACCTGCTCCATGCCCGAGCTTATCAAGCCGTTCTTCGAATACATCCGCTTTATCTCCGAGCACGGCAGCCGCACCGCCGCGGTACAGTACGGCATGAAGGGCTGGGTAGCTCATACTATCACCAATCCGTGGGGCTTTACCGCTCCCGGTGAGGGCGCGTCATGGGGTTCGTTCATGTGCGCGGGCGCATGGTGCTGCCAGCATTTTATGGAGAGATACCGCTTCTCACTCGACAAGAACATCCTTCGTGAAAACTACGATATTATGCGCGGCGCATGCGAATTCTTCCTCGATTTCCTCACGGAAGACCCGAACACGGGATACCTTACCACATGCCCGTCCAACTCCCCCGAGAACTGGTTCATAGCTCCCGACGGAGGACGCTACGCAATCTGCGCAGGTCCCACAATGGACAATGAGATTATACGCGATCTGTTCTCGAATACTGCCGAAGCCGCAGACATTCTCGAAATCGACAGTGATTTTGCCGCTCTTCTTCGTGAAACCGCAGGACGTCTCAGCCCGATAAGACTCGGCAAGCACGGACAGATTATGGAGTGGAACGAAGACTTCGACGAAGCCGAACCCGGTCACAGACATGTATCACACCTCTTTGCTCTGCATCCCGGACATGAAATCACAGATAACACTCCCGAGCTTATGGAAGGCGCGAAAATGACGCTTAAAAGACGTCTGGCGGGCGGCGGCGGACATACAGGCTGGTCGAGAGCATGGATTACCATGTTCTCCGCACGCTTGAAAGACGGCAACGCATGCCTCTCTCACCTTAATCAGCTTCTCGGCAAGAGCACTCTTCCCAATATGTTCGACACACATCCGCCGTTCCAGATTGACGGAAACTTCGGCGGCACAGGCGCCATAGCCGAAATGCTCATTCAAAGCCATGACGGCAAAATCACGCTTCTTCCCGCTCTTCCCGATGATGAAGACTGGAAGGACGGCTCATACTCCGGTCTTTCCGCTCGCGGCGGTGTTATCGTCGACTGCGAATGGAGACGCGGCAAGGTTGTAAAGTTCACACTGAAATCGAAAAAGGATACCGAGGTAACGGTACGCGCGAACGGCACCGATTACAAGTGCAATGTAGCTGCCGGCAAGCCCGTGGTATACGAATTCCTCGCATAAGCAAAGCAACCGATCACGGCAAATAATTTACGAAGGGAGGCTCGGCTGTGCCGAAAAAACTGATTTTCTCTTTAACACTGTTCATTTTGATGATAATTATGCCGCTCGGCATATATGCGTCCGACACAGCCGTGCTTGCTTTCTCATCGACAGGCTATGACGGAGATGAAATACAAACCTTTTATCCGACTCCGACCTCTTCCCTGTCTCGGTTTACTCTTGATGAGGACAGCTGGTATTTTTACGGGCTGAGCACCTCCTCGGGCTTAAGAGAACGAAACGGCATACCGTTTGTTTACACCGTTGTCGGCAAGCCGGATTCGAGCTCCGCAGATACACAAAACAAAACCGAGCTCATGCTCGATCTTTCGGCCGAAGGGTATAATCTCACGGGATTTTCGACACTTTATTTCGGTATTTCCATAGTCGGAGACAACGATATAAAATATACCGTTTCCGCCGAGCTGTACTCAAGCAGCGGCAACACAGTCTCTTCCGCATCCGTCGGAGTGGGATGGAACCTGTACTCGATGGATATCAGAAAAATAACGGGAACCGCGTCACATCTTCTTATCACCGTTTCCTACGATGAGGAAATCCCCGCCAGCATAAGAGTAACACCGCCGTATATATCTCAAAACACGAATACCTCATTTATATCCGCAGACAAATACATGACTCTCTCGCTTAACGCCGAGGAGGGTATCTGCATACAGAAAAGCGGAAGAATTAAGCCTGACGACAGCAGTAAGAAAGCCGTTCTGAGCGCTTCCTTCGCCGTTATCGACACGTCTGTTTTCGATGCATCCGACGGCAGGCTGTTCTTCGACATCGAAGTCAGCGGTATTATCTCAGGCAGTGTCACCTTGACTCTGTACGGAGACAACGGAGCGGAGATATCACAGTCCAAAAAAATCTCCTTAAGCGGCAGTGTCGGCTCGTTCGTGCTTCCCATGACGTTGAATACAACACCGTCATCGTATACGCTTACGTTCGACAACATCGAATGCGATGTGTTTTTTACCCTTAATTCCGTAAAAACAAGGCGATTCGATACCGTTCCCTATCAAGCCGAAAGCGGCATAGGACAGCTGTCGAAAATAACAAAAACCTCCGAGGGAATTACATTTTCCGGCGGTATGGAACGTTCTGCGATAAGCGAATACTCTCACCTGAGCGACGAAATGATTCATTTCTACTCGCTTCCCGCCGAGCATATGGACGACATTGCGTATGCCGAGGAAATCGGCAGTATTAAGTTCACTACCATATTCGAGTTTACCGCCGACATAACCGACAGTGACGGCATGATGTTTTTCGCGGGAATATACACTCAGGACGGAACCGTTATTCCGTTCTCAACCCCGCGTTTTCCGGACGCGGTACAGGCGGTATATCATTCCGATGACACAAGCCTTATCGGACTGTACAATCCCACGCCCGTCGGCGCTTTCGAATCGAATACCTCCGCAGTCATGACGGAAATTCAACTCGAGGATATTTTAGCCGACGCGAATTCGGAAATGACGCTGTCTGTGCATTACTCTGATAATGTCATCGAATTCGACAGAGACAAAATCAGCGAGCTTGACAGCAGCATAGAATTCTATAACACGGCGGGAGTGCGTGTGTACATACGCCTTAAATCGACGTCGAGCGACACATCTCTCATTTACGCCGCCGTAAAATTTCTCTCGGCACGATATCCGTCAGTATACGGCTTCGCCGTGGGCAGCGATATAGATCTCTCCTCCACCATGAGCATGTACGCAAACGGAAATGACGAATACGAGCTTGAGGACTACGCCGCCGACCTTGCGCTGTTCTTCAGGAACATCTACGATGCTTCCTATGTTGTCGACGGCACATCAAAGGTTGTTATAATACCGATAGCGGACACAGGATCGTCGCTGAGCGTTGTGACGCTCACAACACTTCTTACGTCCCGTCTCGCGGAAATCGGCAAAATACCGTTTGTTCTTATGTCGGACTACGACATAGCCTCGGAAAACGCCGCAGGAGGAGCCGAGAATGCGGTTCAGATTATAGGTGAGCTGGAATGCGGCACGGTTGACGGAATCGTGTATTTATGCACACCGTCAAACGCAGACATCAGCGCAAGCCGCGCCTCCTCAGACGACGGATTAAACATGCCGTTTGCGGAATATGCCGCGCAGATGTTTATTTCCGCCGCCTCATCTCTTTCGGGGAACAGAATAAAATGTGTGTTTTTCTCTCTCGACAATACGTCACTGAAAAACAGCCGTGATTTTTACTCCGTACTGAAGCAGTCCGATGAGGCTACGGGACATGTCTACGACTCCGAGGCAATACGTGCCGACCTGCAGACCGATATACAGAATGACAACGGAGGCACCGATGCCGTATACAGCCTTTATGACTTCACGGACAAATTCTACGCGGACGGCTGGATTGCGGGCGGCGGTGTCGAATCATGCATTTCATCTGAAAGCAGTGTGAGCGGCTCTCGTGTGCTTAAGGTAGATTTCAAGCACGATGAAAACAGCTCCGCAAGCGGTTCCGCCGGAATTACGCTGTGCAATTTCAGCCATTCGATTGATTTCACCGATGTATCATCCGTTGAGTTCACGATATCGCTTACCGACAACACATCTGATGACGTGACATCCTCAGTGGTTTTCGTCATCGGCAACAGCATTACGAGAGCGGAATACTACATTGAAAACCTCGATTACGGAACAGAGTACACCCTCAGCTGTCCGCTCGGCGGATACGAAACAAGAGGAGAGACGGACTACATCGGAATCATGCTTTACTCCGATACAAATGTAACGCTTGAGCTCTCATCGGTAAGCATACGCAGTGAAGTTCTTGATGAAAACGGCATGGCGGCATTGTTTTCCGATACCTCGCCGTCAGCTGCGCAGGATGTGAATTACAGGCTCATAGCGCTGTTCTTGGGAGTTATCGCGGCAATTTCGATAGCTGTATTTGTGCTTCTCACAAAGCTCGAACGTGAAGACAGCGATGACGAGCAGGAAAAAAACAAAGACAGATATACATATGATTACAGAGGAGCGGCAAATGAAAAAAAATACAAACGAAGATAATAAAAAATACAAAGGCTTTGACGAGAACATGTTTCCCGAAACGGACGACAAAGTGAATGTAGGCAACGTCAGACCGTTCACGAAATACCGCGCGGCGGAAATGGCGCTCTGCCTCGCGGCGGTAGTAATGGGTCTGTTGTACCTATACGCGGACGCTATATCCCTCTCCGTTCTTTTGCCGTCGTTCAGTGCGGGACTTTTCGTTATCACCGTTCTGCGTGCCATGGACGCAAAGGCAACGGGAGCCAAAGGATTTGTAGGTACCGTTCCCGTAGTTTTCTCCGCACTTCTCACAGTGCTGGTTATCGTTGTTACGATAATATATTTCCGCGACATGTCAGCCGTGACGTCGACTGCCGTGACGGCGGCTGCCGTGACGTCGACATCAGCCACTGTTTCATCGGTTTTATAAACACCGGAGTACAGCCGTGTGCAAAAAAAGATTGCACACGGCTTTTACTTTTTTTCAAAAAGCTCTTGACAAAACCGCCGCATCATGTTATAATTACAGGGCTGTCAGGGAAAAGCAATCTCTGTAGCACAATTCGGAAGCATATGCACAGCAAACTGAGCTATGCTCCCAAATTAAAACTTATGGAA
>CAZWLL010000060.1:0-10339 GCA_964634795.1 uncultured Ruminococcus sp. | reverse complement strand
TGTGGACAACCACCCAACTCTTGAGAATTTCCGTGACGGAAATTCTCCGTTCTTTAGGCTTAAGATACACTATAATTGAATAGTGGAGAGATACACCATCGAACTTATATTTGAACAGCAACGATTATGGAAATAAAACGCATTAACACATATGATGACAGCCGTTTTTCCGAGACGGTATTAAAACAGCACGGCTGTTTTACGGCGGACGATAAACCGTATGAGGTTGAAACAATCTCCGATTTTGAGGCGATTGTTCGGGGTGAGGACAAAACAATATACCGTGATGTCATTGAAGAATTTCGCTTTTACACTCCGCATATCACAAGATTTTATGATGAAAATATGCATATCGCCGCGGAATATCCCGCAGCGCATGTTGTAACTGTTTCACTCGACAAAATCCGGCCGTCGCAGTTTTATGTGGATGAGGAAAAGATTGCCGCTGTCAGCACCTTTATTCACAAGCCCGACGACATTATAATACAGGCTATACCTTACGGTGACGGGTATATTTCGATTGACGGTCATACACGGTTGTATTATGCGGTTTTGAACGGCTGGACATATGTACGTGCGGTGATTATGCCTGCCGATGAAAACAAATATATGCTTATGTTTGCGGCTGAGGCGAAGAAGCGCGGCATTCACACTCCAAGAGATATGGCACTTGTCGGTCATGCGGAATATGAGGAAAAATGGAATCGATTCTGCGATGATTTCTTTGCGAATATCGAATAGTGAAAAACAAAACCGTACGGTTTTCGGACCGTGCGGTTTTTGTTTTTCATTATTGTTTTAAGTGTTAATAAGTATTGTTACGATTTCCTTCGGCTTTGCCGTGTATTTGATTTTACCGTTTATAACATCAAGATCCTCATAAACCTCGTCCTCGAGAAGCGATACCGACTGAGCTCTCTTTATACCGAACAGCGGGACATCAAGCGTAAATTCGCAATTTTCCGATGTCGAGTTATATGCGCGTACTATGATTCCGCAGTCAGACTCCGATTTCTTAACGGCGGTGACAACAATCGCGTTGTTCGGAGATTCGATATTAATCAGAGAACCGCTCTGCGGCAGTTTTCTGTCGGCATTCTTTATGGGACGATGGAACAAATCGGGCATTCCGGGTCCTTGTACAAACGGTCTGCCGCCGATGAACTTATTGGGATCCTTTCCTCTCGATTCGGTATATACGGGAGACAGGAACTGAGCGGCTTTTGCGGGAATTTCAGCGGTTATATGGTTGCCGCTGTACGGCAGTACGGCGAAATGTGCTGTGTTCTTTCCGATGCACTGCCCACCGGGGGTTATCCATTGCTGAGTCATTGTATTTCTTTCGTCCCAGCCTCCCGTTATTCTTCCGACAGAGCGCAGTACGGTGAGCGCGATTTCATCGTTTTCGGTTTGCTCATACTCGTAAAGTCCTTTATGCAGTACCGCTATTCCGTGACAATTGTCCTCTACAGCTATAAAGTCACTTGACGGATGTTCAAGGTCGTTTTGGTATATGCTGTGCTTTTTGCGCTCAAGTACATCGTACGGCTGTGATGAGAAGTTGCTGTCGGCGGATATTCCTGTCGGAACAAGCACGCGCAGACGATGGTTTTCGAGCCTGTTGTTTATATCAAGCTGTACATCAAGCATATCGGAACCGCTAAGCAAGGTGATAGCCATTACAATATCAACGCATCCCGATGACTCTTCACGGTCGGCTTTTATGCCGAGCTTTACCGTTCTCTTTTGCAGGAGCTTATTGTTTTCCGCTGATATAATCTCGGCGGATGAAGAGTATGTGGTGAGGTCACCCGACGGGTTTCCGTGAACGTAGTTATAGAGAGTACCGCGGTCGGCTGTGTCCTCGAAGGCGAGAATATTTTCGTATGTCGTTCCGCTTCGCTTGTCGGTGAGATTTATTGTACCGTTCTTGTTGATTTCAACACGGAGCAGTTCGTTTTCCATGTATTCGGCTTTTATGAAGTTATCCGAGCCTTCCGAAGAATCTGACACATTTGCGGGCTTTACGCTTAAAGTGCGGTAAGAATATCCCGCGGTAGCGCCTGCATCTACAAGCACTGTATAGCGTGCGACACGCTTTTCTCCGGGGAGATTAATTGGGCTGAGTATTCTTCTTCCTACATCGGACTCACGCTTTTCGTAAACGAACGGAACGGTGTGTCCGTTTTCGTCGTACAGCTCGATTTCTCCGAGATCATCCTCCTTCATCACGTCGATTACGGCGCGCACGGGAACGGATGACGTTCTGCTTGTCGCGTTTATCAGTATGAGTCTGTATTCTCCGTCAACTGTCAGCGGCTCCAGGTGGGAGTTGAGCTCGTCTATACTGCGTGAAAACAAATCGTATGTGTTTTCATGAATGCGCTTGAAGCGATCCATCATGTGCTCATGAACAGCGTCAACCGAGCAGCCGCATATCGAGTCATGAGGATGATTTTCTATTAACAGCTTCCATAAATAGCGCATGTAGTCGTGAGGATAATCCTTTATTCCCTTTACGCTGAGCAGAGTGCAGAGCGGCTCGAGCTGTCTCTCAAGCTCGATTTGAGAGGCGGCGTTTTCCTGCTTCAGGTAAGTTCTCGAGGACAGAGTTCCCGTGAGCACGCTTGACGCTCCGTTGTCTCTGAATTCACCGCTGAAGGTTTTCAGCTCGATACCGTTTTCGCTGATTTCACGGCGCAGTCTCTGCATAAATTCGGGAAGCGTGTCCTGAAATAATTCTTCGTCATCATCAAGCATGGGTCTGACATTGTCGATAATTTCACCGAGGTCTTCCTGTGCCTCAAGGTGATCGACACCGTTCATGAGAAGATAGTTGCCCGAAGCACAGTTTGCCGCACAGTTTCTGCCGCAGTTTCTTATCAGGTTAAGAGCACCTTCGGGATTCGGGGACAGTCTTTGCGCGTTGTTGTACCAGAACTTCATATGCTCGCACAGAATTTTCGAGCCGTCCTCGGATTCCCAGAAGAATTCGGTTACACCGCGGTCAAAGCCTCTTCCGAAAACACAGTCGCGCAGTCCCGCTTTGTACAGTATCTGGGGAAGCTGTGATATAAGACCGAACTGGTCTGCCGCATAGCCTATCGGCATAGAGCCGCCGAACTTTTTAGCCGTTTCCGTACCGATTATTAAATTGCGGACAGTAGCTTCACCGTCGGTGAGATGAAAATCGTTTTGTACATACCACGGGCCTACAAGAATTCTGCCGTGCAGTATGTGATTTTCAAGCTCGGCTTTTCTCGATGGACGAATGGCGAGGTAGTCATCGAGCACAATCGTCTGCGCGTCGAGATGAAAACGGTAATCGTGATCTTCCTTTAAAACATCGAGCAGATTGTCGATGAGGTCGACAAGACGCATGCGGAAGTTTTCGAAGGGAAGATACCATTCTCTGTCCCAGTGAGTGTGAGAGATAAGGCAATATCTTTTTTTCATGGGAACTGACCTCCTGAAGTTTATTTTTATAATTATTCTTTACATTCTGTCGAGCTCGTCCGTTGTCTTTTTCATTTTTCCGTGACCGATTGCCGCAATTACCGCTCCGACAATTGCGCATCCGACAAACAGATAAAATACATTAGTCCATCCCAGGTTTTCCGAAACAGCACCTACCGCGATATTCGATACTGCGGCTGCGGCATACGAGAAGCAATCGAGCATTCCCGATACGGATGACGCGAGACCTGCCTTGCCGTAGTGAAGAGGAATGTATGTCAGCAGCATTGTGTTTGCTCCGAGCATAGCGGCACTTGACAGCGCAAGCAGAAGTGTGTTGAATACGGCGGTGATTATCTCGCCTGTTCCGATAGACTCACCCGCGGCCTTGCTCGGGGTAAGCGAAATAAATGCGGTTACCGCAGCCAGGCATACGGCGGAAATTATAAACATGACAGCGCAGCACGAAAGCTCATCGAGCTTGAATTTCGACATTATGAAACGTGAAATGTATGCGCCGCCGATATTGACGATGGGAAGAATAGAGCATATTATCGATACAGCCGAGGCATTCGGAATGAATTTATCGTTAAGAACTGTGGGAATCCAAAGGTCGAGACCGTCCTTGAGTATGCCGTTGAACGCAATAACGAATGCGGTAAACAGCATGCCTATACCGATTACCTTAAGCAGTGACGGCTTCTTTACGCCGCTTTCGCTGTTTCTTTCGGGAAGCGCAGTATGAGCTTTCAGCGTTGATGAGGAGAAACAAACAAAAATTACGGCAGACGCGATGCAGAGTATTGCTCCGCATACTATGAACGCGCATCTCCATGACGCTATCTTCATGCAAAGGGCGCAGACCAGGTAGCACAGTATTGTACCGAGAGGAATAGAAGCGGTAAGGTGCGCACCGGAGGCGAGACGGACATCATTTGTTGTCCAAAGCGACAGCGCACGTACAATCGGAGCCCAAAGCATGGAGCACGCGAAGCCGCATACAGCCCATATTACGCCGAACAGCCATCCGAGCGAGTTCACGCCCATAAGAATGTTCATTAAGCCTGCTGTCATAAGTCCGATGCATATCATGTCCTTCGGGTGTATTCTGTCGCCGAGCCAGCCGTTTACAAGCTGTCCGCATGCGTAAAAAATGTAAAAACATGTGCCGACAGTGCCGCCGAGAGCTTGTGTTATGACACCGTCCTCCATCATAGCGGGAAGACAAACCGACAGATTTTTTCTGCCTATGTACACGGTAGTATATGCGAGGATGCAATATATAACGACGAGCCACGAATTTTTTTCGTAATCCGTCCATTTACGTGAATTTTTCATAATAGTTACCTGCAATTTACAAAGATGGAAATAATTGTAGCACACACCGCAGGCAAATGCAAGTTTTTTCGGGAAAATCGGGTCTTATATTATTGTTTGATGAACATTTTAAAATAATCGTGTTTCACATCATCGAAAAAACGGATTGTTTTCAAAGCGGAAAACAATCCGTAAGCCGATTATTTTTTTCTCCATGTCGAAGGGGAGAAGGTCAGAAGAAGCGGGTATAACTCGAGTCTTCCGAGAAGCATCGCGGCGGAGAGCACCAGCTTTGCGTAATTCGAGTATTGCGCGAACGAAAACATCGGACCGACGGCGGCAAATCCCGGACCGACATTATTATAGCATGTGACTACGGCAGTAAGATTCGACTCAAAATCAAACGGTTCCGCAAAGATGAGAAGTATAAGAACTGCGAAAACTATAAAATACATGGCGAGATACGATAGAACACCGTGCTCGGCTTCACTGTCGACTTGCTTTCCTTCGAATTCAATAGATGATACTGAGCGCGGATGCAGTATTCTTTTCAGCTCACGGCAAGCTGATTTATACATTATGATTATTCTCGATACCTTGAGTCCGCCCGCGGTTGAGCCTGCACAGCCTCCGATAAACATAAGCAGGAAAAGCACCGCTTTGGAAAGCTGAGGCCAGAGATTAAAATCAACGGTTGAATAGCCTGTAGTGGAAATGATGGACGAAACCTGAAATACGGCATCTGTTATTGCTTTTCCCACAGATACATCATTGCATACTAAATTTGCTGTGATAATTCCGGATGATACGAGAACTATTCCGAAGAATACATGAAGCTCTTCGCTTTTCGCTGCCTGAACCAGCTTTTTCGTAAGAATAAAGTAGTAGATATTGAAGTTTACACTGAAAATGAGCATGAAGATTGCCACTACCCATTTGATATATGTCGAGTATGACGCCATGCTGTCGTATTTAATACCGAATCCTCCCGTTCCCGCTGTGCCGAACGCATGGAGGAGCGCCTCAAACAGGTTCATTCCTCCGAAGAGAAGGAAAATAACCTCGACAAATGTCAGCGCAATGTAGATAAGGTACAGTATTTTTGCCGTCTCACGAACCTTCGGAACAATTTTATCTACCTTTGGACCCGGCATTTCCGCGCGGATTATATGCATAGAGCGGCCGTCACCGCTCGGCATTATAGCCATCATCAGCACAATGACTCCCATACCGCCTATCCAATGTGAAAAGCTGCGCCAGAAAAGTGCGCCGTGGCTCAGTGCTTCCACATTGTTCAGTATTGTCGCCCCTGTTGTGGTAAAGCCGCTTATAATTTCGAACAGTGCGTCAATGTATGATGGGATATCACGTGAAATTACAAACGGAAGCGCGCCTATTGCCGATAATATTACCCATGCCAGCGCAACCGTAACAAGTCCTTCACGGGCGTATATCGTCTTATCGGATTTGCGGAAAACAATAGTCAGAAGCAGTCCTGCCGCCGCGGAGACGGCAGCCACCGCGAGAAATGAGAGAGCGCAGAAATATTCCGCGTATATAAGCGCAACCGCGCACGGTAAAATTAGAAGGACACTTTCGAGGAGTATGAGCTGTCCTATAGTGAAAAATATCATTTTGCGATTCATGATTTATCCTATGTAAAACAGAATGCTCAAAGGGCTATATCGGTGAGGTCGTACAGCTTTCTGCCGGCGGAAATAACAATAACACGGTCACCTGTGAGTATCATATCGTTTCCTCCGGGAACTATGGTTTTTTGGGAACGAATTATACCCGCGATAAGAATATTCGGTTTGAGCGTCAGATTTTTAAGCGGAATGTTTGTGACATCCGATGCCGAGTTGACGCTGAATTCAAGCGCCTCCGCGGCTCCGTCCATCAGATTGTACATTGTTTCCACATTGCTTCCGCGTGAATTTTCAAGCGCGCGCGCATACTGTACAAGAACATCGGCAATAACATTTTTCGGAGATATTACCGAGTCGACTCCGAGCTTTTCCGCAAGAGACAAAAGCTCTGGACGGTTAACCTTCGATATAACCTTAGGCACATTCTGAGACTGCGCGTAAATCGAGATTAATATGTTTTGCTCGTCAAGTCCGGTAAGAGCCGCGAATGCATCCATTGAACGAAGGCCTTCCTCAAGAAGAAGCTCCTGCTCCGCTCCGTCACCCTTGATTATTGTGGCATCGGGAAGAGAACGTGCCAGTTCCTCTGTTTTGTCCTGATCGCATTCTATGATTTTTACCGTGTTTCCGCTTCCCTCAAGCATTTTCGCAAGATAAAAAGCGGTGCGGCTTCCTCCGAGAAGCATAACTCTTTTCGCGCTTTTCTGCATAAGTCCCGTGCGAGTGAGAAAATTAGTTATTTCAATGTGCGATGCTACAATACCTATTTTATCATTCGAGTGCAAAACAAAACTGCCGTCCGGAATGAAGAAATCGTGCTCACGCTGAACCATACAAACCAAAACACGCGTTTTGAATTTTTCGGACAGTTCATGCAGCGCGAAGCCGTCGAGAGGGGAATTTTCCTTAAGCTTTAACTCGACAACCTCGAACGCTCTGCGCGCGAAGGTTTCTACCTTTGCCGCGGACGGAAGCTTTAATATGTCGAAAAGCTCACGGGCTGCCAAAAGCTCGGGGTTTATAGCCATGGACAGACCGAGCTCACGCTTCATGAAATCGAGAGATTCGTCGTTATATTCGGGTGTACGTATTCGCGCGATTGTTTCCGCTGCTCCCATTCGTTTGGCGAGGAAGCATGAAAGCATATTCATTTCATCCGATCCCGTAACCGTAATAAACAGCTCGGCATCTCCTACACCCGCATCGGTAAGTGTCTCGCAGTCGGCGCAGTTTCCGACAACGCCCATTACATCGTAAATGTTTGTGATTTCCGTAACCACCGAGCTGTCCTTGTCGATGACCGTGACGTCATGACCTTCTTCGGAAAGCTTTTCGATTATAGCGGAGCCGATTTTACCGCATCCGCATACTATAATTTTCATTGTTATTTATGTAACCTTATTAATTTATTGTCGAATGTATTATACTACTGCGGATATTTTTTGTCAAGGAAGAGTGAACGCAGGATACTCCGATGGTTTACGGCGCTTTTACATATTTTTCGAAAAACATACGCAAATCGCTTGACATTGCGTATGAAATATGGCATAATCAGATTAAAGAACATACGTATTAAACAGAAAAAACAAAGATTCGGCACAGGAGGGCATTATTATGTGCGGAAGATATCAGGCATGGCTTGACGACGACGAGCTGCTCGGAATAATCGAGAGGGAGAAAAAGGGCAGCGCGGCAAAGTATTTTCGGCGCGGGGAAATATTCCCGGGTGATGAGATGCCTATTATATACGGCTCATACGCGGCGGTGCGCGCTCACTGTGCCGTATGGGGATTTAAATCACAATTTACCGACGGCAAGCTGAAAAACGCAAATAAGCTTATAATTAACGCCAGAGCGGAAACAGCCGCCGATAAACCTATGTTTTCGAATGCGTTTAAAACAGGGCGGGCTCTCGTGCTTGCATCGGGATATTATGAATGGCTGAACGGGCAAAAGTATCGCTATTACAACGACGGAAGCGCGATACTTATGGCGGCGCTTGAGAGGACTGCAAACGACGAGAGGGAGTATGTTATTCTCACAACAATCGCGACGGGAACTCCGTCGGCTGTGCATGACAGAATGCCGGTTTTCGTGGAGCGTGACGAGATGAAGGATTGGCTGTATGATGAGAAATACGCGCGCAGCGTTCTCACACGGTGCAAAGCATGCTCGTTCGCTTATGAGGCATGCTGACGGAAATTGCCGATAAACGCAGCTATATGATGACTGTCGACAGATTGATGATACGAAAACAACGAAACTAATATTTAGTTATGAGTAAAATATAGGTAAAATACCTTATAATTGTTGACTTTTTGACGTTTTTGTGATATTATACATCTGTACATGAAAGTACAAATCGAATTATTACATTTACAACAGGAGAAACACCATGAAAAAGGCTCTTGCATTCATACTCGCACTCACCTGTGCTGTGGTTCTCGCCGTTCCTATGTTTGCGGCGGAAACCTCAACCGCAGACGGAACGGTAGCTCACTGGAAATTCCAGAAGCTCGACGGCTGCTACACGGGAAACATATCAAAGGATGACCTTACCTTTATCGACCTTACAGGCAACGGCAACGACCTTGTTACGGTTACGGTAGGAAACGGTGACCAGCTCTCGATTTTCGATTGGGACGAAGGCAATACCGTCGGCGCATCCACAAGCACAACATCTCTCCAGATGAACAATTCAAAGGAAAACTCCGCATCCGTTGATACATATTCGTCTGATGAAACATCATGGACGGGCGGCTATACCTCCGGTAAGTTCTTTGAAACCGTAGACGGTGCTCCCATCAACTCGATGGCATTCGACGGCGCGTATACAGTTGAAGTTATATTCAAGATTTCCCCCGAATTCAACAATGATTATAACCGTTACGTAGGCGTATTCGGAAGACAGGGTGTAGTTTCGGGACAGGACGAAGCTCCGCTCGTACTTGCGGTTTCTGAAGTATCCGGTGCTACTACTCTTGCCGAGGGCGGAACAACATGTCTTCAGTATATTCATGTCGATGCAGACGGCAACAAGAAAAACACTGAGTTCGGCAGCGGTATAGAAGGTGACCAGTGGATTCATTACATGGTAGTAAACGACGGTGAAGGCTTAACCGAAGCTTTCATTAACGGTGAAAGCGTTTCATTCTTCGACGACGGAAACGGTGTTTATGTAACAGATCCTTCCTATAAGTGGGAAGTAGGCGTAGGCCGTAAGGACGGTACGAGTCATGAAGGCGTTGACTCCATGAACGCAAACGAAGCCGAGGGTATGATTAGACGTCTGTTCTGCGGCTCCATTTCCGAAATCCGTGTATCCGACAAGGCTCTCACAATTGAAGAATCTCTTTACAATGTAGCTGTTAACTACGAAACCGAAACAACCGCTTCCGCGGAAGAAACAACAGCGGAAGAAACAGCTGCCGAAACAGTTGAAGAGACAGTTACTGAGACAGTAGAAGAAACAGTTACCGAGACAGTTGAAGAGACAGTTATAGTTCCCGAAGAAACAACAGCTGCAGCGGAAAAGGCTCCCCAGACTTTCGATGCAAGTGTAATTGCCGCGGTATCAGCAGCGGTATCCGCACTCGGATTTACATTAGCTAAGAAAAAGAAGTAATATAAAATTATATAGGCGAAAACGGTACGGCTTGTCTGTGCCGTTTTTGTTTTTCACTCTCAAGCTTTTCCGTAATAGTAAAGATTGCTTGTATCGGCGGTGTTTATAGTGTATAATTAGTATAAGCGAGTGGGAGTGAATTTCAACTGAGTAGTGAAGACAACCATCCCACTCTCGAGAATTTTCATGACTGAAAATTCTCCGTTCTTAAGGCTTAACAGTTGAATTATAATAAAACTAATGTGAGGTAAGCTATGGTATATCTGAGCAGTTTTTCTTTTCCGACAAGAGC
>CAZWLL010000059.1:0-10380 GCA_964634795.1 uncultured Ruminococcus sp. | reverse complement strand
TCCGCTTTTGAGGTTTAAATAAAACATTCTTCAACATGCAAATTCCCTCAATACCGTGTGGCATTGAGGGAATTTTTCATATGTTTACTTTGATTTCAGATCAGAACGAAAGATACTTTGCCCAGAACTCTTTGATTTCTCCGTCGAGAGCTTTAAGCATGCGCAGGCCTTTGTCACGGTCGCCGCAGTAGTATTCCTTCATCGCTCTGCCTTGCTCTATGCAGACATCGTCATGAAGCGGGAAATAATTTTCGGTGAGGAACCATGCGTATTTGCACAGACGGTATTCGCCGACTACTCTCAGTTCTTTGCTGATGCCGTCAACGGCTACGGTGTGTCTTGCGCGTATAGCCTCGAGAATCGAGGGAGTGGTGTTGTCTTTTGCGAAGGTTATCGTCCATGTAACGTCGGAATTGCGGTTGTTGACCGAGCTGTGGCTGTCGGAGCTGCCTACAATCGGGAAGTTCATGCCGTGAGCGCGTGCCTCATCATAGTGAAGTGTCTGGAAACCGTTTTGCTCGAAGTAGTGCTCGCCGCCGAGAACCTCAAAGGCATCGAATTTCTGCTGCTGGAAGATGTACCATGTAAGTCTTTCGTCAACGTGATACAGGTCGTTTATCCAATAAGGATGAGCGAATATTGCTAAACCGCCTGCCTTGCGAATTTGGTCGCATACCCACGCGAATGATGCGTATGTGAATTTCGGCAGATCATCGGGAATCGGAGGAAGAGTTTTCGCGTAATCCTCAACTAATTCATGGAATTTTTCATCGGATACGGTGCCGGGGAACTCGGAGTTTTCTCCTGCCGTCCAAGCATAAGGGAAGCGCTTTGTCATGCCGGGTGTGCGCTGGTCTATGCAGTCGTAGTTCGACTGTGTTATTGCGTTTACGCTGTAGCGTCCGCCCATGTGAACAATATGAATCGGGCAGTCGGGCATATGAACCTCTTCACCTGTCATAAGATGCATTTCAATCGGAGCATCCTTGTATGCGTCGATTGCTTCGAGTGAGCCTGCGAAGTTGTTGTGGTCTGTGATGGCGATATAGTCATAGCCTAATCTGCGCAGATGAGCCGCAACAATAGCGGGGTCCTCGCGTCCGTCGGAACGTATCGTGTGAAGATGCTGATCGCCCTTGAGAGGAATCAAACCTGCAAGATCCTTGTGTACGGAATAAACGGACAGCTGAGCGCGGCGCTTCTCACCGTAGTAAATTCTCAGATAGTGCTCCTGTTCGCCGTGGAAGGTGTGCGTGAAGCGGAGGCATCCGTCATCGCACGGAATGATGTTGTATTCCGTAATAGCGGACGGCTTATCGTCGAGCGGGTACGATCTCTCCTCCATGGGGCATACCTGAAGCAGAACGCCTTCCTTCGGGAACGCGCACTGCAGGCCGAGAGGACGAACGGTAATTTCGACCTCTTTGTTTTCCGCTATGACCTTAGGGTAAACGTCATAGTAGTACAGCTCGGTTTTCATGCTGTCAAGTCTCATAACAAATCTCCTTTTTATTTATGATTAAAATCTTAGGATTAAATTTACAGTCGTTTATGTCAGTCCTCAGCTTCCGCGGAGACAATGTTGTCCATGAATTTAAAAGTGAATTTTACTACACAGTTGTCGTGTGTGGTGACGAATTTCTTTTTGCAGCCTGAACCGCTTCCCGCATGACGGCTTCCTTCTCTGTATACGGCGGAGAGGGTACCGTAGGTTGATATTCCGTAGTTGTACTCACCCGCGAACGGAATCACAACGCTTAACATGTATGTATTGTCTCCTATGTAGTACATACGTGTGATTTCGCTGTTTGAGTCATCCTCCACAGCGCCTACAAACGGCTGGAAGCTTCCGAATACCACAACCTTTTCGGGGAGCTTGTACCCGGTTTCGGAATCGTAAACGTCATGAGCGCCGTACTGAATCAGCTCTGTCGGATTTGCGTAATTTTCACGCAGACGGTCTCCGTCATCCCAGCATGCCTTCACGACATCCTCCTGTCCGAATCCCATGGGACACGATGCCGATTTATTATTAATCTGATAATACGGGTTTGTTCCCATCTCGCCGTTGTCGCCTCGTTCCATTGTGACACGGGCATCACTGAGCATACGTCTGAGCGGCATTTCAAAGAATCCGTGAGGATTGTTTACCTGCATCCATCGGTAGGTGTACTCGATGAAGTGATTGCGGACGTCCTCGTTCTGGTTGGCGAACCAGCCTATCTGGTCGTAACCCCACCATTGCCACAGTGCCATTTGATGACGTGTGTATTTCGGCAAATCCTCATCCTTGAACATCTTGCCGCCCCAGTTGTCGTATTCCATAAGGTACGGCATTTGTTCGCAGTACCAGCCGTTTGGATTCATTCCGCCTTCGCTGAAGCCCTCACGCACAAGTACAAGGCGTGTGCCCTCGTAATCCTCGAGAGGTGCGCGTGTCAGCGGCATAGCATGATAATCGAACATCAGATTGCCGTTTATGTTGACACCGTGTGTGTGCGCGTCGAGCAGTACCTTATGACGTCGCGCGTGCTTTGCGGCATAATCGCGTATCATTTCGAACAGCTCCCATGTTTTCTTCATGCCGCGGTCCTCAGCGGTGTACAGGTGAATCTGACCCATATGAAGTGCTTCGTAACCGCAGTCGATGTATCTTGTCGCACGGTAGTAGAACCACATGCGTGCTTCATCTCGATTGAGGTCGGGCATGCATCCTCTTTTTCCGAGCGGTCTGTCCGGCGGATATTCTCCCGGCTTGCTTCCGTCCTCGGGCAGCATGCGCGCATCCTCGAATCTGAAGCAGCGATCCTCCACAGGCTTTCCGAATGCCTCGAAAACGTAAGCGGGGATTTTCTGCTCGTTCATGCGCTGTGTTACGATTTCGAATACGCATGCCTGAAGTATTATTTCGGGATCCTGCTCGTGTACTCGGTCGGCTAAAGCCTTTGATTTCGCAAAATGCTTGTCATCGTCCTCGAGCATGTACCAGATTCCCGACGCACGTCCTATGAATTTTACGCCGAGACGTTTTATGACGCGCAAATCATCCTCAAGCGTGTCTGTTTCGAAAAGCGAGCTTGCACTTACAGCGCGTGAGAGGTAGCTCTCGAGTACCTCAAGAGACATGCTGCCGTCGAATTTAAAGTTAAGCTTCATTAATAAGTTTCTCCGTGTTCTTTCTATGAGTTATTCTGTGGATAATGCCGCCTTCAGCCTAAGATAGGCTCGCCGTATGCTTCATTGTAATCGGCAATCAGCTTTTTGGCAAGTGAATATGAATTGATAAGGGGATGCATCATCAGCGCCTCAACCGCTTTGTCCTCGCTGTGCTCACGCACTGCATCAACGGTAAGTCTTTCGTAACGCTTGATAAGACGAATGTAGAGCTCGCACATTTCGGGAATCGATGTCTGACGAACAGGTTCGATTCCGCTCTCGGATACCTTGCATGTAACCTCGACTACATCGTCATCCTTAAGAAACGGTATGGAGCCTTGGTTAAGTATGCTGAGCACAAGCGTGCGTCCTTCCTTGCTCTGCATTCCTTCAATGCAGTCGAGCATAACGCCTGCGTATCCCATTCCCTCGGGAACGGGCAGACTTCCTTTTTCGAGCATCGGACGGTTAGCTGAGCCGGACTCGATAGACATGTAACTGTTTTCACGCAGCTGCATATAGTAGAGGAAAATCTGAAGAGCCTCCTCGGGGTTTGCGTCGATATCCATAGCCTTCAGCTCACACATCATGCTTATATTGACTTTTTCTATAGTCTGTCCGCGTGTCATTTCGGATTTGTTTATATTCGCAAGTGCGCGTTCACGGTGATAATAGTAGTAAAGATATTCATTCGGAAGCATGCCCGTTTTGCGTATTACGTCACGGTCGAATATTTCAAGCTCCTGAATGCCCGACAAAAAGCTGTCGTCCGCTATCAGCTTCGGCATGATTTCCTCGCCGTTTACCTGTACGCTCTTTATCCATGACAGATGATTGAGCCCGAAAAATTCAACATAGAGCTCTTCCTCCGTAACTCCGAGCAGGTGAGCCATACGGTATTTCATGCTGCTCGGTGCATCGCATATACCTATTATGCGGTGATATCCCGCGCTGTGCAGAGCCTGCGTAACGAGTCCCGACGGGTTTGTGAAATTGAATATCCATGCGTCCGGAGCGTATTTTTCGATTAATTTGCAGTATTCGATAAGTACGGGAATTGTACGTACAGCCATTGAGAAGCCGCCGACACCCGTGGTTTCCTGACCGATAACACCGTTGTTCAGCGCAACCGTTTCATCGATGACGCGTGAATGGTCTCCGCCGACACGAAGTGTGGTGACAATGTAATCCATACCCTTTATCGCTTCAATGGGGTCATATACCTCACGTACCACGAGGTCCTTGCCTTCTCTGTTTACGACATGACGGCACAGCTTGCCGATAATCGCAAGTTTTTCAAAGTCTGTGTCGTAAAGCACAACCGTGTCGATACCGAGCTTTTTATATCTCTTGAGAAGTCCGTTTATAAATATTACAGTGCGTACTCCCGCACCGCCTATAACTCCGATTTTCATTTTTTGTCTCCGTTAATTTATTCTGTTATTCGTGATCCGAAATCCATTTTTCCATTTCGGCTCTGAGAGGGAAGCCTGTGTTGCCGCCCAGCTTTGTTACGGACAGCGCACCGCATGCGTTGCCGCATTTCAAGCATTCATCCATGGGAAGTCCGCGAAGAAAACCGCTGACAAAACCCGCGTTGAAGGAGTCTCCCGCGCCTGTTGTATCAACTGCGCTTACCTTGTATGACGGAGCGAAATATTTCACGCCGTCACGTACAGCCATTGCTCCGGTTTTGCCGAGCTTGATTACAGCCATACCCGCGCCTCCGTCTGCCAGCCTGCGCGCACCCGTTTCTATGTCATCGCAGCGCGTATAATGCACGCATTCCGTCTCATTCATGAACATCACGTCAATCATCGGAAGCAGCTCGAAGATGCCCTCGTACCATATGCCCGTCGGATCCCAGCCTACATCAAATGAAACGGTAACGTCACCCATTTCGTGGATTTTCTTCAGCACCGATAAATATTCATCGTGATTTTCAGCTCCGGCGTATCCAGTTACATGCACATGCCTTGCTTCCTTAAGCTTGTCAAGATCCATGTACTTGAGCGATAACCCATCGTTTGTTCCGCGATATGTAAGGAAGCATCTTTCCTTTTCCGTGGTAAAGCTTATGGAAATACCCGTCTTTTTAGTATCACTGTCGGTGAGAAGACTGTCGTCCGCTCCGAGCTCTCTGAACAGAGAGCGAATGTAGCTGCCGTACATATCACGTCCGATGCTTCCCTGAAGCACGGATTTGAGTTCGAGCTTTGCGCATCCGAGTGTGAACAGTGCCGCACCGCCGCCTACAAATGTTTCCATAATCGGTACGTCCACCTCACTGCCGGGTTCGGGAAGCTGTTCCACGCCGGGGACAACAAGGTCGATATTAACGTCGCCGTATACATATACATCCCATTTTTTTTGCATTTCCGATTCTCCTTGACGTATTTATTCAATTAAATTATATCATTTACGGCGCTTTTTATCAATAGTTAAATGTAAATGATGGACTTAAACCGTTCCTCAACGTATGATTGTTGTGAATGTGAGAGATTCGAAAAAACAACAATAGGCGGCTCTCATCGTGAAAGAGATATTCCGAGACAGCGTTTTGCAATCGGGCGAGCGCCGATATGCAGAAATACCGAAAACACAAACATAATTGCAAATGCAAAAATACACATAAAAACTGAAGAAAAATACAAATGTAGCTGTTTTGCGGGAATATTCAGGCGACTGCACCGCCGTATATCGATTGTTTAAAGTATGATAAAAATACAAAAATACGGTTATCTATACGGCATAAACGGCTTATTTAAAGTATAAATATGCGTTAATTCGGGAATAAGTGCGTAAAATTCGCCAAATTTAACAATAGGGGCAATGAAGTAACGGAAAATAATGTAGAATTAGTGAATTGACTTTTATATGAATTTTTATTACAATGATACAAAGGAACTGAGTTACCTTTTCGCATCATTTTTATGACACATTGCAATGTTATATAAGGCAGAATTTCAATTTCATAAGAAGGTGGATATGTTTATGAAGACAAGAAATAAAATAGCTTCCCGTATACTCGCGGCTGTGCTTGCGTGCACATTGTTCACGGCTGCTTTGAGCTCCTGCTCCTCAAGCGGCAGCTATACCGAAAGCAATACAGAATATTTCATAGGCGCGACGGGTCCGCTTACCGGTGATGCTTCCTCATACGGTACATCGGTTGAAAAAGGCGCAGAGCTTGCCATTGAAGAGATAAACAATGCAGGCGGACTTAACGGAGTCACATTCCACTTCGAAATGCTTGATGATGTCGCAACAGCGGATAAAGCCGCTACCGCATATACAACCCTTTACGAAAAGGGAATGCAGATTTCAATCGGAAGTGTTACATCTGGCTCATGTGCTTCCTTCGCTGCTTCATCGGCTGAGGATAAGGTTCTGTTCATGACTCCCTCGGCATCCGCCGCTGACGTTATCGCATCAAGCGATTACGGATTCAGAGTTTGCTTCGGTGACCCTCAGCAAGGTACAATAGCGGCAAACACTCTTACCGGTCAGTACAGCAAAATCGGCGTAATCTACGATACAAGTGATACATACTCATCAGGTATATATGAAGCGTTTGAAGAGGAAATGACAAACCTCGGCAAGACAGTCGGTGAGGACTATGTCGTATATACATTCACAAAGGAAACAAACAAGGACTTCTCCACACAGGTTGACGGCTTGTCAGCCGAAAACTGTGATGTGATTTTCCTTCCGATATATTACACGGAAGCGGGACTTATCGCAAAGAGAGCGGCTTCAAGCAACTACAACGTTCCGATATTCGGCTGTGACGGTCTCGACGGAATCGCAGACCAGCTTGACAGCTCGGTAACCGCTCAGGTTCAGTACATCACACCTTTTGATGTAAACAGTACCGATGCCGATGTTGTGGCATTCGTTGCGGCTTATACCGAAAAGTACGGAGAAAATCCGGACCAGTTTGCCGCCGACGGATATGACGCCGTAAAGATTCTTTACTCCGCGATGAGCGCTGCAGGAGTAAATGATGTCACAATAACACCCTCAGAGCTTACTGATATAATTAAGCCGGTGCTTACAGGCGGAAGCTTCACGTACTCCGGTGTTACAGGCAAGAATATGACATGGACGGAAGACGGTTCCTGTAATAAGGACGCTAATATCGTTACTCTCGACAGATAATAAATTATTATAAGATACGGGAAAAAAATAAACCTTATGCAGCGATACCAAGGCTCTTGCGGTTATAAACAGAGCCTTGGTATTTACTGTTATAAATAACAGGAGAGAAATCATGATCAACACATTGATAAACGGGCTTTGTCTCGGCGGTATCTATGCCCTGATAGCTCTGGGCTATACGATGGTGTACGGTATTGCCAAGATGCTGAACTTTGCCCATGGCGACATAATTATGGTCGGGGCATATACGATATTAACAACGCTGGCGCTGACAGGATTAACCCTGCCCGCAGTTGTTGCAGCCGTTATCATATGCACTCTCCTGGGCATACTTACCGAAAAGGTAGCATATAAGCCGCTGAGAGGTGCCTCGCCTCTTGCCGTTCTGATTACCGCAATCGGTGTCAGCTACTTTCTCCAAAGCATCGCACAGCTGATATACGGAACAAAATCACGTTCCATTTCAATAGGAAACTTCGGAGCTGTCGATATTTTCGGAGTATCGATAAGCGTTTCGTCGATTATTACGCTTGCTTTGTGCATCGTGATAATGGTAGGACTTACACTGTTTATCAATAAAACCCGCATAGGATGCGCTATGCTTGCGGTTTCCGAGGACAAGGGTGCCGCACAGCTTATGGGTATAAACGTAAACGGAATTATCACGCTTACATTTGCGATAGGCTCTGCGCTTGCCGCTTTTGCCAGCACATTCTATCTTATGCAGATACCGAGCGTTACACCGACGCTGGGTTCCATGCCGGGTATAAAAGCATTTACCGCTGCGGTTATAGGCGGTATCGGATCGATTCCCGGTGCTATGATCGGGGGCATTCTCCTCGGAGTTATAGAAAAGCTTGCGCTCAGTGTTCCGGTACTCGCGCCGTACACAACGGCTATAGAGTTCGGACTGCTTATTGTGATACTGCTTGTAAAGCCCACAGGCATACTCGGTAAAAAGACAAGAGAGAAGGTATGAGTATGAAAAAACCATCAAATTTCAAGCTTAAATATGTCATTAACTATATTCTCGTTCTTGTTCTGTTTATTCCGACGGCTATAATGGGATTTACGGGTGTACTTAAGGGTTCGTCCGCACTTATGCTTACTCAGATTGCGTACAGTATAGTGCTTGCGGTATCGCTCAATCTTGTTGTCGGATTCTTAGGCGAGCTCAGCTTAGGTCACGCGGGATTTATGTGTGTGGGTGCATACATAGGATGCTTCTGTGCAAACTACATGCACAGTGTTATTCCGTCTAAGCTTGTTGTGCTTATTTTATCAATGTTGATCGGCGGTATTTGCGCTGCTGTTTTCGGTTTGATTATAGGTTTACCGTGCCTTCGTCTGAAGGGCGACTATCTCGCCATAGTAACGCTTGCATTCGGAGAAATCGTCAGAACGGTTTTCATGAATCAGGAAGCATTCGGCGGAGCACTCGGTTTGACGACAAAGAAATACGGCAAGATGCTGTACATAGTTGCGTTTATTGTTGTGCTTTTCACCGTTTTCGTATCGCAGAACCTTATGCGAAGCAAGCATGGAAGAGCTATTCAGTCAATCAGAGACAATGAGATAGCGTCGCGTGCTATGGGTGTAAACGTAACATACTACAAGCTTGTTGTGTTTGTCGTATCCGCGTTTTTCGCGGGTGTTGCGGGAGTTATTTACGGTCACAACACCACTCCCGTTGATTACAGCTTTTTCTCATTCAACTATTCGATAGAAATACTTGTAATGGTAGTGCTCGGAGGCATGGGCAATATAAGCGGTTCGATAATCGCAGCCGCGCTGCTTACATTTATAAATGTAAAGCTCCAGACTCAGCTGTCGGGAGATCTTGCGGCGCTGAAGCAGCTTATTTACGCGCTTATTTTAATTGTCATGGTAATGTGGAACAATGCGCCTGCGCTCAGAGGAGCACGTGAAAAGATAAACATAAGAAATCTTGTGGAGAAGCTCAAAGAAAAGATTCTCAAGAAGAGAGACAGCGCGCCTGACGGAGGAATAGATCCTCCCACAAACGCGGCGTGGGACAAGATACCGACGAAGATTCCGATGGATGCTATTTTATCGACGGATTTAAGTCCCGACAATCCGTATGAAGCTGAAGCGCCGAAGAAGGAGGACCGCAAATGAGTGAGTACATTCTTGAAACCGAGAGCCTCGGAATTACATTCGGCGGCTTAAAGGCTGTACAAAGTGTAAATCTTAAGATAAAGAAGAATGAGCTGTACGGGCTCATAGGTCCTAACGGTGCGGGTAAGACCACGGTATTCAACATGCTTACCGGTGTATACAGACCGACTACGGGAAAAATAATTCTGAACGGCGAGGACATCACTGGAAAGTCATCGATTGAGATAAACAAAAAAGGCATAGCGAGAACCTTCCAGAACATAAGGCTGTTTTCGAACATGTCGGTTATTGACAATGTACTTGTCGGCATGGGAAACCAATCCGCATGCAATTTATTCGAAAGCATATTCCGTCTTCCGAGATACTGGTCGACGGAAAAGGAGCTGAGAGCGAAGGCGCGTGAGCTGCTTCGGGTATTCGGACTTGACGAGGAGAGGCGCACTGTAGCGTCCAACCTTCCGTACGGCAAGCAGAGAAAGCTTGAAATAGCACGTGCGCTTGCGACGAATCCCAAGCTTTTACTGCTTGACGAGCCTGCGGCAGGTATGAATCCGCAGGAAACGGCTGAGCTCACCGAGACCATTCGTTTTGTAAGAGACAAATTCGACATGACTGTACTTTTAATAGAGCATGACATGAGTCTTGTATCGAAGCTATGCGACGAGCTGACGGTACTGAATTTCGGAACCGTTCTCGCGCAGGGAGGGGTTGACACTGTTCTCAATGATCCCGAGGTTGTAAGAGCATACCTGGGAGAATAGCGTCGCGGGATTATGTTCAGTTTAGGGGTGGAGAGATAAACCCGCTCCCTGAGTTTATCCTTCAATTGCCTTACGGCAAGCGGATAAACTCCGTTGGTTTGGTCTGGAAATAGCGTCGGCGGATACACTTTATTCTAAGGGTAGAGGCAACCACCGCCTCCCT
>CAZWLL010000058.1:0-11054 GCA_964634795.1 uncultured Ruminococcus sp. | reverse complement strand
AATTGCCTTTTCCACATCGCCGTCGAAGATAAGCTTTCCGTGATCCAGTACTATGCATCTGGTGCACAGCTGACGGATGGTGTTCATGTTGTGGCTGACGTAAAGCACCGTTCTGCCTTCGCTTCCGGCGGCGTCGCCCATTTTGCCGAGGCACTTCTGCTGAAACTTCATGTCTCCCACAGCTAAAACCTCGTCCATTACCATGATTTCGCTGTCGAGGTGCGCGGCTACGGCGAACGCGAGCTTGACGTACATACCGCTCGAATAACGCTTCACGGGTGTGTCGATGAACTTTTCCATCTCGGCAAATTCGACAATTTGGTCGAACTTGCGGTCGATTTCAGCTTTCGTCATACCGAGAATCGCTCCGTTCATGTAAACGTTTTCCCTGCCCGTCAGCTCGGGGTGAAAGCCTGTACCCACCTCAAGCATGGATGCTATGCGGCCGTTATATGAAATTGTTCCCTTTGTAGGAGCTGTGACGCGTGAGAGAAGTTTAAGCAGTGTGGACTTTCCGGCGCCGTTGTGGCCGATGATGCCGAGAGCTTCTCCTTTTTTCACCTCAAACGACACGTCATCAAGAGCAAGGAATTTTTCTCCCATGTGCATGGCTGCATCCGAGCCTATTTTGCTGTTGGGGTCTTCCTTGCCCTTTATTCGCGCCATAAGGCTTTGCAGGTCTCCTCGGAGCGTACCGCCGCCGATTGCGCCGAGACGGTATTCCTTGGAGACATGTTCTATTTTTATTGCTGTTTCTTCCATTATTCCACCTCAGACCGTATCCATAAAGTTTTTTTCAACTCTGCTGAACAGTACTATGCCGATAAACAGCAGTACAAACGTGCTTGCCCAACCGATTAGGTAATATTCCCATTCAACAGTTCCCGTGCCGAGATAAGCATAACGGAACAGGTTAACGATAGGAGATATCGGATTGCACATGTAAAGCGTATGCCACTTTCCGCCGGGTGCGAATACCGCAAAGCGGAACATATCATATGCGATAGGTGAGCCGTACATCCAAAGCTGTACACCGAAGCCGACGAGCATTGCAAGATCACGGTATTTTGTGGTCAAGGCGGAAATAATGATTCCGCAGCCGAGGCTGAGCATTGCAAGTTGAAGGACGATGAGCGGCGTCATGAGCATCCAAAGATTCGGGTGCACTCCCTGATTTGTTACGGCGTAATACACAAGGAAAATCACGAGAAAGCCGTACTGAATCGCAAGGCTTATAAGCTCGGAGAATACAGTGGAAATCGGCATGACGAGACGCGGAAAGTAAACCTTGCCCATGGTTGAGCTGTTTGCGACAAAGGTATTGGCGGTCTGCGTCAATGAATTCGAGAAGTATGTCCAGAGAATAGTGCCTGAGAGATAGAAAACGAATGACGGCACGCCTTCGGGCGCAAGACCCGCGATATTACCGAACACTAATGTGAACACTACGGTGGTTAAGAGCGGCTGGATAATCGCCCATGCGGGGCCGAGGATGGTTTGTTTGTATTTTGACACAAAGTTTCGCTTTACAAAAAGGAATATGAGGTCGCGGTAGGCGAATACCTCTTTTAAATGCAGGTCAAACCAGCCGCTTTTCGGCTTGATGACCGTGGTAAAATGTTGTTCTTCCATTTGAACTCCTTAGAATAGAGTATACAGCTTTTGAAGGATTGCGGTGTTGTCTTGCTCGAAATCATAATCAGACAAAGCATTGCGATAGGCTTGACGTAAATCAGGGGCGTTGTAAAGATGTTTTACAGCATGTGCAATCGATACTGAATCCGATTCACATAGTAAACCGTTTACGTTATCGGCAATTTGTTCTTTTGCGGCATTTTCCGTTGCCAAAATCGGAACTGCCAGCAATCTGGCTTCTAAAACAGTCACACAATGCCCTTCAAATCGGCTGGGCTGTACGTACAAATCCGCTTGACGTATGTATGGATACGGGTTATCCTGCATTCCGAGAAGTGTTACATAGTTATCCATATCGAGTGTGCGTATCTTCTCACGCAGTGCGTCCTCCTCGGGTCCTCCGCCGACTATCCACCAATGAATGTCGTTGACACCGTCACTTACCAGTTTAGCGCAAGCATCGACGGCGATATCCATACCTTTGGCGGGTGAGAGCCGTCCGCATGAGACGATATTAAAGCGGTCTTTCGGGAAAACCGTACTCGGTAAATCAAGGCTTTTTCGGCGTACTGTGTCTATGTCGATTAAATTGTTGACATAAATAATTTTGTCGGCATAGCGTGGGCGGTAGGCACGTAGCTTTTCTGCAAGAGCTTCCGATACCGCGATAACCTTTTCGGACTTACGGTAGCCGTAAGTGTCGTGATATTCCCTGCGCATTGCTCCGTGGTGATAAAACATCAGAAACTTTTCGGCTGAAATCGCACGGACAGCCGTTTCCGCGGCACGGTCGCTGTAGATAACTGCCGTATCAAAATGCTCGCCGCGCATTTGCTTTTTCACATATGAGGCATATAACGCAGCTTCGGGTGCTCGCAGAAGCAGGCAAAGGATATGCCAAATCAAACGGCGGAACTTTGTTGCGTGCTGAGGTTCTTCCATGAGGTTGTACATGCGTTTGTGGCTGTATGCTTCCGAAAATGATACCGTATGCTGTCTGTCTGCGACAATCAGTCTGCATTTTGGTGTAATGCGGTACGCCATTTCTCGGGAGTCACGCAAAATCAAGCAGGTTACGTCGTAACGATCGTAATCCAGTCGGTTCAGCAGATTCACAAGTGCCGTCTCGATTCCGCCGATCCACAAGGCTTCGGTGATGAAAATAAGGTGTTTTTTCATTTCTTTAATAATTTTTTCTTTAAACGAAATAGTGAGTTCCAACAGCACATGGCAGTAAATCCTGCCCGTGTATTTATAAGGAGATAAATCTTTTCATGTATTTTTTCTATAAAGTCTCCTCCGCGATTCAACTGGTAGGAACGCTGTATAGTACACGACTTGGGACGACGGTATGGAAACAATCCTTTATTGTGCAAACAGCACAGAAATTCATATCTGTCCCCCCCCGCTTTCGGCATTGCGGCGATATGATATAAAGCCCCGTACAAGTATGACATAAAACGGTCGGCAGTCACAGAATCATTCCTGCCGGATTCATAATATTCTTTCATTATTTCCGCTTCACGTATCGTAGATTTGAGCTGTTTCTTCAGCGACTCATCCGACAGTATATGGCTTGCGGAGTTTTCGCGGTCACGATAACCGTATAACGCGTCATTAATGATTATGGTTTTAGGTTCAGCGTATTTCACTTCATACATAAACAGCGCATCTTCACCGTATATAAGCTCAGGATAATGAAAGGATAGTTTATGCTGTTCGAGAAATGATTTTTTGAAAACGCTTCGGCATGCACTTGAATCGTACCATATGGTATTTTTCTGTTTTGTTTCCAGGTTATCAAACGGTGCTTCTCCGTCGGTAAAACGGTAGTTTCCGATTATAATACGATCAGGTTCATCGGAAGCTGCTTCTATCAGGTGGGATATTGAATTCTTTAAAATACAATCATCCGAGTCAACAAACCAGATATATTCACCTTTGGCGTTTGACAATCCTGTGTTTCTTGCGGTGCAAACTCCGGCATTTTTCTGAGTAATCACATTAACATTGGGGTATTTTTTTGAATATGAATTTAAAATACTCAAACTTCCGTCTGTTGAGCCGTCATTTACACAGACAACTTCATATTCTTCACTCGGAACATCCTGTAATATCAAGGAATCAAGACATTCCGCTATGTATTTCTCAGTATTATAGACAGGTACAATGAAACTCAAAAACATATAAAATATCCTTGAACTTATTTTTTTTCATAATTCAAATCCGCTTTTTTCAGGCAAAATTTTATCAAATGCGTCATGAAGCCGTGCGGACAGCATATCAAAATTTACCGGTGCTTCAGGATCGTTTATGCAAAGCATGTCATGATTTTGCTCCTTTATGGTGTCGCACAATTCACTTATTGTGTTCTCGTCTATGCAGGACACCACATTGTCAGTATTGAACGGCGAAAACTGTCCGCTTGCCACCTGCCACCATAGGAATACCCACTGATTTACCTCGTCCGCACCGCGGAATCGATGCGAGGTCGTTTTTATGAGAAGCTCAGGCTCCGCCTTCCAAACGGCTTGAAATGTATTTTTTGTGAAAGCCGCGGGAGCGTGAAGGTTTTTAAATCCTGTGAAATAGTTCGGAAAAAGCTTTTCAGCAGCCATTGTACGTATATTATCCTGCCAGCGGTAAGCACGGCTGACGTATTTTTTACTGTATTTCCTTACCTGCTCGCGTTTGTCAAAGTTTGCGTTTATTACACCAAGGTCATTCACCGCCGCATGCTGCCAAATACCAATCTCGCCTACAAGTTCAATCGGATATTCCCCACCGTATGAGCAAGGCAAACCGTCACGGAAAAACGCTGTCTCTGACATCGGGCGTATTATAAACATATCATCGTTAAAATAGACAAAGTGCTCGGTAAGGTCGCTTATACGGTGGATATTCGCTTCGATTGCCTGTGAATTAAACGTAGGCAGTACATCTGTCGGAAGAATGTCCGCATGCTTCACATGGTGCAGCTTCGGGTGGTTGAGGTTTAAGAATGCCGGTACATGACCGCATGTAACAAAGTGAATTTTGCGTACCCACGGCGTGAACTTTTCGACAGCTCGAAACCAGTACGGCATAAGGCCCCAATCACGGAAACGATTTGCGGAATTGCTGTCATCCGTTGTCTTGCCTTGATATTTTGCTTTTTCCGCCTGCCAGACGGGATCTCCTCCGTCTACCCACAGAACAACAAAATCTATATCCATCATTTTACCTCATGTTATTTTTTTGCCTATATAAGGAATCTTGCGAATTAAATAGGTTAGTACAAGGCTTATTAAGTAAATGCAGATTACTCTCAGGCTTGAGCAAGGCAGAGAAATTTGGAACAGTTCATTTACAAGAGCATGTACACAATAAATACCGAATCCCATCTCGGTAAGAAACGCAAGAATCTTAACTGCTCTTTCTGAAAAATTGATTTTCGATACTCTTTTTATGAAGAACAAATACAGAATCGTTGAATATATTACCACGTTTGGTTTCATGTACTGTTTTACAAAATCGGCTTCCCGAAGCTCCGGAGAAACAAGTGCTTCCGCAAGAATAGTTCCGATAAAAAACATAATGCCGATTACGTAAAGAATCAACTCTCTGTGTTTTGTCACGCTGTCCTTTATGCTCCACAGGAAATACCCGAGCATGAAATATCCGACATAACCGATTACCATGCTCAAGCAGAATTTATCGGCAAAGCTTTGAATAATATCTCCGACCTTCGGTAAATAAACGAGGTATTCGGTTGTAACATTCAGAATAACAAACAAAATCAGAAAATAAACCAGAAGCTGTTTGTTCTCCGCTATTTTTCTCAAAAAAGGTGTAATAATGTACAGTCCAACCAGTGTGTAAAGATACCAAAAGTGATACGGTCCTTCTATAAACTGTGTCATTATACCGAATATGTTAAGGTCATCGTATGCGCCGGACAGCTTATAGTAAACTGTATATACCGCAGTCCAAAAGACAAAAACCGTTATGATATGCGGGATATATTTCGTCAGAATTTTGCACAGCGGTACATTTCTTTCGGGATCAAGGAAAAAGCGACCGGAAATCATGAAAAATACAGGTACGCACCAAACAATGGCGGCATGTATTCCATAGTAAATATGTTTAACTATCTCGCTGTCGGTTTGGATACCCAATCCTCCGTGAATCATTATCACCGCAAGTGTTGCAAGCAGGCGCAAAAATGTCAAGTTCCGTCTGACGTTTTGTCTCAGTCATATTACGCGTCCTTTCTGTGCTTGCCGACAAGCATCGGGCAAAAGCGATTTATCACAAGTATGAGTATAAATTCCACAGCGGCAATAAGGCACAGCATTCCGAGCACCCACAGCGGACTGCTACTGTTTGGAGCGGTATACAGCACAAGCTGATGTGTTCCCATAACCGTCAGTGCATTCTCGCCGATTTTGCCGAGCCACTTCATTTTTATCAACCGTGCAATGCCCATTACAAAATAAAGTCCGCAGGTTCCGCTTATGAGATACAAAACAGGAGTACGTAAAACACCATCGTAGAAGCTGTTGCCGAGCTGAAGCTTAAGATACAATGCCAAAACAGCTGCTGTTATCAAAAACGTAGTACAAATTTTCCACCGTTTGAAAACGGTAAGGTACTTTTTCAAAAGGTTTCCCGCAAGCATAAAACAAAAGCCTAATGCTCCGCGGAACAGAAGCGTCCATACATGTCCCGATGGCGTAAACCTAAGCAAAATAAGGAGTACACCGCCTGTTATTCCCCACGCGAGTTTATTCGGAAAACGAATATACAGATAATACAGCACACACGCGAAAAACATCGCGGGCAGAAACCAGTCTGCACCGACATTGCATCGAACGGTGAGCATCATCAGCAGTCCTTCGGATAAAGAAACCGAATGCAGAACAAAATGCTTATAAATAATCGCTACACATTCAAAGAACAGATACGGAACAAGGAGTGTTTTTACTTTATGCAGAAAATACACACCCGCGGAACGTTCTCGCCACTTAGTACTGTCGGTCAGCATACCCGACAACAGGAAGAACGCGGGCATATGAAAGGAATTCATGAATTCCTGAGCTAATGTATACGGAAGAATGCTGTATTCGGGATTAGCGTAGTTTAGAATATGACCGAGTACCACCATGGTGATGAGAACGGCACGAGTGTTGTCAATGTAAGTGAGACGGTTGGTCATGTTCTAAATACCTTTCTAAGGATTTTCCATGGATCAGGAAGTTGGCATCGAATATCAATTACTTCAAATTTTTCTGTAGCGGCATATGTGTGGAGTCCGTCCACCTTCCAGCCTGGAATACACAAATCCTCTGCAAGCATGCGAAATATTTCTTTTTCTTCATATACTTTATCAGAGCACCGACATTCGGAAAACATTATACCATCTCCATAACTTGATGTCTGGTTAATCTGTGAGGGGCGTATATACTGCTCATCATCAACAATTATATTTCCTGCACCTCGAACGTGAAGCTGATTGAAATCTGTCCATGAAATAGCTGTTAATTTGATATCACCGCATAAGTCCAGCCAAAATGCCTTTGGTACAACTTGTTCTCCTTTATCATGTGGTATGAAAGTCAGCATCAAGTACTTACCATTAACGCTCTGTACAGTTGTATCCACAGCATTTTCGTTCAGCAGAGATGTTACATATTCCCACTTTTCCGGAAAGTGCGTTGCTTTCAGTAGTTGAACTTCATGAATAGCACAAGATTCCGGAATCATGTACCAATCATCGCAATATTCGAATACGAACGGATAAGATAAATGGTACTCACGTTCTAATGCAACTATCGGCTGTGATGTGGTTCCGTTATCATATAATTCTACAACTTCGATACGACCTTTGTTTTTATGTGCAGCCTCATAGAACATATATGTTTTTCCATTATACTCTGCCAACATTGGGTCAGCAACCCAATAATCACGCATCGCAGGTAACACATAATCAGATTTAAAGTATTTACGTTTCCATATCGGTGCTTCCTGTGCTTTTCTCTTGCGAACAGCAATCGTAAAAAAATTGGGTGACCAAAACAGACGCTCTATGATTGTTCTTTTTTTCATACTATATTCCCAAATAGCTTCTCATAATACGGTAAATACGGCTTCCAACCTTGCGTACAGCACGATATTTCATGAAAAGCAAAATTTTTACATACGAATTATTCATCATCCATTTGTACAGTCGCTTATCTGCTTTAGATAGTTTCTCTATACAACGCTCCTCTTTATGGACAATTTTGCTGTTCCGTATATCGGAGCAAAGCTGTTTTATAGATGATATATCGGATGTTTGTAATTTGAAATAAACAGCTTCCATATAAAGTCGCAGTATAATTTCACTTAAGCCTTCAATTACCGCACAACCGTTTTGGCTAAGCTTATTATTCAATGCATAAAACGGAGCAACTACCTTGTCTGTATATGTTATGATATTCGGTATTCTTTGAATTCTATCCACTGTATGGTCATGTCCGAAAGTGTTGATGTATTGGTAGTAGGTGTCAGGTAAAGCTAAAAGTGTTTTGCAATTAAAAATAATATTCAAACAAAGATGTAAATCTTCATAATTGATTAACGATATGTCATAAGCAAGATTGTTTTCAAAAATAATTGTTTTTTTCACAAACTTATTGCACATTGTTGTGAAGTAATTTTTATTAAATAGTTCAACGAATTGATTTGCTAATGAATCTGTTTTTACATTACACATAATGCCACATGACTGTTTTTCCTTCATAATCAATCGACCATGCCACATATACAGGAACTGCATACCGAACATAATACAGTCGATTCCTTCTGAAACAGCTTGGGTAATCGTTTCCATATTAAATGGTTCAATAGTATCATCCGAATCGACAAACCACACGTACTCACCTTTTGCTTCATCAATACCGCGGTTGCGGGCAGCGGATACGCCTGCGTTCTCTTGATGAATACAGCGGATATATTTGTACATCGAACATAGCTTATCGCATAGTTGCGCTGTACCGTCTGTGGAGCCGTCGTCGATGAGTATGATTTCGTAATCGGTCAAGCCTGACATGCGAATGCTGTCAACAGTGGTTTCCAAGGTTTTTTCGCAGTTATAACATGGAATTATCACCGAAAACGTCATGACTGCACCTCCCAGCAGAAGCGGTAGTTGAGATAGTTATCATAGTCCGAAATTGCAGTTTGACCGAGATTTGTTTTGTAATAGTACATACCAGCCAGGAGAACTACACATGAAATCAACACCATTCGCTGCTGTTTTGTCAAAGAAATATGTCTGCTTTTGGCTATAATCTCGTCCTTTTCGGGATAGAACATCATGGGCAGATATAGAATCAGAAACTGAAAATAATAGTCCGTCAAGCGTGTAAACACGTTGTCAAAACCCGAGAACATCTGCAAAACCGCGGCGACAACCATCAAGTTAAACATCTTCGAGAAGTTTTTGCCCGAGAAGCCTCGCAGCATTATTCCGGCGGCAAGCATTGCCGCAATCATAAGGAAACGACCGCCGACATGAGTATTTACCAAGTAGTCAGTTTCATCGTAATAGAAGCTGCTGACGAATTCGACTATTTGGTTCCTGAAAACAAAAACCGCTGCCGCAGATGCTATATAGATTAAAATTTTTTTAATATTCAATCTGCTTTTCGCAATCCAATACGCAGGCAGGAATATTAATGCGGGAACATGAATACATCCCGCGAGAATTGTCCACAACAGGAATTTTTTAGGTTTCTCCTCCATTATTCCGATGAAGGAAGCCATCAAAAGTGCCATTGCGAATGCCTGTTTAATCGCACTGAAGCCGAAAACGTAAAATCCGAAGCAGTTCCACAAGAGATAGCTAAACCACGGCAACGGTGCGTAACGGTATATTACAATTGCGAGAATTACCTCGATTACAATTGCGAAAAAAATCAGGAAAATCTGGAAATCTCCGTCAAACAATGTCGAAAACAGCTTTTGCAGCCAGAAGAAGCCGAAATTTCGTCCTCCTTGAAAAACATCCTCGCTGAACCAGCCGTATTCCGTAATCGTATAATAACCCCACGCATACTTTCGCAGGTCTCCTGTCAGATACATATATCTCCAACCGCAGACAAAAGTATGCAGGACTGCCATGAGCGTGATGTATATTTTCTTTTGTCGTCCGTGCTGCGGAAGGATTACCGCGAACAGCAATACAGCCGCAACCATATAGTAATAGACCTTGACGCCCAATCTTACTTTCCCCGTTTCTTTTGTAATTCCCTCTCGAAAAACTCTTCCGTAGCTTTTACGAGCTTTTCTCTCTTAAAGTCTCTGCCGCGCTTTCCGGACATTTCAGTATAATGTGAAAGCAGCCCCTGCTCGGTCAGCATTCTTTTAACGCCAATGTAAAAGGCGTCATCATCGTTTTCGGTAATCAGACCGTATTCGCTCTCACCGAGCAGCTCACGCATTCCCGACACATCTGTCGTGACAATAGGCTTGCCGAGTATTAAGCCCTCGGTGATGTATGTACTGAAGCCTTCAAACACAGAAGAACATACGAGAAGGTCCGCCGCATTCATCAGGCTGTATGGATTTTCGCGAAAACCGAGCAGCTTTGCGGAGCTCTCCAGGTGATTTTCACGAATGTATTCCTCCAGCATCGGACGTTCCTCACCCTCTCCGATAATCCACAAATCGTGTTCTATACCGTCGTCAAGAAGGCGTTTATGTGCGTTTAAAGCCCTCGATAGTTTTTTTGGGGGGGTCAGTCTGCCCACTATCACTAAAGTCAGGCGTGTTTTGTGTATATCATTTGGTAATTCTGCCAATGACTTTTGCAGTATTTCCTCATCATCGATTGTGTTATATACGGTGACTGCTTTCACAGTGTCTTTGTACAATTCTTCAAAGCTTTGCTGTACGTTTTTTGAAACACAAACGGCGTAATCGTACTTTTCGTAATATTTTTTTGTTGCGCTGACAAAAGCGGGTAAATCGACGAATCTGTTTTTGAAATCGCAATGTACCCACGCCAGCTTCAGCGCATTTTTGTTCGTTGAGCCTGACATTATTTTTGTGGAGCCGCACTCGAGGTATGCCGCTTCTATATCGTAGTTTCCTTTTATATGAAGCGGGTATGTCAGACCGACCGCCGCCTCGGCACGCATGCGCAAGTCACTCACACGGTTATGTTTGGCGTAGCAATATTTATAGTGAATCCCGGGTACGAGATACTTTTCGGCATCCTCGCGGTACAGTGTCTGCACTGTAACGTCGAACTCAGTCTGATTCATGGCACTCACGAGATTGCGCAGAACCTTCTCCGCCCCGCCGCCCGAGAGGGATTCAATGAAAAATAGGATGTGAGTCATATCTATACCTCACTTTTCTTTTACTGCTTTTTCATATAAATCGCACAGCCT
>CAZWLL010000057.1:0-11470 GCA_964634795.1 uncultured Ruminococcus sp. | reverse complement strand
GGACGGTTGTCTCGCCTATTTGGCTGAAGATCATTCCCACTCAACTGTTAAGCCTAAAAAACGGAGAATTTTCAGTCATGAAAATTCTCGAGAGTGGGATGGTTGTCTCGCCTATTTGGCTGAAGATTATTCCCACTCGATTTGTGCGTAATTCACCTAAATTACAGTTTCTGAATCTACCAATGCTCGGAAGAGATTTCCTCTCTTCCGAGTTTGTTTTTTATATTTCCTTAATCTATATTTAATTGAATTAAGGTCTATGTTGTGATATAATTCATTATGTATATTTGTACCTATACGAGGCCGTTATGTATAAGAAAAAAATATCATATCTTCTTCATTCGCTTACATCGTTCATACTCATGCTGATTACGGTACGTCTGCTTGATTTGCTGATGGGCGACATCGCGGGAGGCGTTATAGATCCGTATCTGTCGTCGCTGATTGTGTTTATTATATCCTCCGCCGCAGCTGTTCTGGTGTTTTATATAATGCCGAAGGATATCACTCCCGAGGATACCGCGGAAATAAGCGATCCCGTACCACCGATGACAAAACGAGACATTCCCTCCTGCGTAACCTTCACCGTTATAGCGTTATGCTTTATGATCGGTCTTATGTACGCCGTCTCGGCGTTCCTCGGTGACGGCATCGACTCGTCATACACCTTCACACCCGTATATTTTATCTCTCTTGTTATAATCCATCCCGCAGTCGAGGAATTTTTATTCCGTCATCTTTATTATGAGGAGCTACGTCAGCTTACTCCCGTATTTGCCGTGGTAGCTCAGGCTACGATGTTCGCGATTGACCACAATACGGTCGGCGCTATGTTCAATGCCCTGTTCTGCGGAATCGTGCTGGGAGCACTCGTCGAATCTACGGGAAGATGGTACGTGGCAATCGCCGCTCACGCACTTATGAACCTTCGCTCACTGCTGTATATTACCGTACTCGCGGACTTCTCAGCGGTGCGCACTGCCGTCGATATTGCGGTATGCGTAATCGGAATCACCGCTCTCGCGGTGCAAGTCGCACGTTCGGGCAAGAAGAAAAAAGACATACCGTCCGATGATTGCGACACACCCGATAATTCCGACAGTTCAATACAGGAGAGCGATAAATGACGGAAGACGTAATCCGTGATATAATGTCTTCTCCCGACAGGCGCGATGCTGTTCGCGGTATGACGATATCGGAGCGCGACGAATACTTTATGTCCGTTGCAATGGAGATAGCACGTGCATGCGCTCATGACGGTGAGGTCCCCGTAGGGGCCGTTATTGTTCGGGACGGAATAATAGTCTCGTGCGGCGCAAACGGACGGGAGCGTGAAAAAAACGCTCTCTCTCATGCGGAAACAAACGCAATAAATGCAGCGTGTCTCTCTCTCGGAGGCTGGCGTCTCACGGGAACTGTGCTTTACGCAACGCTTGAGCCGTGCACTATGTGCGCGGGAGCTATAATTAACGCTCACATTCCGTGCGTGGTATTTGCCGCGCGTGATGCGTCAGCGGGGGCGATGGGTTCGGTTATACGAACGCAGTCCCTGCCACTCGGATTTAAGCCGAATGTCCGGATATGTGAAAATTTCAGCCGTGAATCGTCTGCGATGCTCAGAAAGTTTTTCACCGAGCGTCGGAGATGTAAGGATGCGCCTTAAGGAGCATCCTTACGGAAAGCGCTGAATTAAAGAAGAAAAGTGCTTCGCACTTTCTGCCTAAACCCACTAACTTGTAATAAAACCATCGGTTTTATTAAAAAACTCGATTTAATCATCTATCCCTTAAGGATAATCCCTTAAGGATACATCCTCAAAATTACTATTTACTTGAAAGAAGGCTTCTTTAAATGTCTGTTTTCGAAGAATCATATGCCGCTATGAATGAACTGCTTGAGCTCTCGGGCGTAAAAGCGGGAGCTGTTGTCGTTGTCGGATGCTCGACATCCGAGGTATGCGGAGGAACTATAGGACACAACTCCTCTCCCGAGACGGCGGAGGAAATATACGGCGGGCTGAAAAAAGCCGCAGATGAGCACGGTGTCTTTATCGCGGCGCAGTGCTGTGAGCATCTGAACCGTGCCATAATTGTAGAACGTGCTGCCGTAAAAGCCGCTCTTGAATGCGGTGTTATGGCTGAAGTCAATGTCGTACCTCAACCGAAAGCAGGCGGCTCATTCGCTACGGCTGCGTACAAGCACGCGTCCGATCCGATAGCTCTCGAGCACATAAAAGCGGACTGCGGACTTGACATAGGCGGAACGCTTATAGGAATGCACCTTAAGGAGGTTGCTGTTCCCGTTCGCCTCACGAACAACAAAATCGGCTCGGCATCACTTCTCGCCGCTCGTGTCAGACCTAAATTCATAGGCGGCATCAGAGCGCAGTATGATATGACGAAGGCATAAACGAAGGCATAAAAAAAGGCATAGACAAAGTCCCGATTTCAATAGGAGAACTTTTATGGACGAAAACGAACGCAAAAACGACATTGACAGCCGTGACCGCTTTACACCGAACAATGTGTTCTTTCTTGCCGTAAAGCTTGTTTCATTCGGTATAATCCTTTATGTAATACTGACGCATCTGAGTGATCTGTCATCGGTTGTAAGCTCGATTTTAAGCCTTGTATCACCGCTTTTAATCGGATGTCTTATCGCCCTGATACTGAACACTCCGATGATGGCGCTTGAGAAGCTGATAAACCACATAGCCGAGAAAAGGCATAAGAAAATCAGCCGCCGCGCATGCGAGTCCGTCTCTCTCGCGCTCACGTTCATTATAGCGCTGCTTATAATATACATCCTGTGTTATTCGATATTCCCGCAGCTCGGCGAATCGGTCAAAACCATATATCAAAAGGCTCAGTCGAATTTCCCGAAAATGCTCGAATGGCTGGAAGGGCTCGAGAAATACGGCATCAACACAACGCCCGTTGTGCAGTGGCTCGACAATCTCGACACCACCGAAATTGTGAAAAAGCTGTCGGAATACGCCGTACAGTTTGCCGATAAGCTCACGTCAAGTCTGTCATCTATCATAAGCGGAGCGTCATCCATCATAAGCGGAATATTCACGGCTCTTACATCGATAATTTTCGCCGCGTACATTCTCTCGAACAAGCGTAAGCTCAAGCGTCAGCTGAAGGAAATGACATACGCATACATAAGGAAAAAAACAGCCGACATGCTGTGCGAAATATGCGCTCTGTCAGTCAAGACCTTTTCAAACTTTATAAGCGGGCAGTGTCTCGAATGTATTATTCTCGGTACGATGTTCTTTATAGCGATGAACATATTCGGCTTTCCGTATCCGCTCGCAATCTCGTCACTTATAGCCGCGACAGCTATAATACCGTATATCGGTGCTTTCCTCGGATGCTTCTTCGGAATGCTTCTTATGATTATAGATGATCCGATAAAGTCGGTATGGTTTCTCGTTATGTTTCTCATCATCCAGCAGCTTGAAAACAACCTGATTTATCCGCGTGTGGTCGGCGGCTCGGTCGGCCTGCCCCCGATATGGACATTTGCCGCGGTTATCATCGGCGGCGGAGTATGCGGTATTATCGGTATGATTCTCTTTATACCGCTGTTCTCAGTGCTGTACACGCTCCTCAGAGAAAACGTTCACTCACGGCTTGACACACGCGGAATCGTTATAGAAAAGGATGATGATGACGCTGTAGTGAAGAAAAACAAGCGTGATATAGGCGGAGAAATACTGCTGCAGGCGCACAAGCTGTACAAATCCGCTGAGGTGAATTTTAAAGCGAAAACGGCGGAGATGAAAAAGAAAAAAGACGATAATCAAAACGGCGAAAGCAAGCAGTAAAAAACAAAAAAGAGATAACGATAATTTGCGTTATCTCTTTTTTTATGCCGTTTATAAAATCTTTCCGAGCCTCTTCACGTCTTCCTCGGCTTTGGCGCGCATTTCAGCCGACACGGTGTCAATTTCAGCCTTTATTTTCTCCCTGTTCCTCATTATGTCGTCCGCGTATTCCGTCAGCTTTGATTCGAGCTCTGCTGTAATCTCGCCGCTCAAATCAATACAGTAATCCTGTCCCAGCTCCTTCATGAATGCCTCGACCTTCGGGTCGTACGACAGTCCTATTACCGGCGTTGATGCGGATGATGCGAAAATTACGGCGTGAAGGCGCATTCCTATTACCATGTCCGCCTTCTCAAGCACGCATATCAGCTCATCCGCCGATTTCGGTATATATATCGGCGCGTCTACGCCGTTTTTCTCAAGCATATACTTTAATTTATTCGATATTTCCGTATCGCGTGAGTTCTGCATCGGAATTATCACGGGAGTTATGCCGTACCGTTTTGCGGTTTTCTCCACTGCCGCCGCCGTTTGCGCGAGCATAGTCTCATCCTTCTGCGTCAGCTTAGTGTCGTTTAACGGTCTGACGGACACCGCGAAAAACTCCGAATACGCCTCAGTCAGCCTCTCGGCAGATGCTCTCGCTCTCTCGCCTATTCTCTCACCTATCAGGAATGCCGGGTCTGCGCTCACCGTTATTTTTTCTCTCAGCACGCCGAGTGAGACAAGCTCGTTCAGCGATCCGCTGTCACGCACCGTAACTATATCAGCCTTTTTTACAACATCTGACGTCAGCTTTCGGTTTGCCTCGTACAGAATCGGGCCTATACCGTTTGCGTAAACGTACACCTTCTTGTGCAGCACCTCCGCCGCTTTTATGACGTATGCGTAGTATTTTAAGCTTCTCTTGCTTGTTTTATCCTGCAGGAGTGAGCCGCCGCCGGAGATGAGCGCCTGTGCTCCCGCAAGCTCGTGCACGACAGAGAAGAAATTGAATCTCGACACGCATTTCAGACCCGTTCTCACGCTGTCCTCTTTCGGATGTCTTGTGAGAGCCGCGATTTTTATTCCGTTATATTCAAGCGCGAGGGATGACGCTATAATATCAAGCAAGCTCTCGTCTCCCATATTGCCGAAGCCGTAGTAACCGCTTATTACAACGTCCGCCTTTCCCTTGAAGCATACGGGGGATTTTAATGTGTCCTCGTACATTTTTACGTAGTCGTCAGCCATGCGGGATGCCGTATAATACTTCTTTATAAACTCACGGTTGAACACGCCCTGACGCTCTCTCAGCTCATCGTTTTCGAGCAGCTTTTCTATATCCGCGAGCATTTGCTCGTTTGTTTCGCTGTCGTATCCTCTGCAGCAGAAATTGGTGCTTACGGCGGCTTCTGTTTTGCTCTCATCGAAGATTCCGAGTGCGCCCTGCCCGCCCGCTATTATAACAGGTTTAGCGGCAGACATAGCTTCAAGAGCCGAGCGTGACACTCCCACAAACACGTCAGCCGCCGCGCAATATTCATCTACGTTGCTGACCGCGCCCGTCATTATTACTATATTCCGACCGACAGCTTTGTTCACTTTTTCAGCCATGCCGTTCAGCTCATCGAAGCACGAGCCTCCGCCGACTATAATAATATCGGTATCCGGGAATTTTTTCGCAAGCTCTTGAGCTATATCGATTATCCTGTACGCAGGCTCGGCACGGTCGGGGTCAAGTCGGCTTACGTACACCACTCTTTTGCGTGACCTCTCAAGGTGATGCTTCTCGAGAACTGCGGAAAAGTCACGTTCGGGCGAAAATTTATCGGTATCGATACCGTTTATTGTTGTATAAATTCTCTCCTCGGGGAAGCCGTATTCACGAACGAGGTAGTCTTTAATATCGTCCGAGACTGCCATAACGCGCTCTCCCCAGCGTGTGATATGTCTGAGGAAAGAATTCACGCTGAAATTAAGGTGCGCTGTAGTAACAAAGCGGAATTTCTTTCCGTTTACAGTCAGGGAATCGTTCAGCATACCGACGATAAAACCGGGGATTCTCGCGTGGGCATGGACGATATCGAAGTTTCCTTCACGTATCAGCTTTTTCAGCCCCATATACGACTTCATGACGTGTGCGGGATTTTTCGTATGGAGCGGCAGTGTTACGCACTTCACGCCGAGCTTTTGCAGCTCATCGGCGTACACACCTCCGAATGACGCGAGGGTAATATTATGTCCGCGTTCTGCGAGCTCCTTTGACAATTCGAGTATATGTGTTTCAGCCCCGCCGATATTCATCGACATGGTAACCATCAGGATATTCATGTTTTACGCAGGAAGGAACTTTTTCGGAAAAAAATCCATCCCCGAACCTCCTCAAAAACTTTCGAAAAGTATTTTATACAATAATTTTCAATACAGTCAGCTTAAAACTACAATAAATTATAGCACAATGATGCCATGAAAGCAACAAAAAACCCTCGGAAGATCGGTCCGAGGGTTCTTATTATGTAATTATACTATATAAGGTGTACTTATAAGATGAAATTACTTAACGTCCTTTGTAGCGATGTAGCTTACAGCAGTATCGTTGATTGTTGTAATGGGAGAGATGAAGTCGATAGCGAGTTCGCCCTTAGCATTGATCTGAACACCTACAACAAAGTTAACTTCTGTACCGTCAGAGAATGTAGCTGTGAATGTGATATAATCTGTTGTATCAGCGTAGCTTGTAGCATCAACTGTGAGGTTGATAGCAGCGTTGATAGCCTTAATCATATCGCAGTTCGGGAAGTCGCATTCCTTGCCGTCATAGTTGTACTCAGTCATGTCAACGTCGAGGTCATAAACCTTTTCGCCGTTAACTTCTACTGACCAGTTGTCTATAACGCATCTGTTAGCAAAGTCGAAATACCAATCATTGTCGTTGATTGTCTTGTGGTTGGACTTTGTAATAGCGCTTCCGAAGAATTCGAAGCCGATGGAGTTGATTTCGTAGGAAACAGTATCAACGCCGTTCTTGGTTGTTGTAACCTTTGTAGCTTCTACTGTAGCCTTGATAGCAGCATCGTCGTCATCAGATACGTCGATGGAGTTATCGGAATCAACTGTAACAGCCTTTTCGTCCTTAGCTACTATGTAAGCAGTGTTAGGATCGATGTAAACAACTACGTCTACTGTGCCGTCATCTCTGATAGCATATACAGCGTGGCCGTATACGGACTGGAGACCGTCAGCTACGTCAGCCTTCCATTCGTCCTTACCGTAAGAGTCGATGCCGGCAACATAACCGTTCTTGTCATATACGATTTCAACGAACTTGAGGGAGTTAACGAGGTCGTTAGCCTTAGCGTTTACGCCGAGAACGTAGGAAACTTCTGCCTTGGAGAATTCCTTCTTAGCATCGTCGCCGAAGTATGCCTTAACTACAGGGATGTATTCTTCGAATACGTAGTCAGATGTTTCAGTAGCCATAGGCTGACCGTCAACAACTGTCCAATCCATGTATGTAGAGCCCATAGCAACGAAGATCTGCCAGAATGTAGCCTTGTCGTATTCCTTTGTGAGAACGCTGTCGATTGTCTGATAGATGTCGCCCTTCTTAGGCTTGAGGTTTGTAGAAGCTGTTACTTCTTCGAACTTGCCTGTGTAGAAGTTGAATGCGAGAACTTCAGAGTATTCTGTAGCGCCGTTGAGGTACCATTCGCCTTCGTCAGCGTTAGCACCATTGTAGAACTTTTCGAGAACCTTGTAATCAAGGATCATAACGAGACCGGAGTTGTTCCAGCTGTCATAGTTGAAGCCGTCAACGTATGTAGGATTGATGAAGATGAATGTCTTGGAATCCTTACCGCCAACGAGGAGTTCACCGGAAATCTTCCAACCATCCTGAGCCTTGCCTTCAAATACTGCGATAGGCATGTAGTTGATAGCGCTGGCCTTAGCTTCGCCGATAATGATGTACTTATCGGAAGAGGAGAGCTTCTTTGTGGAAGTCTTCTTGTTGGAGTCAGAGTATTCTCTGTAACCGCCGGAGATTTCGATTGTAGCGTCAACTGTATCGGAAGCTTCGATTACGAGGTTGCCGTCCTTATCTGTTACCTTACCGAGAACAGATACGTAGTAGAGGTCGTTTTCTTCGTCATAGGATGTGATCTTATAAACATTACCCTTAACGAATTCAGTTGTGATCTTTGTGCCGTACCAGAAGAAGTCGCCTTCGTCCCAACCGTCGTAGGAAGCGATTCTGTATCTGGAGAGCTTGAGGTCGTCTGTGGAGTAACCGTTAACAACGATGTAACCATCAGAGGAAATACCAGCGTAGGATTCAACTACGAGGTAATTTTCGTCGGAAGCACCAACTGTTTCGATTTCAACTACCTTACCATCGAGGAGGTAATATCTTACGAACTGGTTGAAGAGACCGTCGAACTTGTTGGAGAGGTATGCCTTGTAAGCGCCGTCCTTATAGTCGTCGCTGTCCTGGTCGATATCGAATGCACCGAAGTCTTCGTTGAAGTAGTACTTTGTCTCGCCGATTACAACGTAACCCTTGGAGATGGAGTAACCACGGAGAACGCCTGTAGCATAGTATGTGTCAGCGTCTGTGAGTTCATCGGAGTAAGCTTCGATTGTCTTGATAACCTTGAGTTCCTTTGTTACGGTGTTGTAGCCGTAGATTACGTATGCTTCTTCGATCTTGCCGTCTTCGTCAAGAACGGGAGCATATTCTTCCTGCCACCAAATACCGTCAGCGTGCTTGTCAGCGCCGCAGTCAGCAGATTCAAGAAGATCTGTAGCTGTGCCGTTGATTGTGAGAGCAGCGTACTTAGCGTCGCACTTGCCGCAGTAGAAACCGTCATCCTTCTGGCCGATCTTGCCGTAGGAGTAAGCTTCGTATGTAGCGTAAGCAACATCTTCGTAAGAATTGAGTGTAGCGTAGATACCGCCGATTGTAGCAGCAATGTATCTCTGGCCAACTGTCTTTGTTTCTGTGCAAGCTTCGTCTATAGCAGCCTTGAGGTCAGCAACATCGTCATCTGTGAGGATGGAGATACCAACAACCTTTTCAGTGCCGTCAACGTCAGCCTTTGTCTTGATTTCGAAGTAACGATCGAATTCCTTGTCGTAGTGGTACTTTACAGTGTATTCAGCGTAGATAGGATTGCCGTTAGCGTCAACAACTGTCTTGCCGTCAGCGTCCTTCTGAACGATGTAGTTGCCATCCTTGTCCTTTGTAGCTTCAAGGATGTCGCCTGTTGTCCAATCGAATGCGAAAGGAGTCTTACCGTAGTTGATTACGGTCTTTGTGAGCTTGCCGGCAGACTTAACGATGATTTCGTTAGCGAGCTTGCCGGAGTTTGTGAGAACCTTGGAGGAGTACTTGTCAACGAGAGTGTAATCAGCGAGGTATGCGTCGATCTTATCAACTACTTCGTATTCTGTACCTTCGTCGTCAGTTCTGCCTTCGTTCTTAACTACGTTAGCTTCGTAAGCTTCGTAGTCAACGATGTCAACGAGGTTGTCGTCTTCGTCCTTAGCAAAGAGGATTGCGTAAGGAGCGCCGAGAGCGATTTCATCGTCGTGGCCGTTTTCGAGGCCGAGGGATTCTGCTGTAGCGTAGTAAATATCATCACCGAGTGTGCCGTCAGCTTCGATGAGCTGGAATGCAACATAACCGGTAGGTGTTACATACTTTTCGTCAGCGTAGTTAGCTCTAACGCTGTTGCCATCCTTATCAACTGTTGTGTTGTTGATAACTGTGGATGTGATGATAGCGTCTGCCCAACCGAAAGCGATACCGAAGTTCTTAAGAGCGAGCTTGGAGTTTTCAGCGAACATAGCATTGTAGATAATCTGAGCGGCAACGCCACGGTTGATTACGTCTGTGTAAGCAACGTCTGTGATGCCGTCTGTAAGACCGAGTTCGATAGCCTTTTCAATGTAGCCCCAAGGATATTCGAGACCCTGATAACCGAGAGTACGAACTGCCATTGTGAGAGCTTCACGATAAGTAACAACCTGTTCGGGCTTGAATGTTCCATCCGGGTAACCTTCGATGATACCCTTCTGGCTTACGTATGACATAGCGCCGTATACATTTTCAGCAGCTGTGCCAGCGAGATCTGCGAAACCGGAATCGTTAGCGTCGAAATCTTCCCATGTGTCATCTTCAACCCAACCTGTAGAAATACGGCCGGTGAAGAGAGCCATCTGATAACGCTCAACAGCCTTCTCAGCGTGGAGAAGTCCGTCTTCCATACCCTTCATAATACCATAGGTATTGAGGAAACGGATAGCGCGGTCATAAGGTGTAGCTTCTTCTGCTTCTTCTTCAACAGCTTCTTCTTCGATAGCTGCTTCTTCTTCGATGGCTGCATCGTCAGCGATAGCTGCGTCGTCAGCGAAGATGTAGGAAGCGCAAGAAACGGACATGAGAAGCGCAAGAATCAGTGAAAGAGTCTTTTTCATCTTAATTTGTGCTCCTTATAAGAAATTGAATTTTTTTTGCGGACCCGAAGATGCCGATTCATCTTCATCCTGCGTGATTATAATACCACAACGCGATTTTTATTGCAATACTTTTTGTCAAGGTGTAATATAAGTGAAATATTAAATGGTATTTAATATTTCACTTTCCCATATATGGTGCGTGCTCGCCGAGCCGACACAATATGCATTATAATGAAAAAAGAGGCCGAAGCCTCCTTTTTAACATTTCAGTTTTCTACCGCTACATCGCTTTTCTCGAATATATCAAGCTCGGCGGCGACATATGCCTCCTCGGTATAGCCCTTTGCCGTAATATCCATGATGTAGTAGCCGTTCTTCATGCCCTTCTGCGTGATTTCGTAGCCGTCGGTGAGGACCTCCTCGCTTCCGTCGGAGTACGTGAGGTACACGTCGAAGTCGTCAGTCGTAAACACGTGATCGGTGGTAGTGATGGTATCGCCCTTATAGACAGCCACGAGGCTGATGACCTCCTTACCGCAGGCGGAAAGAGAGGACAGCAGCAGCACCGCGGTGAGCAAAAATATTAAAAAACGCGTTTTTTTCATTATCTTTTTTCTTCTTTAAATAAAGTAAGCTGAAACTTAAAGCTTTTCAGATAGCAGAAAAGTGCTTCGCACTTTTCTTATTTTAATTATATGCCGCTATGCGCGGGGGTGCGCAGAGGCATCCAGAGCCGCCTCCCGAATGAGCGAAGCTTATTCATGAATCTACGCTCAGCGGTGGAGTGCAAACGGAATATGATATACTCTGTCTTCGCACATTTATGTTTTAATCATCGCGCGTGTTCGCGTAAGCCGGAGACATACTAACGGAGAATTTCCAGCCATGGAAATTCTCGGGAGTGGGGTGGTATTCTGTACTATTAAGCTGAAGTACATCCCCACTCATCAATCGAACCTGAACTTGAAGTTTAAGCTGTTCGAAATTGGTGACGATGCAAAAATTTTAAGCTATGTTAACTTTATCAACTGCAGAATACCAAAAGTATTCTTTTTCGGCGGTTAGCCTATCTCGAGAAGACCCTTACACCTTCTCTCCAACGACAGTTGGCGGGGGCGAAAGCCGTTATTAGCACGGGGGGTTGAAGTAAATCGGGGGGAGCGGTGTATTCCGAATGAGCTTCGCTCATTCAAG
>CAZWLL010000056.1:3740-11525 GCA_964634795.1 uncultured Ruminococcus sp. | reverse complement strand
ACTGTAGCGAGAATCCCCTCCTCTTAGCTCTGTCTTCATCATTGATCGAAAAGGAATTTTTAATGAATCAAAATACAACGGACACCGAATGCTGCCGAGCCGAGGCGATAAAATCCGACGAGAACCGTGAAAAACAGCGGCAAAAAAGCGGAATGAAGCATGTACCGCAAAGCATCAATCTGGTGGAGCTGTTTTACTACCTTCTCTCCAAGCTGCATTTTATCGTAATCGGTATAGTGCTCGGAGCGGTGTTATTGGGCATGTATGCCGCATATATGGTAACGCCCATCTATTCCGCCACATCAAAGCTTCGCATCATGGGTACCACGGGTACCAACATCATAGCCGACCTGCAAATCGGTACGGGTCTGACCATGGACTACCAGGAGGTATTCAAAACCTGGGAAGTAAATGAGATGGTCAATGAAGAGCTCGGTGCGAATTACAGCTATGGCACTCTTCAAAGCATACTTACCGTAACAAATCCCGAGGACACACACATTTTATATATTACCGTAGATTATCCCGATCCCCAAACGGCTGCGGATATTGCGAATGCTTTTGCTTCCGCCGCCAAGCGCTTCATCGTGCAGAACATGAATACAGATGAGCCGAGCATTTTTTCCACCGCTCAGGTGCCGACATCGCCGAGCAGCGGAAGTGTCAACAGCTATGTCGTACGAGGTGTACTTCTCGGAATGATAATGTCAGTCGGTATACTTGTGCTTGTGTTCCTGCTTGACAACAGGCCGAAATCCCCTGAGGACATCATGCGCTACGCGGGAATTCCCACATTGGCGGTAATACCCGAAAACAAAGAGCTGTCCGGACTCAAGCATAAAAGGAAGGCGGGTCGATTATGAATTATCTTGATATTACCCGTTTTCCTACGCTGGATTACGCATGTACAGAGGCTATGAACACGCTGTGCACCAATCTGTCGTACTGCGGTGCCGATATTCACACGATACTTTTTACCAGCCGTTATGAACATGAAGGCAAATCAAGCATCGCCATGAATGTCATGCGGACTCTTGCGAGTTACGGCAAAAAGGCTGTGCTTGTGGATGCGGATTTGCGCTGCTCCACACTGGCACGCCGTTACTGCTTTGAATTCGCGAGAGTTGAAACAAACGGCCTCGCGCAATATCTCGCCGGTATGTGCAAGCTCGAGAGCGTAGTTTACGAAACCAATTTTAAAGGTATATATGTTCTCCCTGCGGGACGTGAGGTACTCAATTCAATGCAGCTGCTGTCATCCCCCCTTTTCGGCGAAATGATAGACGAGCTGAAGCAAAATTTCGATGTTATTCTTGTGGATACACCGCCCGCCGGAGTCATCGTGGATGCTATGGAAATCGCGAAATACTGCGACGGCGCTGTGCTTGTAGTGGAGTATAACAAGGGACGCAGTACGGAAATCGGCGATGTTGCCGCGAATATCGAGAAAACAGGCTGTCCTGTGCTCGGTGCGGTAATGAACGGCGTCAACCTTAAGTCATTCCGCAACAGAAATTATTATTACCGCTCCAAACGATACCTTAACTACTACCACAGCTACAGCAAGAGCATCGCGAAGTCAGACAAAGGCTCGGATTCCAAATGAAGCCGAACGGTTTTACCGACCTGCATCAGCATGTGCTGTGGGGACTTGACGACGGACCTCGTACAAGAGAGCAAATGTACGCTCTCTTGAGGCAGGATGCGGAGGAAGGAATACATCTTGTATTCGCGACATCGCACGCTTACCCGAAGTTTCGCGCGTTCGACATGGCACTGTATCGTGAGCGTCTTCGTGAGGCATGCGAATACTGCGGCAGAAATCGTCTGCCGATTACCGTGCTGACAGGCTGTGAAATTCACTACTGTACGGCAGTGCCCGACCATCTGGCAGCGGGAAAGCTGCCAACGCTCGGAAACACACGCCGAGTATTGATTGAATTCGACCCATATGTATCCCTCTCCGAAATCGGAGAAGCGGCAGACCGACTGTACTGCTCGGGACACCCTCCCGTGCTTGCGCATGTCGAGCGTTACCGCTGTCTGCTGCGCTCACCCGAGCGCGCGGCTGATATGCGTGAGGAATACAGACTTATATATCAAATGAACTGCGAAACTGTCCTGCGTCCGAGAGGCTTTACCGAGCGGCGCTTCGTTCGCAGAATGCTTGAGGCGCGCGCCATTGACGCGATTGCCACAGACGCGCACGATGTCACCCGCCGACCCGCGCGAATGAAAGAAGCATACAAAAAAATCGCGGAGGAATACGGCACAGGCTATGCCGACACATTGGTAAGCATGGGTCTGAGCTTCACAGGCGAGGAGGCGGGAACACAATGAGCATAGATACAACAGAAAAGTGCGTCTCAATCCCACAATGGTACGAGCTTTCAAAACAAGGCATCGTTTTGCCGATAAGTATTACGCTTGACGGCGACAGCATGCGCCCCCTTGTGCGGCGGAAGCTTGACAAGGTAACTATAGTACCGCTCAGCCGTTCGCTGATTCGCGGGGATGTGGTGCTGTTCGAGCATCCCGCAGGACGCTATGTAGTGCACAGGATATACCGCTTAAAAGGCGACACCGTACAAACGCTCGGCGACAATTGCATGAACCCCGACTCCGTAATGCCGCTCTCGTGCGTATTGGGACAGATAACATGTGCCGAGAGAAACAATCATACAATTCCGCTTGACACGGCAGTGTCACGGGCATTCGGACGAGTCTGGATGGCATGCCTGCCCATGCGACGATTGTGGCGGAAGAGCAAAGCACTTGCGGTGCGAATTTTGAGAAAAATGAAATTAAGGAAGTGATTACAGATGGAGGAAGAACAGCAGCCGAAAACCTTAGCGGAGCTGCTCGCTCAGCTTGACGCTGAGGGCATTACCGACTACAGACGATACAGCTCGGTTCGCCGCTTCATGAATTTCAAGGCTCGTGAAAAGAATGTGCCGATTTCGGGTACTTTCGAGCTGACTCCTCTATGTAATCTCGACTGCAAGATGTGCTATGTACACCTCAACAAGGAGCAGATGCACGGAGCGCAGCTTATGCCGACAGAGGTATGGAAATATATCATACGCCAGGCGGCAGACGCGGGCATGATGTACGCGCGTGTGACGGGCGGCGAGTGTCTGACATACCCCGGATTCCGTGAGATTTATTGTTATCTCGCGAATTTGGGCGTTGAGACAAGCATACTCTCAAACGGAATTTTGATGGACGCCGACATGGTTGCGTTTCTCCGTCAGCATCCGCCGTCAGGCGTTCAGGTAACGGTATACGGCGCAAGCGAGGATGCGTACGAGAGTGTAACCGGACACAGAGTGTTCGGCAGAGTGATGGAAAACCTTCACCGCATGTGCGACGCGGGAATCCCGTTAAGCATTGCCGTGACACCGAGCGCATTCATGACCGACGGCACGGATATAGTACGGCTCCTGCATGACGAAGGCTTTCATTTCAGTATAAACGCGGGACTCCTTGCACCGCGTGAGGAGACGGGACGCAAGACGGCTGACGCAAACATCGACACATACGTGGCAATGATAAAGCTTCAGCGTGAGCTTGAAGGAAAAAACATTGAGCCCGAATGCGACCCCGACAGTCTGCCCGACCCTTCTTCATCGGAAAAGCCTGCCGCCGATCGCGGAGTTCGATGCGGTGCGGGACGCAGTGCGTTTGCCATAGACTGGCAGGGACGGATGCGCCCATGCAACACATTCCCGTGCGAGCCTGCGGATGTAAAGCAGCTCGGCTTTGCGGAGAGCTGGCGGCGCATTAATCAAATCGCGCTTGACTTTCCCCGCCCTGCCGAATGCGAGGGCTGTTACTACCATGACGTATGCAAACACTGCGTATCGGAGCATTCCGCCGGTGCGCCGGTCGGACACGCAAGTCCGCAGATATGCGCATGGGGAAAACGCATGGTAGCAGAAGGACTGTTCACGATACCGCGGGAATAAATTCCGATTCGCGTAAATCTGTCGAAATTCGAAATTCGAATTTTGCCGTTTACATATATATTAAATAAATCAAGGTAAGACAAAAAAGGAGGCGCTTTATAAAAATCATGAAAAAGCGTTACATTAAGCCCAGCGTGGAGCTTGTTCGTTTCAAGTACGGCGAACAGGTTGTCGCAAGCCAGCAGGCTTTAACATGTGGTATGAAATTTTATGGCAATACCGAAAACGATAGTTGCTTTGGCGTAACTCTCACCAACTGAAAATTCAAAAGGAGAAAATTACGAAATGAAAAAGCGTTACATTAAGCCCAGCGTGGAGCTTGTTCGTTTCAAGTACAGTGAGCAGGTTGTCGCAAACAGCGATCCTTTATTATGTGGTGAGTGGAATGGTTATTTAAATACCTCTACAGCTGAAGATTGTCAGTGGTATAACAACCAGTTCTAAGCCATTGAAGTCACTGTTTTATAACTATTAAAAAGGAGAAAATTTCGAAATGAAAAAGCGTTACATTAAGCCCAGCGTGGAGCTTGTAAAATTCCAGTACAGCGAACAGGTTGTTGCAAGCACTACATCTTCATGTGATTATATCTGGATAAACGTAAAAGATGATTCAGGTGAGTGTTCTTCACCCATATTATGGAGAGAAAGAAACTGAGTATAACTCAAAGGAGATATTGAAAAATGAAAAAACGTTATGTTACCCCCTCTGTGGAGCTTGTAAAATTCCAGTACAGCGAACAGGTTGTTGCGGCAAGCCAATGTATAGTTCAGGTTACCCATGTGGGAGACGAAAAATGCACTTCAGGCGGCGGACACACATTTGAACAAAACTGAAATCTAATCGGCACAGGTATAGTATATGACGTTGTTCGGAGAAATTCAAAGTGAAATTACCTCTATCCCCGTGACAGACGTACTCGAGGAAAATCCCTCGGTCGTCGCAAATACGGCGGAGATTCAGATATGCCGTGCCGCGGACGGTGACTGGCTGTACCGTCTGCAGCGCAGCAATGCCCATGCCGCTCTTAAGGTAAGCGGCGATTATCTGCACCTGGAGAAGCAGCTGTGCGGCGTTGCCGAGGATGATGTGCAAAACTTTAGATTTCTCACGCGCGTTGCCTTCGAGTGCCGCTTCTGCCACCGTGGAATTGTTTCCCTGCACTCCGCGTGCGTCGAAAAGGACGGATATGCCGTAGCCTTTACGGGAAGGAGCGGTATGGGCAAATCTACCCGTGCTAAAGCGTGGGTCGATGGATTGGGAGCAAGCTGGATAAGCGGCGACCGTCCGTCAATCAGACTCGAGACGGAAGGCTGTACGGCGTGCGGTGTGCCGTGGGACGGCAAGGAGCAGGTTTTCCGCGACGCGGAATTTCCGCTTAAATGCATTCTCGATGTGCGCCGCTCCGGCGCGAACTATGTAAGACGTCTCTCCGTAAATCAGGCAAGACAGATTCTTACACAGCAGGTCTTTATTCCCATGTGGGATACCGACACCGCGGTCGCGGCCTTGGCGAACGTCCGCAGGATGGCTCGTCAGGTGCCCGTATACCGAGTGTTCTGCGGTATGACGGCTGAGGATGCCGCGGTAATATACGACATTCTTTACCATCATCCCGAACAAATCAGAAAGGAAGAGGAAGACATGAAGATAAAGAGCGGTTTCGTCCTCCGTAATGTAGTGGACGAGTACATGGTCATGCCTACCGGAGACAATATCGCAAAGTTCGACGGCACCGTAGTGCTTAACGAGGTATCCGCCTTCGTATTTAAGCAGCTTGAAAATGCCGTATCGAAGGATGATCTGCTTGCCGCAATGCTTGCGGAATACGATGTAGATGAGCAGACCGCCGCGAAGGATCTCGATACCCTGCTTGCTCAGTTCCGTGAGCTGGGTCTGTTGGATGAATAATTTTCGAGAGATGCCATGGTGAGCCGAGCGCACATCATGGCACCATTTATGTTATTTTAATGAAAGCAGCCTGTCCGTCATGATTGTCGGCAGGTTAAAAGGGGAGAGTCTTAATGACTATGCTGCATAAGAAGAATTCGCGCGGAATGTTTCACGCCGTCACTCTCAGACTGGCTAAGCTCTTAAACATTTTTCTTATCGCGCTGCCATTCGTTTTCTGCTGGCTGCACTTTTACGCAGACACAGTCGCTGTTTTCCAGACGCTTATGCGCAACATATGCTTCATAAGTATGTTCGTAATACTGTATGTCGTTTTCGGACGCACATATGATGCTTTCCTTGTATCATTCAACCGCATTTCGGAAATGTTCAGAAGCCAGCTTATGGCAATCGTCATGACAGACGGCTCCATGTTTGTCGTACTGTGCCTGATGAGCGGCAGCTTTCCGAATGTTCTTCCCGCACTTTCCGCATTTGCTCTTCAGCTGATTTTAAGCCTGCTGTGGTGCAAGTGCGCTAAAAGCTGGTATTACAGCCGTTTCGCCACTCAAAAAACCGCTGTTATTTACGACCACGGACGCAAAATCGATGATTTAATCGACCATTACGAGCTGAGCCGTAAATTTAACGTGCTGTTCACATGTACTGTTGAGGAATTCATGAGCGGAAGTATGAACAAGCTCGATGACCTTGACACGGTTTTTCTGTGCGGCATACACAGCCATGAGCGCAACCAAATTCTCAAATACTGCATTGATATCGGCGTGAGTGCCTATGTGATACCGCGCACGGGAGATTTGCTCATGAGCAGCGCAAAGCGGATGCATATGTTTCATCTGCCGATTCTGCGTGTGGTACGCTACAGTCCGACACCTGAATTTCTGCTGCTCAAGAGATTGTTTGACATTGTCTCCAGTGCGGCGGTTATTTTGTTGACAAGTCCACTTATGCTTGCGGTAGCCATCGCAATAAAAGCTCAGGACGGAGGCCCCGTGCTTTATAAGCAAACACGCCTTACAAAGGATGGTGTGGAGTTTAAGATTCTGAAGTTCCGCAGTATGCGCGTGGATGCCGAAAAGGACGGTGTGGCACGTCTGTCCTCAGGTGACAACGACGACAGAATCACACCTGTAGGTCGCTTTATTCGCTCATGCCGACTGGACGAGCTGCCTCAGCTGTTTAATATTCTCGCCGGCAGTATGAGTGTCGTGGGTCCGCGTCCCGAACGACCCGAAATCGCGGCACAGTATGAACGTGAAATACCCGAATTTCGTCTTCGCCTTCAGGCTAAGGCTGGACTTACGGGTTATGCGCAGGTGTACGGCAAATATAATACAACACCATACGACAAGCTGCAGATGGATCTGATGTACATCTCAAATCCAAGCATTTTCGAAGACTTGAAGATTATCTTCGCTACATTGAAGATTCTGTTTGAGCATGAAAGCGTTGAGGGAGTCTCACAAGGCTCGGTTACCGCAATGGATATATCGAACAATACATCGGACAAACAGAATAATTCCTAAAATAATCCTCGGTAATAAAAATAACGTACGATAAGCATAAACCTCGGTAAATCGTGCGTCATACACATCACATGCATTGATAAGCCTAAATATAGAATAGTATATATCTCTCAATTACTGATTCGGAATATATCCCCTCCCTCAATTTTAAACTTAATGTACGGAGAATTTCCGTTCACGGAAATTCTCGATGAGGCGGCGGTTAGCTCAACTATTCGGCTGAGCTATATCCGTCGTTAATTCTAAGCTTAAAAAACGGAGCTTGCTCGTTTGCCGACAGGCAATTTTCAAACATCTCCGATGTTTGAAAAAGCGCAAGCTCGAGGAGGCGGCGGTTAGCTCAACTATTCAGCTGAAGTTTATCCGCCGACAATTCTAAGCT
>CAZWLL010000056.1:0-3640 GCA_964634795.1 uncultured Ruminococcus sp. | reverse complement strand
AATTTTCAAACATCTCCGATGTTTGAAAAAGCGCAAGCTCGAGGAGGCGGCGGTTGACCTCACTATTCGGCTGATCTATATCCGCCGACAATGCATGGGTTGTGTATAACGCGCAATCCACCAATTCAAACAAGAACGGACTTATATATGCGCATATTAATTCATACGGACGAATATTATCCCACCGCACAAGCATGCACATACCGCATGAGCGTGCTGGCGGAAACGTTTATGCAGCGCGGACATGATGTCGTCGTCATAACAAGCTCCGCAAATAAAGCAAACGGAGATGCCTCAGACAGAACGGAAAAAATTTTATATTCTCCCACAATCCGCATGAAAAAGAAAACAACCGTCATGCGGATGCTCAATAACCTCAGCTTCGGATTTACATCCGTTTTCACTGCCGCAAAGGCGGGAAAAGCCGATGTCGTAATCACCACATCTCCCCCGCCGCTGGTGAGCATATCAGGCTGGCTTATCGCTAAATTCAAAAGAGCAAAGCTCGTATACGATGTGCGTGACATTTGGCCCGACGTCGCACTTGAAATGGGCAGCTTTACTCCCGACAGCTTCTATTGCAAGGTGTTTCGGAAAATCGCCGCCTTCATGTACAAGCACGCCGACTGGATAACCACCGTCTCCCCCGGCAAGGTGGAGAAAATCCGCAGTCATGTAATAGCTCTCGGCGGCAAAAAAGGCGGTGAAGCACATGCCGATAAGGTAAAATCGGTAGGCAACGGCTTTGACGAGCGAATTTTAAACTCTCCCGACGACAGCGAGCTTGTCGAAAAATATAATCTCGATAAATACTTTACATGCGTATACATAGGAAATATAGGCCTTGCACAGGGACTCGGTTCCTTGCTCGATATAGCGGAGCACACCGTTCACAAGGAAGTACGCTTTCTCTTGTTCGGCAAAGGAGCGGAAAAAGACTCGCTTGAAAAGGAAGCGAAAGAGCGCGGGCTTGACAATGTCCTCTTCTGCGGAGTTCTTCCGCACGAGCAAGTCACAACACTGCTCTCCCACGCCAAGCTCAGCTTTATCCCTCTGAGAAATTCCAACATGAAGGACAGCATTCCCACAAAGGTTTACGAGGCTCTCGGTGTCGGCTGTCCCGTTCTGCTGTTTGCTGAGGGCGATGCCTGCGACATCGTCTCGGAGACGCAGATGGGACGCTGCGTATCCCCCGATCACCCCGAATTGCTCTTTCCCGCATTTGATGAAATGGTGAGCGATTATTCCGAATACATCAGCCGCCGCGCAGACGCACAAAAGCTGATGCTGGAAAAATATTCCCGTCAGCAAATCGCACTTAACTTTGAAAAACAGCTGTGCAGTTTGGTAAAAACAAAGGAGAAATAAAAAATGATTAACGTTGTCGGACTCGGATATATAGGACTGCCTACCGCGCTGATGCTTGCATCGCACGGAGTAGAGGTTGTAGGCACGGACTACAACGAGGAGCTTGTCGCCACACTCAACGCCGGCAAGACTACCTTCAAGGAAAAAGGACTTGACGAGCTTTTCGCGGACGCGCTGAAGGGCGGAATCAAGTTCACCACAGAATACCAGGTAACTGACACATACATTGTCTCAGTTCCCACACCATACGATAAATTCAGCAAAAAGGTTGACCCATGCTATGTGGTTGCGGCTGTCAAGAGCGTAATGGATGTTTGCCCCAAGGGCGCAACTGTGGTCATCGAATCAACGGTATCCCCCGGAACAATCGACAAGCATGTGCGCCCGATAATCGAAGCGAACGGCTTCAAAATCGGCGAGGATGTAAACCTTGTTCATGCACCCGAGCGAATCATTCCCGGCAATATGGTATACGAGCTGCTGCACAACAACCGCACCATCGGTGCGGACGACAAAGCCATCGGCGAAAAGGTGAAAAAGCTGTACTCTTCATTCTGCGGCGGCGAGATTGTCGTAACAGATATCCGCACAGCTGAAATGACAAAAGTAGTGGAAAATACATTTCGCGCCGTAAACATCGCGTTTGCCAACGAGCTTGCGAAAATCTGCCGTCACGACAACATGGATGTGTATGAAATCATACGCATATGCAACATGCACCCCAGAGTAAACATTCTCCAACCCGGTCCCGGCGTCGGCGGCCACTGCATAAGCGTTGACCCGTGGTTCCTTGTAGGTGACTACCCGAGCCTTGCCAAGGTAATAGACGAGTCGATGAAGACCAACGACGGCATGCCGGACTTTGTGCTGAACAGAATATACGAAATTATGAGAGACAACGGCATGACTGACGTTACACGTGTAGGTCTGTACGGCCTCACATACAAGGAAAACGTAGACGATATGCGTGAAAGCCCGACGCTTCAGCTGCTCGAATCGCAGGAACGCCACCTCGCACCCGGACTGAAGGTTTACGACCCGTTCATCACCAAGGATGTTGTTAAAAACCAGTACCACGACCTTGATAAGTTCCTTGACGACGTGGATTTTGTGGTTATCATGGTTAAGCATAATGAAATTAAAGAAAACACGGACAAGCTGAACGGTAAAATCGTTCTGGATTGCCACAACATAATAAATCTCCCCGGTGTATACCATATATGAGAGAAAATAAAGCGGTTAAAACACCGATTTACGGAAAGGCTCTATGCATCTTTCAAAGCGGGCGGCTTTTATGCTGCCGCGGCGGAAGATTCACGGTTTACGACACGGATACTCTGCTTGCTTTAAATCATTTTTTCCTTCCTAACGGAAAGCTTCGCGGTACTCTCGGCAAAGTTCGAATTTTCGAGCGCTTGCTTCACTGCGATGCACGGTGGGCTGTGCCGATTGACAATGAGAATGCTCTGATTTCAATAAATACCGGCATTTATCTTGTGAACAGCATGACGGGAAAATATAAAGCCGAAAGTGTTCCCGTACAGGGCAAACCTCTGTCGGCAACGGTTTTACGCGGCATCGACGGATTTGACGATTCCGTTGTCATCGGGGACTACACCACAAATACGGAACGCAAGCCTGTTTCGATTTACCAAAGAAATATGGACGGAAGCTGGCGCTGTGCGTACACTTTTCCCGCAGGCACAGTCAGACACATTCACGGCATATTCGCCGATTGTGAAGCGCAAAGTGTTTACGTTCTGACAGGAGACGAGAATTCCGAATCGGGAATATGGCTTGCGGAAAACAACTTTAAAACCGTGAAGCCGTTCTTGGTGGGAAACCAGCAATACCGCACATGTCAAATGGTTGCAGACCGCGGTCGGATACTTTACATGACAGATGCGCCGTCGGAAAAGAACGCAATATACCGCTGCACAGACGGATGTACAGAGAAAGTCGGTGCGCTTGAGGGTACATGCATATACGGCAGTACAATAAACGGCAAAGGCATTTTTTCCACCACATGCGAGCCTGACGCTCACGCCAAAAACCGCATAGACTACTGGTTAAGCAGCAAGCCCGGGTACGGAATCAACGGCAGGGATGTTTACGTGTTCACTCTAAGTGCCGACGGAACAAGAGAAAATATCGCGCGGTTTGAGCATGACGGCTTACCGCTGAGGCTGTTCCAGTACGGAACGGTAACATTTACAAATGTACAAAACGGATGCGTATATTTCACACCGCACTGCGTAAAGCATGATGCGGA
>CAZWLL010000055.1:0-11810 GCA_964634795.1 uncultured Ruminococcus sp. | reverse complement strand
AGTGCCGTCGAAAAGAATAAATTTTTCCATCTTGTTTGCCTTTCTTGATTTTATATCTTAATCTGGGGTGCCTTAGACACCTGATAGTTCAAATTGTCGTATAATCATTCACGCGGAGACATTACTTTTAGCCTGATTTTTGGAAGACATTTTTGACATTTGCCGCTGTGCCATTACAAGTCCGTAGTAAATGCCTTGTTTCTTTATAAGTTCCTCATGGGTACCGCTTTCGGCAAGCTCACCTTTATCGAGAACAATCAATCTTGTAGCATTGCGCAAAGTCGAAAGTCTGTGGGCAATGGCAAGTGTTGTTCTGTCGGCTATAAGCTTTTGCAGAGCATCCTGAATTTGTTTTTCGGTTTCCGTGTCAAGTGAGGCAGTTGCCTCATCGAGAATTAATATTTTAGGATTATGCAGAAGAGCACGTGCTATGGCAACACGCTGTCTTTCGCCTCCCGAAAGAGTATGTCCTCTTTCACCAACCTTGGTATTATACGCGTTCGGAAGCTTCATAATGAAATTATGTGCTCCTGCTGCTTTTGCTGCGCTGATAACCTCATCACGTGAAGCTGTGGGCTTGGCATAGCATATATTATCATATATAGTTCCCGAGAAAAGGAAGGTTTCCTGAAGGACTACGCCGATCTGAGAACGCAGAGACTGCTGTGAAATGTCGCGGATATCTATTCCGTCTATTTTAATCACGCCCTCGGAAACGTCATACATACGCATAACGAGATTTATTAAGGTAGACTTTCCGACACCCGATTTTCCGACTATACCTACCATTTCACCGGGCTTAATTTCAGTCGAGATATTCTTCAATACATACGATGTTTTATCATAACCGAATGACACATTCTCAAAAGTTATGTAGCCTTCGATTTCGTGGTCAATGGCGTCTTTCTTATCCGCAACATCTGTTTCTTCGTCAATGACATCGAATATTTTTACAATGGATGTCATAATTCTTGTCAAGCGGTTCGGAAGTCCCGACATCCAGCGCAGAGGGCCGTATATGATGCTGACATACGATGAAAATTGGCTCATTTCACCTATAGTCATTTCTCCTCCGATGATTTTAACACCAACGTAATAGAGCAGGAAATATTCACCGATTCCCATGATAAAATCGAGAAACGGCTGTATCTTTGCGTAGAAGGTTTCGGATCGAATTTTGGTATCGCGCTCTACTTGAGTAATTTCATCGTAGCGTTTAATTTCGCGCTTTTCCATACCGAATGCCTTAACTACTCTGATTCCCGAAAAAGTATCATGAAGGATAGTATTCGCACGTGATTCCATTTGCCATTGTCTGTGGAACATGTGTCTCATGAATTTGTGAAACAATCTGTATGAACACATTACAATAGGTGTGGGAATGATTATCATCAGCGCCAATCGCCAGTCATATGAGAAGAGGTAGATACCTACGGCAAGCAAAATGAGAATCTGCTCAACCATACTTCCGAAGTCCTGAGATATAAATCGTGAAAGATTTGCGGTATCGTTGGATACACGGTTCATTAACTCACCGGACGTACGTTTGGAAATACGTGCTATCGAAAGCTTTTGTATTTTATCAAATACCATCTCACGCAAGGTTACGACAATACCGTTGCTTGCTTTGATAAGAAAAATGCTTCTTATCATCGACAAAAGCCGTGTGACGAGATATACACCCAGCATCGATAATATTACGGTCAAGTACCCGAGTACTTGCGGAAGCTCGTCTGCGTTAATATAGTCATCTACGAGTATTCGATTTATATATGGCGGAATAAGGTTTGCCGCCGCGATTATGAAATAGAATCCGACGGATAAATAAATCAGTTTATGATAAGGTGCGGCGATTTTCCATAAACGTGCAAGATAATTTTTCTTTTCGACACAGTGTTCGCATATGGTAGAGCCGGGACGATACAAGCGGTTGCATTTCGGGCATCTTCTGTCTATCTCTTTTTCGTATTCGTACGATATTTCCTTGCCTGAAAGATAGCGGTTCATTTCACGTGCAGCTGCGGCGTATAAGTCAATATACTGCATGTCCGAACGGCAAAGCATGTGCCACAAGCCTTTATTGTCGCAATATTCTATGCCGACACATCCTATACCTTTTCTGAATACGATTTCCGAAACATCTTTTAATATGACGTCGTATTTTTTCTCGTTGTCGATATATACCGTAATTCGATCTGTAAGCAGGGCTGCTATACCGTTAACTTTCTTCCTTGAAGCGGTGGTATTCAAATTAAAACCTATAGGCAGCAATATATCTTTCTCGTCAATAGATTGGTCTATGCTGCGTATTTTTTCAGTAAGGCTTTTTCTGTTATCCATTTGCTGCTCCTTCCTTAATTAAAGGAACAACTCGATACGGCGGTAGCTTTTACGATCGAGCTTTTCGATATCGGGAATTTCATAACGATTTCCGTCTATATCATTCACAAAGATTCTTGTACCGTTTACTTTATGCAAACTTTGAAATACATCACGAAGCGTGATTTCCTGTTCTCCTTCATCGGTAAGAATTTTCCAGTACGAATATCCGAATTTATCCTTTGTGGAAATAATCTGTTTAATAACAGGTGAATAGTACTTTCTGTCGAGTTCAGCACGCAAAAGCTTAGCGTTATTTTCTCCCATTGCATCTATGTCCGCGATAAGACCTATTTCGACGGATTCGATATCGAGAACGGATATATAAGAATAGGGAAAATCAAACGGGAAAGCACGATGCAGGAAAATTCTGTCGTATTTTTTCTCCGTGATTTTACCGTCGTCATCGGGAAGTGAGACGGTCATGGAAATAAAATCGTTAACGACTTCAAATTTCGCATTATCTTTTGTAATGTATTTTATGGCAACTATTTCTTTCAGAGCATTGGATTTATTCTGGTTTTCGGCCATTGATTTTTCCTCCGATAATATTCCGAAAGGGAATATCATTTAATTAGTATATTATGTTCAGTGTACTCATCGAATATACACTTTATTCTTCGATTCCGATGTTTTTCATCGCTTCAAGCTGCAGCTTGTATAAGTTAAAATAAATACCTTTTTTCGCAAGAAGCTCGAGGTGTGTACCGGCTTCCGGAATTTTGCCGTTTTCGATTACTATTAACTTATCAGCGTCACGCAAAGTAGACAATCTGTGAGCAATCATAATCGTTGTTCGTCCCACAGAGAGCTCTTCAAGAGCTGTTTGTATTTTGCGTTCGGTTTCGGTATCCATTGCCGCTGTAGCTTCATCGAGAATAAGTATTTTTGGATTACGCAAAATGGCTCTCGCTATCGAAACACGCTGACGTTCACCGCCTGAGAGATCCTTGTATCCGAATCCTATCATAGTTGAATAAGCATCAGGCAGCTTCATAATAAAATCATGCGCACCTGCTATTTTAGCCGCTTCAATAACCTCGGCTTCTGTAGCATCGGGTTTTGCGTATTTGATATTATCAAGTATAGTTCCCATGAAGAGGTACGTTTCTTGTGATACAATAGCGACGTTTTGACGCAAATCCTCGAACGCGATGTCTTTTACATTAATTCCGTCTATAAATATTTCACCTGCGGTTACATCATACAGTCTGATTAAAAGATTGGCAAGTGTCGATTTTCCCGCTCCTGTATGTCCGACTATACCGAGTGCCTCACCCGCATTCACCTTAAATGAGACATTATCTATGACTTTTCTTGTTTTATCATATGAAAAATCAACGTTTTTGAATTCAACTTCTCCGCGGCAAACGTCTAAATGAACAGGATTGCCGGATTCAACTACATCGGGCTTGGCATCCATAATTTCAATAAGTCTGCCCATTGCGTTGAGACTGTCCGTAAACTCATATACCATATCAAGGAAGGACTCAAGCGGTGACAAAACCATATTCATATAAGATATGAATACAAGCAGTGTACCATAAGTCATCTGACCTTTTATTACCATCCAACCTCCGCAGCCGAGAACAATCAGATTGCTGATATAGAACAGCACACCGAGTGTCGGAAACGCAACGGTTCCGAATATAGAAGTTCTTTGTTCGATATCGGCAAGATTACGGCTGCTTTTATCGAATCTAATTGTTTCATCTTTTTCCTTTGAAAAAGCTTTAACAACTCTCATACCGCTCAATATATCGGATAGAATGGAATTCATCTGGCGTGAACGGGTCCATCTTTTTGCATGGAACTTATCCATTTTTCCGAATAAAAACTTCATTGACAACACGATAAACGGAACCGTAATTACAGTGAAAAGCGTGAGGAGAGGGTTCATTATAATCATTATCACGAGAATTACCGCTACTTGAACGATATTCACAAGATAGTACGGTACACCGTCGCAGAAGAACCAGTATATTGTGTTGGCGTCTCGGGTTACCTGGGTCATCAGTCCGCCTGTCTGACGATTGGTGAAATACGAAAGAGAAAGCTTTTCTATCGAACCGAAAATGACCTTTTTTAAATCGTAAACAAGCTTTGCGGCGATTTTGGATGTAACGATACTGTGTATCATCGACAGAATCAGAGACAGAATCCTTGTTCCGATTATTATTCCGAGTACAAGAAGTATTTCGCCGTAATATTTACCCGCTTTATCAAGTACCTCATCATAATAGAAGCCGGATGAAATGTACGGAGTTATTATTCCGAAAGCGCTTGTTAAAACAAGCATCGCGATTATTGTAATGACTTCTGCTTTATATTTAAATATGAACTCGCCTGTTCTGCGTATTATCTTATTTTTGTCCATACATTTCGGGCAGATTTTTCGTTCGTCATCTATATAACGGCTTCCGCATTTCGGACAAAACATCTCGTCATGAGAATCGTCTTTTTTTTCGTCGGGGGTAATTTTACCGTCTTTTTTCAGTTCATCGATGAATCTGGAACACGAAAAGAAGTTTTCCTTATATGTGTTGGAAAGATTTGCGAGCAGAACGTAATGTCCTTCGCTGTCCTTCGCCGTAAATCTCGCGGAAGATATCTGTTCTTCTACCTTGAATTCCGACAAATCCGACAGCTCGAAAACGTCCCAAGACAGCAGCTCGAAATTGCGCAGCGCTTTTTTCGAATGACCTTTTTTTAATGTAACAATACCCGATAAGACTATGATATGAGTATCCGTACATAATAAATAGCAGTCCGAACGCACCAAGCTTCGATTGAGATCAGACTTAACACATAACTTCACGTCGGATTCTTCGATTCCTTTATCCTTTAACGATTGCGTTATATCCGACGGTACTTTAAACGGCTCGGCAGGATTAAAATACCATTGTTTGATGAGCATACATATAAACTCCTGTTAAAAATACACGTTGAACGAATTAGTGTTTCGCACAAATTGCACAACCATTGTCATTATATAATATTGCCATGCGAAAGTCAATGTATTATTAAAATTTTATACTGATACTTTATTTATTGAATGTTATATCCAATCATCTGACAACAATGCTCGCGTCAAAAGCAATTCTTTCAGTTAAATAAATGATAAACCGTATGTACAAATAAACAATTATATGATATAATATAAAACAATGTATAGCTTTATAATTGTTGAAAGGAATTGCATGTCCATCTTACGGAATGGTTTGCATACTGAGATATGATTAACGATAAAAGTATAATAAATGATCCCCTGACATTAAAAAAGCAATTTCAAAGCGGGAAAGAACCTGTGGGACCATACATATATCTTCCGATGGATTGCGGTCTTACTCCGGGAAAAATAGATAAGCTTATTGCGGGATATAAGAAATCCGGTTACACGGGAATCATTCCGTTTACCGATAAAAACAGTGAGATTAAAGCTCTTTCAGAGAAATATTATGAGATGTATTCTCACATAAAAAAAGAAGCCGAAATCTGCCAAATTAAAATCGGTTATCTCGATGATTCATATGTAATGCGGGAATATATAAGCGCACATCCGACACCTGAAAAAATAGTATGCAAGATATTAAATAAATACGAGTATTCCTGTACGGAACGAGAAACAATTAAGATTAACCTTCACAGGAACGGAAAAATCATGTCAGTAGTTGCGGTAAACGACGTGGATTTAAGCGTGCTTGATTTGCGCGAATACGCTCATGATTATTGTCTCGAGTGGAAGGTACCCGACGGAAACTGGAATATCGAGGAATATGTGTGCGAGCCGGACATGGAAGCTCATGTAATAAACGCTCTTGACTATGATGTTTCACTCGATTTCATTCGTTCAACATTCGGCAAGCTTAATAACGATGAATCATCGGATACCGACAGCAGTGCTTTTTCACTGTTTATATACAGAAATGTTATGTTCTCTGGACAGAACCGCAGAATGTGGGATGAATCCTTCAACGAAAAGTTTGAGGAGGAGTACGGTTTCGATCCCTCTCCTTATTATTCGCTTATGTTCAGGGATTTCGGAGAAAAAGCTCGAAGATATAAATGCATGCTGATGAGCTGCCGCGCGAAAATGCTGGTTGAAGGCTACCTTAAAGCTGTTTCGTATTATTGTAAAGCTCATGATGTTTTTTGTACCGGCTTCCCGGCGGAAAGCAAAGCAGCAGCTTGTTCCTGGCTTTTCGGAGACGGTCAAATGATTCACAAGTATTCGTCAGCCCCCGGTGTATCAATGCCGTTTGCTTATTTATACGGCTTAAACGGCATCAGAGTCGCATCAGGCGCCGCAGACGAGATGGGTTATGATACGGTAACAGCCGATCTTTTCAAATACTACATGACATTGACAAGAGATATTATATATCGAGAATCAATGAATGTGTTTGTGAGAGGCGTTAACTTTATTTTTACGCATTTGGGAGAAGACAGAACAAAGGAAAACACAGACATCGTTGAAAACGATACTCCCGTGTGGGGAGCTATATTCTCAAAGAACGATGATCTCACAGAATACGCTTCATTTGTTACACGTGTTCAAACCATGCTGAGAGGCGGAGAACACATCAGTGAGGTTGCGATACTATATCCTATACATTCACTTCATTCCTTGGTATATCTGTATCAATCGAAGGTATCCGGTTTTGAATATCCTTCAACACCTGAGAATGCGGACTACATGGAAATTATGAATAATTTCCTTAACTATGTCGGAATAGATTCTACCTTTATTCATCCGAATGCTATAATAGAGCATGCTCTGGCGGACAACGGAATCTTATACTTAACCTGCGGACAAAACGTGATGAAATTCAAGCTGGTTATCCTTCCGTCAATGTCTATCATCAGCCTTAAGGCTTTGCGCATTATTAAAAAGTTCTTTGACGAAGGCGGAAAGGTAATAGCAACAGATAATCTGCCGACGTCTGCATGCGAATGCTCAAATACATATACATCACTGAACGCCGCGCTTGAATCGGAATCCGATGAGGACAAAGAAGTCAAAGAAATTATAAAATATATTTTCGGTGATGATGTCCTCAATAATAAGATATACAAAATGTATTATAAAAATGAAAACGAAAAAGGCGGAACAGCGTATTATTTCCCGTCTAATCGGCGTTCTGTCGACGGTACGGAATCTGTATCGGCAGACATATTGTATCAGGCAACGGAGAACTTCGGAATTGCACCCGATGTATATATCAATAATATGCCGAGACGAGAATTTTCCGGTATTGTAAATTATCATCTGCCTGCTTTTATTAAAGTCGGTGTTGACAAACGTCTCGCAAACGGCTGCTCGATTAATTATCTGCACAAAAGATTCGCAGGCTGTGATATTTATTATTTCACAAATACAACCGGAGCTGAATATCACGGTGACATACTTATCCGCGGAAATCATTCGCTTGAGGAATGGAATCCGTACACAGGAAAGATTAAAAAACTAATCACTAAAACAGTAAAGTTCCGCGGAGCGATATATACTATGATAGACGGGGATATAGAAGCCTCTTCATGTACTTTTATCGTAAGCTCTTCACAACGTACAACAAAGGATTCTGTTCACGATACTGCCGAACCGGTTGACGCAGAAGAGTATTACCCAAGGTAATTAAAGGGTGCAAGATTTAATTGAGGGTACAAACATGAATTTCGATATAATATCAAATACAGCTAATAGCATTATCGCAAACGTCGGCAAAGCCGTTTACGGTAAAGAAAGAGAAATACGTTTTGCGGTTGTCGCATTGTTATGCAGAGGTCATGTGTTGCTTGATGATATTCCCGGTACGGGCAAAACAACTCTCGCAAAGGCATTAGCAAAATCGGTGTCTGCCGACATGAAAAGAATACAGTTTACACCTGATTTGCTGCCGTCAGATGTAACAGGTGTTAATTTCTACGATCAGAAAAAAACGGAGTTTGTTTTCAGACGCGGACCTGTTTTTACGAATATACTTCTCGCAGATGAAATTAACAGAACCACACCGCGAACACAGTCCGCTCTTCTTGAGTGTATGGGTGAGCATCAGGCTACGGTCGATGGTGTCACATACCGACTCGATGACCCGTTTTTTGTTATAGCAACACAGAACCCTATAGAATCTCTCGGAACATTTCCGCTTCCTGAAGCACAACTTGACAGATTCCTTATGAAGCTGTCACTTGGATATCCCGAAAGAAAAGCGGAAAAGGAAATGCTTTCGCAATACAACAAAAATAACCCGCTTGAAAAATTAGAACCCGTATGTACTAAAGATGATATTCGCGCGGCATCCGACGCTGTAAATGACATAAAGGTAAGTGAGCCGATAAAGGACTATATTTTAAATATAGCGGAAGCTACCCGTAATTGTGAGAGACTGACATTGGGTATCAGCCCTCGTGCAGCTCTTGCGTTAATGAAAGTTTCGCAGGCTTATGCAGGTGTAATGGGAAGAGATTATGTGCTTCCCGATGACGTTAAAAGCGTTGCAATCCCTGTTCTGTCACATAGAATTCTTGTTAAGACATCAAATACCATACGGTTGACTGACACGGGTGAAAAGGTAATAGAAGACCTTCTGAATACCGTAAAAGCCCCGATTGATTAATCAATCGATTGATTAATCAAAGGATTGATTATCAAATAGATTAACTTATATGATTTATTTATCTATTATTTTGTCGGCTGTATTTGTTTTTATACTTCAAGCCAAAATATATCGAAAACACGCATTTGATAAGCTCGAATACACGGTTTCATTGTCAACAAACGAAGTTTTCGAAGGTGACGAGGTGTATGTGTACGAAGAAATAGCCAATAAGAAATTTCTTCCGCTGCCTTTTCTTAAGATAGATACCGAATTGCCCGATGGTCTCGTATTCAGAATAAACGAGAGGGACAAAAAAACAGGTCTTCTGAAAGAAACACATCCGAGGATTATTCACAGTATTTTTGTACTCCACGGCAATCAATCCATAAAACGTCGCTGGAAGGTAATATGCAAAACTCGCGGAACATATCATCTCGGATCGGTTTCAATGATTGCGGATGACATTTTCGGCTCAAACACAAATGCCAAGGTTATTTCTCCGGACAAAAAATCATGCGCGACTGTCACTGTTCTGCCGAAAGCAATCAACCTGCGTGAGGAATTTACAAAGTCAAAATATACAAGCGGTGACTTTATCGTTAATTCCAGTCTTCTTTCAGATCCGCTGATAAAAGCAGGAGTAAGAGATTACGTATACGGCGACCCGATGAATCATATTAATTGGCTGCAAACAGCGGTGCGAGAGCATCTTATGGTCAATAACGAAGAATTTACCGATCGTCACGCATTTAATATTATATTAAATATGCAGTCAAGAGACTTGGAAAAGGGAATACCCGGTCCGCCGAGTATGCGTGATCCTGTCGAACTTTGTTTAACTGTCGCCGCTTCAATACTCGATAAGGTATCATCCGAGAATATACCTGTAAGGCTGATATCAAATACTCCGCCGAAAAATATCTATGCTGATTATAATAATGATGATGACGACGGCAATACATTTGTTTCTCCGTCATTCAGAGGTAAGAATAACATTCTGTCGGCACTCAGAATACTTGCGAAAATCGAGTTGATGATATCAGAGCCGATAGAACGTTTGCTTGATAAAATAGTGGCTTCTCCTTATGTCTATACAGGCAGCGGGAATATTATCTTCATTTCTTCGTATTTAAGTGAACGTATGATTAACTTCGCATATCTTCTCAGAAGCAACGGCATATCATGTGTCTTTTATATTACATCGGCAAGCAGCAACGCAATGATTATTCCGAACGATATAGAAGTGCACTTTAAGACATATGTCGAATAATCCGTATGTAAATTGCAATACCGTAAAATTCGAAATATATTCTATTAAAATATCGCACGTGTTTGTTTCAACCACAGAGGTGAAAAATGATAAAACTCATTGATCGTATGTTAGGGTTTGTTTCGCTTATAGGAGCGTCGATGTTTGCAATACCGTTGTCTGTTTTGCTTCTAGGCTCTTCGTTTGAAGGTGCTGCGATAATTATTCCCGTGCTTTCGCTTGCTTTTTCGTTCTTTGGCTTTTTCCTGCAAAACTTAAATGCAAAATTACAGAATAAAAGAGCATCCGAGGATGGTTTCTCCTCTCTCAAGGACGGTGTCCTCGAAGGCTTCAAACCGATTTATTCTGCGATACCGATAGCATTACTCATTATATTAAGTGTCCCGATATTGCTTATATACGACAAATCGATGCAGATGTTATTTGCAAAAGGGATTATGGATCGGTATGATTTTATATATACGGTATTTTTTGCGATTATATATCTTTTCTCATCTATTACAGGCGTAGTTATATGGTTTTATCCGGTTCAAAGACTCTCGAATATTTATGTGCTTCTCGCCGGAGCATCAATATTCTATGTCGAAACATTTTTTGTTGTACTGAACAAATCTATGTACAGCAGTGCGGTAATTGCTCTGCCGCTTATAGTCTTTACGGTTTGTATTCTGCTTATTTTCAATCAAAGTAATCTGCAAAGACAATATAGAGGCTCTGTAGTTTCGGTTATGACTCCGTCATCCAGGCTATACAATGTATTTCTTGTATTCGTATTGTTTTTAATGTTTCTTGCGGTTGCGTATATAGTTTATGTGCTGCTGTCAGGTTTGTGGATTATACTGAAAAGCATTTTATACATAATTTTATTCAGAATTTTCCATACAACAACGACAAACGGCTCTGACGAATATGAGTATGTCGACTCTGACGAGGCAAGGTCAAAATTCGAGCGAGATGTTGTTTCAAATGAAAATGCTAACCTGCTCGGTGTTTTCATTTTCATTGTCGCTGTATTCGCGTTTGTTTATATAGGAATAAGAAAAGGTTTTCTTATAAAGTTTTTCAACAAAATCAGGGAATGGATTCGAGAAGTTATATCAACATATCTTATAGGTCGAGAAATTTTCAAAAACTCATTTGATCCGAATGAAGAGGACGAATTCTTAAACTATAAGGATGAAAAAAAGAAAATCCAAAATGCGGCAATACGCGATTACGATTCCATGGCGGAAGCCACGGATGATCACAAAACATTTATACGTGAGCTCGGAAAACTGCATGACTACAATGAACAGCTGTGTTATGCGTATTCGGTATTGCTGAAGATATATAAGAAAAAGAGTATAGCAATTAAAATTTCCGATACACCTCGCGAAGTCAAAGGTAAAGTCGAACGTTCAGTGAATGAGGGTGTTATCGCTGAAATAACATCTGATTTTGAACAACTGCGCTATGCCGAAAAAGATGTTACCGATTCTGAAGCGGCTGAAATTCTCGAGAATATTTGTGCCGAAATTAAAAGATACATGTATTAACGGCATACACTTAGTTTGATTTTTAAT
>CAZWLL010000054.1:0-12314 GCA_964634795.1 uncultured Ruminococcus sp. | reverse complement strand
TATGCATTGTCAACATAATTAGAAATAAATTTTCGCTGCTGCTGTCTGATATCCTTATCTTCTGAAAGGTCACTGTGAATCATGTATGTTCTGTTTGCCGCATATGCGATTTCACCGCTTGCATAGTTTGACAGTTCCAGAAGGTAACCTTTATCAATCTCGTCAATATTATCCTCTGAAATATCAACTCTGTTTTTAGAAATTCGTATATCCTCTGCAAGCAAATAAACACCCTGATATTCACCGTTCAGGTAAACTTCAACCGATGTTGATGCAGGTTCCCAGGCGATACCGCCTATTGCTCTTGCATACTCAAATGAAACGTGATTACGCTGAAGTGATTGGTCGCATTGATTGGCAAGCAGAACCCAAACCTTTTCTTTACCGTCACCCAATCCGAGGATTTTTGATTTAACTGACAGCTTTAACTTATATGATTTTTTGGGATAACTCCATGAGTTATTACCGCGTCCCCTGATTTCGGTTTCAAGCGAATTTATTTCATACTTCTTTTCACAACCTAAAACCGAGAATGAAGCAGAAACATATTCTTCCTTTGAAGTTATATCATTACCGTCATTTGTATTTATAACAATGATAGGCATGTCAAAGACATCGTAATCGAATATTGCAGCGTACACACCTTCTTCTGTGTCACCCGAACGAGCTGCGGTTTTAACACCATCACTCCACTCTACAAATTTATATCCTGTTTTAGCGACGGCTGTTACTTCTCTTGTAGCTTCATTTGCGTCCTGTGACTTCCAGCCTTCGATTCTTCCGGCTTTAGTTGAGTTTACGGTATAAATAATTTTGCCTTCTTCGGCATCAGCTACAGGCTCTGTGGAAAGATACCTTTTATCTGATTTTACTGTAGGACGTTTATAACCTGAGTAATTATATCCAGAGACAAAACTTCCGTTGTCTGTATCATCAGCTTCGGCTGAAGTATCGGAGTTTATGGTTTCTTCCGTTGTTGTTTGATTCTCAGTTTCAATAGTGGTATTATCCGATTTTTCACATGAGTTAAGAAATAGAAATGACAGACCCAGGAGTATGGTAAGTGTGTAATAATAAATACTATTTTTTTTCATTATTCTTACATTGATAATCAATCAGTGCTTTGCGATGAATTCTCAAACTGACTTACCCAGAGCTTCTTATAGAACCCGCCAGCTTCAATAAGTTGATTATGATTTCCTTTCTCTATGATTTTCCCGTCTTTCATTACAAGTATAATATCAGCTTCTTTAATTGTGGAAAGTCTGTGAGCGACTATGAAACTCGTTCTTCCGTTCATTAAAGTAGCAAATGCTTTTTGTATTTTAAGTTCCGTACGCGTATCTATAGATGATGTAGCTTCGTCAAGAATAAGCAGCGGGGGTATTCTCAGCATTACTCTGGCGATGCAAAGAAGCTGTCGCTGACCTTGGGATAAAACGCCGCCGTCATCGTTAATTACAGTGTCATATCCGTTGGAAAGGCGTCTGATAAAATTATGTGCGTGAGCTGCCTTGGCAGCCTCTTCAACTTCCTCGTCGGTTGCCTGTCTGCCCATTAAGATATTTTCTTTTACAGTTCCATGCATAATCCATGTGTCCTGAAGAACCATACCGTATGTTGAGTGCAAAGATTGACGTGAAGAAGTATATATACTGTTATTATCTACCGATATATCACCTGAATTTACATCATAAAAACGCATCAGCAAATTAATAATAGTAGTTTTTCCGCAACCGGTCGGTCCTACAATAGCAACTCTTTCGCCTTGCTCAACACTAATATTCAAATCTTTAATAAGTTCCCTATCGGGTACATATGAGAATGAAACATCTTTTATCTCGACTTTTCCTTTTACATTTTCGAATATATGAGCATTCGGTACATCCGGAGTATATCTTTTTTCATCTATAAGTGCAAATATTCTTTCAGCACATGCAAGAGCGTTTTGAAGTTCGGTAATTACACCTGAGATTTCATTAAACGGTTTTGTGTATTGATTTGCATATGACAGAAAGCTTGTCAGATTACCTACCGACATCAGTCCCGCAGTAGCTGCTATAGCACCGCTTAAGCAAACGGCAGCATAAACAACGTTATTTATAAATCTTGTAGAAGGATTAGTGATTGACGAGAAAAATATTGCTTTAAGTGAGCAGCTCTCCAAATTATTGTTTATTTCAGTGAATTGTTCAAGGATATCGTCTTCTTTTGAAAAAGCTCTTATCACATTTTGACCGCTTACAGACTCGTTAATAAATGCGGTAAGCTCTGCTCTTGTTTCCGATTGCTTTCGAAACATCGCATACGTTTTTTTAGCGATAAATGATGCGACAAACAGCGATAACGGTGTTAATAAAACAACAACAAGAGTAATAAGCGGATTAATTGTTATCATAAATACTATCGTACATATGATAGTCATAATTCCGGAGAAAAACTGCGTAAATCCCAACAGAAGTCCGTCTGCGAACTGATCAACATCGGATATTAAACAGCTGACCGTTTCACCATACGGATGTGAATCGATGTATGATATAGGAAGATTCGTTATTGTCTCGAATGCATCATGTCTTACATCTCGTGTTACCGAAAATGTAATACTGTTGTTGATTGTATTCATGACCCACTGCAAGATACCGCACACAAGGGTGGAGACGGCAATTTTAATAAGTATTGTCGTTATCGAATCGAAATCGACATTTCCGCTGGACGTCATGCAGTCAATAATATTACCGCAGAGAATCGGAATATATAGTGAAAGTACAACTGTTGTTCCCGCAAATAAAACGGATAATATTATGAGAAACAGATATTTCTTAAGATAAAGAAAGAGTCTGCTCCAAGTTTCGCGCTTGTTTTTTAATTTGTTCTTAGGCATTGTTAATCCTCTTTCTTATACTGTGATTCATATATTTCTCGGTAGACCGAACAATTTTTAAGAAGCTCTTCATGAGTACCGATACCCGCGATTTTTCCGTCGTCAAGCGTTATGATATTGTCGGCATGCATAATCGACGATGTTCTCTGTGAAACTATTATAAGGGTCGGTTTATAATCCAGTTTTTTAAGTGCGTTTCTTAATGCCGCATCAGTAGCATAGTCAAGTGCTGATGTGCTGTCATCTAAGATTAGTATTTCGGGTTTGCGTATCAGAGCACGTGCTATAGTTAATCTTTGACGCTGTCCGCCTGAGAAGTTGCGTCCGTTTTGTTCAACAGGAGAATCATAACCGTCTGCTTTGGATTTTACAACGTCCGCTGCCTGTGCATCACTTACTGCTTTGTCAAGTTCATTCTCAGACGCATCGTTTTTTCCCCATAAAAGATTGGTTTTAATGCTTCCTTTGAAGAGTGATGCCTTTTGCAATACATATCCTATTTTATCGCGCAAAGCCTTAGCGGGATAGCTTTTTACATTTACTCCGTCAACGAGTACTTCACCGTTTGTGACATCATAAAAACGAGGTATTAAACTTACAAGGGTGGTTTTACCGCAGCCTGTTCCACCTATAATTCCAACGGTTTCACCTTTTTTGATTTTAAAGGTAATATTTGATAATGCGGCATCGGCACCTGATATATATTTCATGTCAACATTGCGGAATTCTATAGCTGTATCCGAATCAACTGATGACATTGAAATCTCACTCGGAAAACTCATAGCCGGTTCGGTTTCGATTACTTCGTTGATACGATTCATACATGTAATAAACTTGCTGATACTGATAATCAGATTTGCGAATTTAATAAGTTCAACAAGTATCTGAGTCATATAATTATAAAGCGCTACTGCCTGTCCGGTGGTTATGCTGCCTGAGTTAACTTGAATTCCGGAATATTTCAAAAGAAATATAATTCCGATATTCAGAATGACAAATGTCATGGGTGATGTCAGTGCCGATATTCTGCCCGCGAAACGCTGTTTTAAGCAAAGATCGGCGTTGTGCTTTGAAAACTTATCTTTTTCAAAGTTCTCCATGCCAAACGCACTGATTACCCTTGCACCTACAAGACTTTCACGTGTAATACCTGTTATCGAATCAAGCTCGCCTTGTACTTTCTTATATGCGGGTACAGAACCTAAAATAAGACTGAAAACAACAATAGAAAGGATAACTATTACAGACAAAAAAATAAGCGATGATTTTTTGTCGATATTATACGCCATAATCATAGCACCGAAAACAACAAACGGTGAGCGCAGGAGAAGTCTTAGAGATAGGTTTAAACCTGTTTGTACTTGGTTTATGTCGCCTGTCAAACGTGTAATAATTGTCGGGACGCCTATTCTGTCAATATCCGAAAAAGATAACTCCTGGACATGAGTAAATAAATCCTTACGAAGCTTTGTAGAACATCCGACTGAAGCTTTTGCCGCAAAATATTGAGCGGTAATCGAACAGATTATTCCAACCAATCCAAGTACTATAAGCAGTATGAACTTTCTTAGGATAAATGACTTATCACCGTTCTTTATACCGTAATCAATAATATCAGCCACAACCAACGGTACAATTAACTCAAATCCCGCTTCGAGCAGCTTGAAAAAAGGACCGAGAATTGCTTCGAGTGCATAATTATTAAGGTATTTAAATAATTTTTTCAAACATTACACTCCAAAATTAATATAGTATTTCGAACAATTATACCACAGAAAATGTTCTTAATCAATAGAATTTCAACAAATAATTCTTGCTTATTCTTTTATGATAATAAACAAAAAAAGAATAGGTACAATAGTAACTACCATACCTATTCTCACATTAGAATTATTTATATTATTTTATCTTCTTATCCAAACAGTCATTTCACGTGTATCGTCTCTGTTATCCCAAAGTGCGTAAGGAATAGCTTTGATTCTCACAGGAAGCTCATCATTTACGTTAACTCTGCGATATAAAGGCGAATCATCCTGCCAAGACTTTCTCTTCATTGCAGTTCCCTCAATATATACAGCTCCGTCAAAAAGACTGTTGTCCTGATATGTTGAGAATGAATTGAAATCGCATATTCTGAGGCCGTCAAGCACATCACCATTATCCGCGGATTCAAGACAATAAACAATCGGACCGCGTGTTATTGCGACTTTTCCGTTGTCCGCTCTCAGTAAAGGATCTGCCTCAATGAATTCTATCGGCATAGGAAGCGTTAATTCGATTTTATCGCCGTCATTCCAGTTGTCGTATATGTAGGCGTATCCTTTTTTAAGCTCGGGATTGAGTTCTTTGCCGTTTTTAACAATTTTGAAGTCACGTGCCCATGACGGAATTCTTACCGCAAATGTATAATCTCCTCCGCTTACCTCGAACGAAATATTGCCATCCCACGGATAGTTGCCGTTCTGAATAATCTTAACTGTTTTGTCACCGACAGCTACATTTGCCTCTCCCGCAACAAACAAATGAGTATAAACTGTTGTATCATTGGAGGAGTAAATATAGCTTCCGAGGGATGTTATCATTCTCGCCAGATTAGGAGGACAGCATGCACAGCCGAACCATCCCGGACGTTTACTTCTTATGTGTCCGCATACTCCTGCGCGTTTTGTTTCCTCTTCCCACATAGACAGCGGGTTTGTATAGAAGAAGTGGTGTCCGTCAAGAGCCATTCCGCTTATTGTTCCGTTATAAATCAGTCTTTCGAGAATGTCGGAATATTTGCGATCCGCGTCCATTCTGAGCATCTGTTTAGCCATAAACGCAAAGGATATTGCGGCACATGTTTCATTATACGCTGTGTCATTGGGAAGATGGTAGTTGAACGTAAATGCTTCACCGTATACCTGTGAGCCGACACCGCCTGTAATGTACATTTGTTTGCGCACGGTATTATCCCAAAGAATTTCCATTGCGCTTTTTAATGATTCATCACCTGTTTCAGCGGCAAGATCAGCTGCTCCTGTGTAAAGATATCCTGCTCTGACGGAGTGTCCTATCGGTTCGGTTTGTTCACGTATCGGCTTGTGAGCCTGATTATATGCTAAATCGATATGGTGTATTTCTCCACCGCCCCAGAAGCTCTTGTTTCCTCTGTTCTTTAATTCTTCCTCAAAGAAATACGGTTTTGTACCTCTTGCGTTAATCATGTATTCGCAGAGCTTAAGGTACTTTTCATTTTCGGTAACTCGATACAGCTTCATGAGAGCAAGTTCGAGTTCGGGATGTCCGGGATATCCGTGTAATTTGCCTTCTTCAGGTCCGATTTTGGTATCAATAAGATCAATAAATCTGCACATAACCTTGAGAAGCTTGTCTTTTCCTGTTGCTTCGTAATATGCAACAGCTGCTTCAGTCATATGACCCGCACAATACAATTCGTGGCATTCCCACAAGTCCGTAAACTTTTTGTTCGGCTCCTTCAGCTGGAAAAATGTATCGAGATATCCGTCTTCATCCTGAGCTTTTTCAATTATCTCAATAAGATCGTCCGCTGTTTTTTCCAGCTCGGGATTCGGTTTTATTGTCAGGCTGTATGCTACTGCTTCAATCCATTTAGCAACATCACTGTCTTGGAATACACATCCACGAAATTCCCCTTTTTCAAGTCCTGCGGCTATTTTAAAATTCGCAACCGCATGGCTGGGTTCGGTATCGGGTATTTCATCACACAATGCTTTCCATTGATAAGGAATGATTTCATTAATGGCGATATCTTGGTAGTGCCCCCAAAAATTATCGCTGATTTTAATGTTTTTTAACGGTGTGAAGTTGCTTTCGACTAGGCTCATAATTACCTCCTAAGTAATTTATAATTTAAGTGTATATTTGTCTTCAAAGTATTTATCTGTTTGAACAAGTCTGATATCAAGCAAACGCTTAAGAATCTCAATATCGTAATTTCAGCACTGGGTTAGATTGTACTATTATGATACCACATAAAATTAATTTTGTCTATAAAAACTCAAATAATTTTTCTGTATTTAATCAAATTTACCAAATAGTATTTAAAGTAAAAAACAGGTATGTTTGTCGGAATAATAATACAAAAAATGCAACGTTTTATATAGTCTTAAGTATTTAGGCATCTTCCGATATAATTGTGTATTATATCTTGATACTTTTTGTGTTATATGTTATACTGAAAATAACGATAAATATATTTATCAAATGTGTACGAATAAATCGCAATGACCCCATAATTTAATAAAAACTTAAACTACGAAAGGAAAAAGTGATGATACTTAATGATTTTCAAATTATCCAGCGTAATTCCGATGGGTACGCAAGCTTTACATGGGAAGGCAAGCTTGAGGCACCTCTCGCAGACGCAAATCACCATGTTGTCGTACGAGTTGTAAGAGAAGACGATAACCTCTGCATAATTCACTGGACGCAGTGTAATATTTCATCGGATATGTTAAGCTGGTCAATAGAGCTTACTATACCCGAGGGAGGATTATACAGATTCGAGGCGTCAATTCAGCAGGGTGATAACCTTTGGATTGATAAAATTAAATGTATATATCATGTCGGAGTCGGTGATATTTACGTAACTGTCGGCCAAAGCAACATGACAGGATACGGAAGAGATGCAGCATATGACCCGCCGTGTCTCGGTGTACATATGTACAGAAACCGCGGAGAATGGTCAATTGCGACACATCCGCTTGCGGACGGTCTCGGAAGTATTTACGGATACCAGGAAAACGGTACAGGTACGTCCCCTGCTTTGTCATTTGCACGCCGACTGCATGACAGACTCGGTGTGCCGATAGGAATTATTCCGACTGCTGTCGGCGGTACACCTCTTTCGGAATGGAATCCTGCGGAAAAAGGAGGATGCTATCGTGAAATGGAAAAAAGACTGTTGAAGATAGGAGATTTTAAAGGTTTTATTTGGCTTCAGGGATGCGGGGATTGCAATGAAAATGAGGCTCCGACTTATTTTGAGCGTTTTTCGAACATGGTTTCTCTTTGGAATAATAGGTTCGGTGCTCATCCTGTACTGACGGTACAGCTTAACCGCTGGATGGGCAATTCGGATTTGAGAAATGACCGTTATTGGGGTATGGTTCGTGAGGCTCAGCGTCGTGCGGCACTTGAAATTGACGGTGTATATGTTGTAGCAGCAATAGATTTGCCTGTTACAGATGGTATTCACAATAGTTCGGGTGCAAATGTAATTATAGGTGAAAGACTTGCCAATGCTGCCCTCTCCTATATTTACGGAAAACCGGGTCAAGAATCGGTATTTATTCTGTCTGCAGAATCTATTGACAATACACATGTAAAGCTCAATCTGACACCGGGTCATAAAGTGTTTGCTATGGATAATCGTGCTTTAGGTATGAATGTTGAGGACTCGGAAGGAATAATAGACTGCATTGAAGCCGCTCCGATTAAAGACGGTTTGATTATATCGACATCACGTCCGTATAATTTACCCGCACAATTCCATTATGCTTGGAAAACGCATCCGCCTGTATTTGTGGCTCGTGATTTTTATGATTTACCTCTGCTTGCTTGTTACGGAATAGAAATAAACAGCTGAAGAAAAGTAATTACGTAAGGGATAAGCACAGCGCGGTTATACTTTCTCTTTAAAATTATATATTTGCTGAAAAAAGATCTGAATTTTGAGGATTCAGATCTTTTTTCTTATTAAAAATCATACAGCATATAGATTTAATTTACTCTGCACTGTCAAGATATACACTGTCAAGATATTCAAGTCTTCCTGCGAACCATTGAGTAAGTGTCTCAACATGTTCATCAAATGTCATAACTTTTGTTGATTCATATGAACTGTATTGCCTTGTTATATCCCAATCGGTATCATCGTAATTTCGTTTGAATGCATCTCCATAAGTTTCAAGCATACCGCCGATTTGGCTCTTACCGAGATTGTTATCACAGTAAACATTCTCGAGAATGTCATGTACTTCGGCATAACGCTCTTTAACCTTGCTTACAAATTCGGGATCCTTGAATAACTCATAAAACCATCCGTTTTGATACCATAAACCATGGGTACTGTCTCCGCTGCCGTCACCGCGACCGCGTATATTTAAGTAAATACGATATCCTTCTTCATCGCATTTATCAGATACATTTCCCGATGACAAATCGAAATCCCAAACCGGACCTGCATACAGAATTCCGTCTTTTCTGAAAAAGCGTGTAGAAAACGAATTGCTGTCCAAGTTCTTTGTATATTCCATTACAAGGTATACATTTACAAATGAATCGACATCGATATATTTTTCATACTGCGACATGTCACCGCTTGATATGGCGGCTTCCATTTCCTTAAAGAATGATTTCATTTCAGCAATACGTTCGTCTGACATATCCTCAGGCTGCTCTACCTTAAAACGAAGTCCCATACCTGTAGTAAAATAATATTGAGGATCATTTCTGTTAACATCGATTTCTATGATAAAATCATTGTCGTCCTTATCTATATCTACCTGTCCCTTACCATCTGTAATCGGTTCGATAAGATCGTAAACACCTTGATATTCACCGTTGTAATACACTTCTACCAAAGTAGTTTGAGATGAATACGGACAACCTAAATCTTCAGCTAAGTGAAACCCTATTTGCGTACGCATTAAAGTTTTATCAAACATACCCGCCAAAAGTGTCCAGCGTGATCCTTTATCCATACCGAGAAGCCTTGCTTTTTCAGGGAGTTTGAAAGTATATGGTTTTTTGGGAGCACCTGCCGTTGAATTGCCTCTGATTTTAATCTGACAATCATCATAACAGACTACCGAATATTTATCCCCTTCGGCAGGTATAACCGCAATTTTGCACGGACTGTATTGCCACGGTTCCGCTGTGTTTGAATATATGTACACACGAGCGACTTCACCTTGTTTAAAGTTTAAAGACGCTTTTTTTTCAAGAATTTCATGGTAAAGTTTTTCCATCTCTTCTTGTGTCGTATTATCATCCGAGACTATTTTGTTTACTTCGGAAACATATTCACGATATGGTGTAACGTTCTCGTCTGAATAGCACGAAATCGGAAATGTAAGATCCATTGCTTCAAGACAAGCTTTGCGCGCCCAAAATAACGATTCGAATTCCGGAACCCATTCTGTTTCTTCTTCTGTTTGTATTTCAGCATCCGTTTCGGTATCCGATTCGGATCTTTTGCTGCATGCACTTTCCACAAGCAATAGATTGACACACAAAATAAATATTAAGGCGTATATAAACTTTCTTTGCATCAGTTCGTAATTTCCTTTACTTTTTTTATAAAGTATACCATATAATTAAAATCATATCAAGACTTATTTGTAATTTAACACAATAATTATTTAATCAAATGCCGGTACAAAACAAAAAAAACACTCGCAAACGACAAAATCATCGAACTGCGAGTGCTTTATAATATCGACTATTATTTTATGCTAAGTCAATCAATATATTTTTTTACGGTTTCGGATGCCTCTTCAAGTGTTATTGAAGAAGTTATAACACAGTTTACGCCATACTTATTAACAACAGCATCAACTTCCTTTAAGAATGTATCAAAGGTGTCAGCGTTGTTTTGGCAGATTTTCAATGCGGAATCAACAAAAATATCGGTAACGTCGTGGTTGCTTGCGAGAATTCCGGAGATAAATCCGAAAAGGGATTGTCCGTCATTGATAAGATAGTCGTTTGTATCAATAAGTCTGCAGTGATAATTAATATCAAACTTCAACTTGTCGCCTTTTTCAATACAAACAACAGAACCTTTGGTAGTTTCAAGAGCACTGTTTACCATTTCGATGAGTGCTTTTGTTTTTCCAGAGCCTTTTTTGCCGATAATTAATTTAATCATAGTATCCTCCGTATTAATTATTTCATTCTTGCTTCTAATTCTGCCTTATGATCTTCATATCCCGGTTTGCCGAGAAGAGCATACATGTTCTTTTTATACGCTTCAACACCGGGCTGGTCAAACGGATTTACTCCGAGCATATAACCCGATACAGCGCATGCCATTTCAAAGAAGTATACGAGATATCCGAAGGTATATGCGCTTCTGTTTTCTACTTCAATTACTATATTGGGTACTCCGCCGTCATTATGTGCAAACAAAGTGCCTGTCATAGCCATTCTGTTTACATCATGAAGTTCCTTGCCGGAGAGGAAGTTAAGTCCGTCAATGTTTGCGGGATCATCGGGAATAACGACTTTATCATTGGCATTCTTAAAGTCGAGAACTGTTTCGAACATTGTGCGAAGACCTTCCTGAATATACTGTCCGAGTGAATGAAGGTCGGTTGAGAAAATTACGGATGAAGGATACAGGGACTTATTATCTTTTCCTTCACTTTCACCGTAAAGCTGCTTCCACCACTCACTGAACATCTGAACTGCAGGCTCATAAGCGGCAAGAATTTCTATCTTCTTACCCTTATTATAAAGAATGTTTCTGATAGATGCATATCTGAGACAATCGTTTTCTTCAACATTGTCATTATTGTACTTCTCTCTGGAGTCTGCCGCACCCTTCATCATATCGTCAATTGAAATTCCCGCAACAGCAATCGGAAGAAGTCCTACAGCTGTAAGTACGGAATATCTGCCGCCGATGTCATCCGGTACAACGAATGTCTCATATCCTTTTTCTGTTGAAAATTCCTTAAGCTTTCCTCTTGCACGGTCTGTTGTTACGAATATTCTCTCTCTTGCGCCTTCTTCACCGTACTTCTTCTCAAGAAGTTCGCGGAAAATACGGAATGTTACAGCAGGTTCTGTAGTTGTTCCTGACTTTGAAATTACGTTAATGCAAACGTCTCTTCCTTCACAGATTTTGAGAATATCGGAAAGAGCGGACGGACTGATTGTATTTCCTGCGAAATAAATATCAGGAGTCTCTTTCTTCATATTGTTATAAAGAGGGGATGTTGAAAATTCGATAGCAGCACGAGCTCCGAGATAAGAACCGCCGATACCTATAACTACAAATACATCACACATTTTTTGAATTCTATTTGCAGCTGTTTTAATACGTGCAAATTCTTCTTTATCATAGTTGACGGGAAGATCTACCCAACCTAAGAAATCGGAACCTGCGCCGTTTTTATTCTTTACAAGTGAATAAGCGGCTTTTGTAAGATGTGAAATCTTTTCTATCTCAGATGCATTGACAAAGCCATTGAGATATTTTTCATTAAGTTTAACGGACATTACGAATTGACCTCCAAAATATGAAGCAACTCTTCGGAATCAAGTATAGATTCGAAGAAAGTCGGCAAAAATTTTCTAAAACAAATTAAACTGTATGGTTGTTTAATGTATTAATATAATACTACATTTTGTACTGTTTTTCAATAGATAAATTAAGAATAATCCGAGAAATATTAAAAAT
>CAZWLL010000053.1:0-12841 GCA_964634795.1 uncultured Ruminococcus sp. | reverse complement strand
ATCTTACACTGAACAAGCCTGTGACATACGTTTTCGATGGCGCCGCGGAAATTCACAATATACACATTGCGCTGGACTCAGATTTAGACCGCAAAACCATCCCGGGTGACTGGTGCGAAAAGAGTCACACCATGCGTGCGAACATCACGCCCGACAGCCCTACAATGACCATGCCGCAGACCCTGCTTCGCGCATATCGAATCGAGGGAAAAACAGAGCTCGGTGAAAAGGTCGTCATAGCCGACGAGAGCTGTAATATACTTCAATGCATAAATATACCGATGACCGGTAAATTCACGGAAATATCATTTATTCCGCTCGCGTCATGGTCCGATTCCGCATCCGACAAGGTTCATGTTTTCTCGTTTGATGTGAGATAAAACACCGCGCGACAATGCTGTCACCGCTCTCGCCGATACCGTACAAACAACGTTTTGACAATATTTATCATATTTATCATAGGTTATTGCCTGAAATTAAAACTTTATTTACTTGACGTATATAGTGTGTTGGTGTATAATATATGTATGTTAATTTGTTGCCGGATACGTTTAAATCGGCATAATTTATCACGAAAAACCGAATTAACAAACACGTCTTCCGTAAGCACTCCGCCGCCTTCGGAGCTGATACGGTACCGCAATGTGTTTATGTTTGCAATAATGCGAGTGCTCTGAACCGATTGTTTTCCGGATTATTTCGTAAAACAATTTCGAAATCAGAGGTTCTTTAAGTGTTGCCGTTTATCGATTTATCAACGGACGCAGTTGTGATCACGCGGCATATTATCAATGTCGGCTTTTCCGAAATAGAATATACATATTAACAGAAGGAAGAATAATGCTTATCAGAGAACGAAATATTAAACTTAAAGAAAGGTGATCCTATGGCAAAAAAACCAAACAGCAAGGTTCGCGTCATGATGCTCGGCGGACTTAACGAGATAGGAAAGAACATTGCTGTAATAGAGTATGAGGACGATATCATAGTCATAGATTGCGGTCTGGCATTCCCCGACGAGGATATGCTCGGGGTTGACCTTGTAATACCGGACTTCACATATCTTGAAAAAAACGCCTCGAAAATTCGCGGAATATTAATAACGCACGGACATGAAGACCACATCGGCGGACTTCCCTATTTACTCAAAAACATAAATGTACCCGTGTACGGAACAAGACTTACCCTCGGAATCGTCGAAAGTAAGCTTGCCGAACACAAGCTGCTCGGCGAAAGAGAGCTTGTTACGGTTGAAGCGGGAACCGTACTTAAACTCGGTGTGTTTAAGTGCGAATTCATAAGAGCAAATCACTCCATTGCCGACTCGTGCATGATAGCGATAAATACCCCCGAGGGCAACATACTTCACACAGGCGACTTTAAACTCGACGTTTCTCCTATAGGAGGAGAAATGATGGACCTCACAAGAATAGGCGAGTACGGAAAAGAAGGAATTCTTCTGCTTATGTGTGAGAGTACAAATGTCGATCATCCCGGCTTCACTCCGTCCGAAAAAAAGGTAGGAGCCTCGCTTGATCACATATTCATGACAAACACGGATAAAAGAATAGTTATCGCTACATTCTCGTCGAATGTACACAGAGTTCAGCAGATAGTCAATTCAAGTGTAAAATACGGCCGTAAGGTTGCGATTACGGGACGAAGCATGCTGAACGTTGTCGGTGCCGCCGTCCGTCTCGGATATATGGATGTTCCGACGGGAGCGCTTATCGATATTACCGACATAAACAGATATCCCTCCGAAAAAATAACAATAGTAACCACAGGCTCGCAGGGTGAGCCTATGTCCGCGCTTTACCGTATGGCCTTTTCCGACCATCCGCAGGTTGAGCTCACTCCCAGCGACCTTGTCGTGCTGTCATCACACGCGATTCCCGGAAACGAAAAGCTCGTTTCGAGAATTATCAATGAGCTGTACAGAAAAGGTGTTTCGGTATACCACGATGAAGCGGTAGTTCACGTATCGGGACACGCATGCCAGGAGGAGCTGAAGCTGATTCACGCGCTCACTAAGCCCAAATATTTTATGCCGATTCACGGTGAGTACCATCATTTGGTACAGCACAAGGAGCTGGCCGAATACATGGGCATGGATCCGCAGAATATATTCCTTATGGATATAGGACAGGTTCTCGAGCTTGACAGAAATTCATGTAAGAAAAACGGAACCGTACCGTCCGGAAGAATGCTTGTTGACGGTTACGGTGTGGGAGACGTCGGAAATATCGTTCTCAGAGACAGACGTCACCTTGCCGAGGACGGACTTATCGTTGTTGTCGCAACCGTGGATATTGACGAGGCTACTATCGTATCCGGACCCGACCTCATATCGAGAGGATTTGTGTATGTCCGCGAAAGCGAAGAGCTTATGGACAGCGTTAAGGAGCTTGTACGCGGAGTACTGTGCGACACTCTCGATTCCGGCATAACCGAATGGACTCAGATGAAAACCAATATAAAGGATTCGCTTACAAAGTATCTTTATACCAAAACAAAACGCAAGCCTATGATACTTCCCATTATAATGAATGTATAAGCATTAATTAAGGAGAAAATATGGTAAAGCATATAATTTTATGGAAGCTTAAAGACGAGCTGACAGACGAAGAGAAAATCGCCGCTAAAAATGAAGCTAAAAAAAGACTTGAAGGTTTGAACGGAAGAATCGACGGACTCGTATCACTGCGTGTTGTTATCGATACCCTTCCCTCCTCGAATGCCGATATGATGCTCGATTCAGTTTTTACGGATAACACCTCACTTGACGGATATCAGAAAAATCCCATTCATCTTGAAGCCGCAGGTTATGTCCGCTCCGTAGTCAGCACAAGACTCTGTCTTGATTTCGAAGACTGATGGCGGAATATAAAAAAGCGGAGCTGCTTTCCCCCGCGGGCAACTTCGAAAAGCTGAAGGCTGCCGTAAATTACGGTGCGGATGCCGTATATCTTGCGGGACGGAATTTCGGAATGCGCGCCGCGTCGACCAATTTCGACCGTGATGAGCTTATCGCCGCGGTTTATTATTGTCACAGTCACGGCGTAAAGCTGTACGTTACGGTTAATGTAATGCCGCATACAAGCGAATACGAAGAACTTGCCGATTACATACGCTTTCTCGATGAAGTAGGAGTTGACGCAGTTATTGTGGCTGATATCGGCGTTATTATGCTCATACGCGAGAAGGCTCCGTCGCTTGAAATACACATTTCCACTCAAACCAGTGCGGTATCGGCTCAGGCATGTATCGCGTGGCACAAGCTCGGTGCGAAAAGAGTTGTTCTCGCGCGAGAGCTCACGATGAAGGATATTGTCGAAATCAGAAAAAACATACCCGACTCTCTCGAAATCGAAGCGTTTGTCCACGGTGCGATGTGCATAGCGTACAGCGGAAGATGCCTGCTTTCGAATTACTTTACCGGACGTGATGCCAACCACGGCGCATGCGCACAATCGTGCAGATGGAAATATTCTCCCACGGCGATGGACCTCGCAGAATCAAATCGGCCGAATATTCCGTCGGTTGCCACGGCATACGAGGAAAAAGGCGAGACATTCTTCATGTCGTCAAAAGACACATCAATGATAGAACATATTCCCGAGCTTGAAGAATCGGGAATTTCGAGCTATAAAATCGAAGGACGTGTTAAAAGTGCGTACTATACAGCTGTAGTAACCAACACATACCGTATGGCAATAGACGCATACAGACACAATCCATCCGAGTACAAGCTTGACCCGGCATGGCTGAATGAGCTTGACGGCGTAAGCCACCGTGAATACGGCACAGGATTTTATTTTACTCCGCCGTCACAGGATGCCAATACAGTGCACGACCTCGGCTATATCCGTGAAAAAGCATACATTGCCTCAGCGGTTTCCGATGCAATCGAGCAGGGCGAGGACGGTATGTACGATGCTCTGTTTATTCAGCGCAACAAGGTAACAAAAGACGATACCGTTGAGCTGATAACACCCGGTATGGTAGGCAGAGCTTTCTCGGCGTCCACTCTTCGCGACGTCCGCGGTACTCCGATAGACTCAGCCCCGCACCCGTCAATGTATTTCAGGCTCAAGGTGCCGTTCCCCGTAAAACACGGTGACATTCTGAGACTCGGAGGAAACAGATAAATGGACATAATCGACATTTTTAAAGCCTTCTTAATAGGCTTGATTCAGGGAATAACCGAATGGCTGCCGATTTCCTCGACAGGACACATGATACTGTTTGAGGAATTCTGCGGAATGAATGTGTCGGAACAATTTATGGAAATGTTCCGTGTTGTCATTCAATTCGGCTCTATACTTGCCGTTGTTATTCTGTATTGGAAAAGACTCTTCCCGTTCTGCCCATCGCATTCAAAGGAAAAAAGAAAAAGCATATGGAAGCTGTGGCTTAGAATAGTTATAGCCGCAGTTCCCGCGGGAATTATCGGCGTACTGTTCGATGACATCCTCGATAAATATCTCTACAATTATGTAACCGTTGCATCCGCGCTGATAATATACGGCATTCTGTTTATTATTATCGAAAGACTTCACAAAAACAAAAGCTATGCGATAAATACAACGGATGAAATCACGCCCAAAGCCGCGCTTAAGATAGGAGCGTTTCAAACTCTCGCTCTTATCCCCGGAACATCCCGTTCCGGCTCCACTATCATAGGAGCTATGTGCGTAGGCGTTTCACGTACCGCCGCAGCCGAGTTTTCATTCTTCCTTGCAATCCCCGTAATGTTCGGAGCAAGCCTGCTGAAGATAGCGAAGTACGCGGTTAATTACGGATTGTCGTTTACATCCTCGGAAACAGTCACATTAATAGTGGGAATTCTCACTGCATTCATAGTTTCCGTCATTGCGATAAAATTCCTCGTCGGATTTGTTCGCCGTCACAGCTTCGAGTTCTTCGGATGGTACCGAATAGTGCTCGGATGTGCGGTACTCGCATATTTCCTTATTACAAAATAAACTTAAACCGATTTCGTAAAGAGATATACGGAGTCGGTTATTTTTTATGTTCTTATAAATCTGTCAAAAATCACACTTTTAACGCTCTTTCAATTGACATATGAACATGTGAATGATATAATTCTTTGTGATAATATTTACAAACACAGGAACATAACATGACATATTACGATTACATAACATCGGGCGAACATAAATCGCTGCGCCGCCCCGCATTTGAAGGCAGAAATATAGCAGAAGAGTTTTCATCGGAATATCTCTCCCCCGAAGAAAGAATGACGAGACGTTTTGAAGCGCTTTGCGCAAATGAGGAAGCACACATTTTCGACGGTCAAAAAATAGTTTTCATGCGCACATCCTCTGATTTTCCTGACGTTTTTACAAAAGACGAATGGGCGGAAATCAAAAAAACGCATTTCATACATGAGCTCGGATACACATCAAATGTTACACCCGACTACAAACGTGTCATATCCCGCGGCTTTAAGGAAATTTTAAGTGACGAAAAAACAAACGACTATGAGAAGCGTGAAATCAAAGCTCTTATGTCGGTTGTCGAAAAATACAGAACTGAAGCTGAGAGAATCGGCAGAGATGATGTAGCGGATGTGCTCGCGCGTGTTCCGTGGGAAGCTCCTCGGACGTTTCGCGAAGCACTGCAGTTTTTCCGTATTGTTCACTATGCGCTTTGGCTTGAGGGAACATATCATGTAACATGCGGAAGATTCGACAAATACATGTATCCGTATTATAAAGCCGACATAGATGCGGGCAGAATTACGGATGATGAGGCTCTCGAGCTTGTCACTGATTTATTCCTTTCATTTAATATAGATTCCGACTTATATCCCGGTGTTCAGCAAGGCGACAACGGTCAATCTATGGTACTCGGCGGATGCGACGCCGACGGCAACGACTGCTTCACACGCCTGTCGGAGCTGTGTCTTCTTGCCTCAGGGAAAAATAAACTTATCGATCCGAAAATAAACATGAGAGTATCAAAATCCACTCCCGCAGACCGATTCGTATGCGGCAGCCGTCTGACCGCTGTCGGAATGGGCTTTCCGCAATACTCGAACGATGATATAGTTATTCCCGGACTTGAAAAGCTCGGTTATTCTCATGAGGATGCTTCGGAGTACGGTGTCGCCGCATGCTGGGAGTTTATTGTCCCCGGCAACGGATTCGATGTTGCGAACATTGCCGCCCTATCATTCCCGAAGGTTGTGGACAATGTTCTGCATAACTCCTTCTCCTCTTGCAAATCAAAGGAAGAGCTTGAGCGTTCGGTAAAAGAAGAAATCGCGCGTCAGTGTGCGGCTATTACGTCATCCGTGAAAAACCTCTGGTTTGTACCTGCTCCTTTTCTTACATTATTCTTCGATGCACCAAAAGGAGATGTTTCGCGCGGCTCCAAGTACAATAACTTCGGTGCGCACGGAACAGGTATATCCACGGCGTCTGATTCACTCGCGGCTATGGTGAAATATGTTCTTGAAGACAAGAAAATAACAGCGGAAGAGCTTATCGAAGCGGTTGACTCCGATTTCGCCGTACACAGCGAGCTGCTTCCCGTTCTCAGAAACGAAGCGCCGAAAATGGGAGCTGAAAACGGTGAAGCTGCCGATGATTGGGCAGTGCTTCTGCTGAGCTCGTTTGCCGATGAGATGAGAGAATACCGCAACTGCCGCGGCGGATGCTGGAGAGCGGGCACAGGCTCCGCTATGTACTATCTCTGGCATGCAAACGAACTCGGTGCGTCTCCCGACGGCAGAAGAAAAGGCGAACCGTTCGGCACAAACTATTCTCCTTCCCTTTTTGCAAAAACCTCGGGACCTGTATCGATAATTCGCAGCTTTACTAAAGCAAACCTTATAAATAACGTTAACGGCGGTCCTCTTACACTTGAATTCGACTCGTCCGTATTTACGGAATCGGATGCTCCCGAAAAGCTCGGCGCGCTTGTCAGATATTTTATAGCTCTCGGCGGACATCAGCTGCAGCTCAATTCCGTATCGAAAGAGGTGCTTCTCGACGCGCAGGCTCATCCCGAAAAGTATCCCCGTCTGATTGTTCGTATCTGGGGATGGAGCGCATATTTTACCGAGCTTGATAAGCCGTATCAGGATCATGTTATCGCAAGACAGGAATACAAGCTATAATGAACGAACAAACAGATACAAATAATAACTCTTCGTATGCCGACGATTGTGACATGAGCAGCTCTTACAGCAATGTAGAGGGAATAATTTTCGACATTAAGGAATTTGCCGTACATGACGGAGAAGGAGTACGCACAACGGTATTCTTAAAAGGATGTCCTCTCTCATGCGTATGGTGTCATAATCCCGAAGGACAGTCCCCATATCCCGAAATAATGGAAAAAGCGGGATGCACGCATTGCGGAAAATGCAGAAGCGGCTGCAGTCATGCGGAATGTCAGTCTCTCGGCAGATGCATTCACGTATGTCCCAACGGTCTTCTCAGAGTCGCGGGAACAAAAACAATGTCATATGCTCTTGCGGAAAAGCTCAGCCGAGATGCCTTGTTTTATGAAATGAGCGGAGGCGGCGTTACACTCTCGGGAGGAGAACCTCTCATGCAGGCTGAGTTTTGTATTTCTCTTCTGCATAAGCTCGGTGAAATGGGAATAAATCGCGCTATCGAAACAAGCGGTTTCGCATCAAGCAAAATTTTTACAGCCGTAGTAAACGAATGCGATTATGTCTTCTGCGACTTAAAGCTTGCGGACAGTGCGATGCACAAAAAATATACGGGAGTTCCGAACGAGCCGATACTCGACAATATTAACACCCTGAGAAAATCGGGAAAAAAATACAAAATCAGAGTGCCTCTGATTCCCGGAATAACGGATACAGAGGAAAATCTAAGCGGAATACGCCGATTGACAGCCGAAGATGAGGTACAGTATCTGCCGTACAATAAGCTGGCGGGAGCAAAATACGCACAGCTCGGAAGGAAATACGAGCTTGACGGACTGACAAATTAAAGCGAAGTTTATCGAAAGTATTTTCGACTTTTCGCATATTTTCGATTGCATTTAAATCGCGAGTATTGTATAATAGCAATGAAAACAATTCGGCTCAACCGATAATACTGCGTCTCGCAAAATCATACATATAAAATCAAACTATAACCGTGCTTTTATACGCCGACATTGATGCGGATATTACGTTTTATCTCGTATTATTCCATCACGCATGAATCGTCTGAGATGCGTAATTCTGTCGGAGGCATAAAAGCATAACCAAGGAGGGTAAAATGTCTAACTACAAATTCAACGGAATCGGAACAAATCTTTCCAATCTTGCGACACTTTCCGATGCGAAAACACGTTCAATCAGTGCCGAAAACTTCAACGGAGAGAAGGGCAAAGCAGGTATGGCTACCGAGGGTACAGGCGCGGGATGCGCGAGAGACCTCGGTATAGGTTGGAAGGTATCTCCTTCCGTAAGAATCGAATCTCATTCCGTATTCACAATGGCTGAGATTAACGGCTCCGGCTTCATTAACCACATTTGGATGACACCCGGCGGTATACCGGGCAGATTCGCTATTCTGCGTATGTACTGGGACGACAGCGATATCCCTGCGGTAGAATGCCCTATGGGAGACTTCTTCGCAAACGCTTATGTACCTGCGTTTAAACAGATGAGCTCTCTTGCGGTTTGCGTAAACCCCAGAAACGGTCTCAACTGCTACTGGACTATGCCTTTCAAAAAGAACTGCCGCATTACTGTAGAAAATCTCGGTGATGACGCGCTTATCCTCTATTATCAGATAGATTACCAGCTTACCGATGTCCCCGATGACTGCGGATATTTCCACGCACAATTCAGAAGAAGCAACCCTCTCCCTTATAAGGATGTTCATACAATTCTCGAAGGCATCGACGGCAAGGGTCAGTATATCGGCACGTACATGGCATGGGGTGTAAACAACAATAACTGGTGGGGCGAAGGCGAAATCAAGTTCTACATGGACGGAGACAGCGAATTCCCGACAATATGCGGAACCGGAACAGAGGACTATTTCTGCGGTGCATATAACTTCGACAACGAACACAGCTACGAAAAATTCTGCACACCGTACTCCGGAATGATTCCGTTTGCTCCCGACGGTCTTTATACCTCACAGCAGCGCTTCTCTCTCTACAGATGGCATATAACAGACCCGATTCGTTTCGAGGAAAACCTGAAGGTTACGATTCAGGCTCTCGGATGGCGTTCATACGGAAGATATCTCCCGATGCAGGATGACATTTCATCTGTAGCTTTCTTCTATCTTGACAAGCCGTCAACAAAGCTCCCCGCTCTTTACGACAGAGACTATCTTGAAATAATCTAAGTTATAAATCTATTCGAAAACCTGCGGTGTCTGAAATTTCAGGCACCGCAGGTTTTTTGACATAAAAGCTTGCTGTGTACCCATACATGCAGCCGAGTAATTATGAAAAAATACCAAGACTGTATTCTGCGAAATAATCGTTTACGATATATATGGCAACATGTACAATTTTTGTGTTTAAAATGTATGATTATTATAAAACAATAGTGACAAGACGTTTTTAATATGCTATAATATTTTCGGATAAAAACGGCGTGTATATAAAAAACGGTTTTAATAAAAGAAAGGAAGCATAAAATGAAAAGATGTAAACGAATGATTTCTCTTACCATGGCGATGCTTATTCTCCTTTTATCAGTATCGTCATGCAGTCAAAACAGTGCGGAAGACATCGCATCTGGAAATAATTCATCGGAAAACACAGATACGGCATCGGCCGAGACGGCGGGCGACCTTGCGGAAACGGAAGCCGAAAAGGATCCGTTTGAAGGCCTTGAAAGCAAAGATTTAGGCGGATTGACGTTCACTTTTTTAACAAGCAACTGGCCGGGTGAGGCGGTATGGACGGTCGACGACATATCCGCGGAAGAATACACAGGCGCTACCATAAACGACGCCGTTTACGCGAGAAACTTAAAGGTTGAGGACAGACTGCAGTGTACGGTAGCAGAGGATAACCTCGCAAGCTCTTCCGACGCAAACACGGCTTTGGCAAACACCGTAACATCGGGCGACAATGCGTATCAGGTATGGGTACCGAGGTTTCACGAGTATTTAAACGCTGCCGCCAAAGGGTATGTAACAGACCTTAACAATGTCGACGGCATTGATTTCACACGAGACGCATGGGTTGAAAATTCCATAGAAGGTCTTTCGTTCCTCGGATATTCTTTCACAGCATGCAACGAGATGATAACAATACACAAGGAAGCGGTATCATCTATTATATTCAACAAGGATTTGGCGGAGCAGTACCAATTCGAGGATTTATATGATGTAGTAAAAGAAGGCCGTTGGACTCTCGATTATTTCTCGTCAAAGGTTGAAGAAACCTCCGCTGACATTGACGGAGACGGAGCGATGACCGAAAACGACCGTTACGGCTTCTTCTACCAAAGAGATACGCTTGACGCCCTGCTTGCCGCAGGCGGAGGTGCACTTTGCGAAAAGGACGAAAACGATAAGCCGGTGTATACGTTTGACACCGAAAAGGTAATCAACATTCTGACGCTGTCAACCGATCTTATGTACAATCAGAATATATGCTACAATGTAATGAATGCTCCCGGAGACTTCAACGAATGGATGACAAACCAGTTCATGGAAAACGATGCAATGTTCATGTGGGTAAGAAACGTGAACATTCCCCAGCTTCGTACAATGGAAAACGATTTCGGTGTTCTTCCGATTCCGAAATTCGATGACACAATAGATGAATATTATTCTGTAGTCAACTCGTATACAGGCGCGGGCATATCCGTTCCCGTGCTCAGCGACAGCGCATACATTGACAGCGTAGGATTGTTTATCGAAACAATGGGAGCGGCATCAATGAACACTCTCTGCAATGCCTACTATGACGTAATGCTGAACGGCATCGTTGTCCGTGACGCAGAATCGCAGAGCATGCTCGATATAATTTACTCAAACACCACATATGACTGCGGTGCAATAGGATATTACGGAAACATCAGTGACTACATTTATATGGTAATGAGCTATAACAGCGACTTTGCCTCATACAGCGCAAAAAACAAAAAGCTTGTAACGAAATCAATCGACAGAATGGTAGAAAAAGTCGAAGAAAACTACAAAAAATAAATAATGAATAATACAAAAGAGGATTGTATAATGGCAAACAAAACAAATTTCATCGAAGAAAAAACCGCGTTGGGAATAGAGTTCGGCTCAACCAGAATCAAAGCCGTTCTTATTGACGAAAGCTGCAATCCGATAGCAAGCGGCAGCTACGATTGGGAAAACAAGCTCGAAAACGGATACTGGACCTACTCGATAGATGACATTTTAACAGGCTTGCGCGCTTCATACGCATCACTGAAGAAAAATGTTCTCGATAAATTCGGTATAGCTCTTTCTCATCCGGGAGCCATAGGAATTTCGGGAATGATGCACGGATACCTTGCGTTTGATAAAGACGATAATCTTCTCACTCCGTTCAGAACATGGAGAAATACTACAACCGGTGAAGCTGCCGCGGAATTATCATCCGCTCTTGATTTCAACATTCCCCAGAGATGGAGCTGTGCTCATTTATATCAGGCAGTACTTAACGGGGAAGAGCATATCTCACGTATTGCGCATGTAACCACGCTTGCGGGATATATACATTATCTTCTCACAGGCCGCCGCGAGGTGGGAATAGGTGAGGCATCGGGTATATTCCCCATTGACTCGATAGGATTATGCTACGATGCGGAAAAGCTCAAAATTTATAATCTCAAGCTGAAATCTCACGGAATCAGCTTCAAAATCGAAGATGTCATCCCCGCAGTACGTACCGCTGGTGAAAAAGGCGCATTTCTTACCGAAAGCGGAGCAAAGCTTCTTGACCCCGATGGTGACTTAGTCTCGGGTATTCCAATGTGTCCTCCCGAGGGTGACGCGGGTACGGGAATGGCGGCTACAAATTCCGTCAGAGTACGCACAGGCAACATTTCCGCAGGCACCTCTGTTTTCTCCATGCTTGTTCTCGAAAAAAAGCTGTCTAAAACGTATCCGGAAATAGACATGGTTACAACACCGGACGGCGCTCCCGTTGCTATGGTGCACTGCAACAACTGCTGCGGTGAAATTGACGCTTGGGCAAAGATATTCGGTGAATTCGCCGCAGCTGCGGGACTTGACATACCGAAATACAAGGTATACGATACACTTTATTATCTGGCTTTGAACGGCGATAAGGATTGCGGCGGAGTAGTATCGTACAACTTCTTGTCGGGCGAGCACATTCTCGGTGTAAAAGCAGGTCATCCCATGTATTTCAGAGCGGAGGACGGAAAAATGAACCTTTCAAACTTCTTCCGTGCGCAGATTTACTCATCTGTAGCGGCTCTCAAATCGGGTATGGATCTTCTGCTCCGTGATGAAGGAGTAAAAGCCGACTGCTTCACAGGACACGGCGGACTCTTCAAAACCGAAGGCGTTGCTCAGCAGTTCCTTGCCGACGCAATAAACACACCTGTATCTGTCATGAAAACAGCGGGCGAAGGCGGTGCATGGGGCATGGCTGTTCTTGCACAGTACATGATGCAGGGAGAAGGAAAAACACTTCCCGACTATCTGGACGAAAACGTTTTCGCGTCAATGGAATCAACTACGCTCTCCCCCACAGAGGACGGACATGAAGGCTTCGAGCATTATATGCAGAATTATAAAGCAGGGCTTGCCGCACAGTATGCGCTTAATGTCGGCGGAAATTCTTCAGTTAAATAGTAAAGATAACCACCGCCTCCTCGAACTTGCTC
>CAZWLL010000052.1:12780-14192 GCA_964634795.1 uncultured Ruminococcus sp. | reverse complement strand
AGAAAGTACTTGGAGAGTGTTGGCGAAGAATATGATCCAACTTTGCTATGTATTCAGCGCAGAATCATTGCAGATACGGAAGTCATTGAGAACAATCAAGCCTCTCCGAATACCATCATTCGAGAATATGTAATTAGAAATAAGAACTCATCAACATACACCGATTTTTCAACTGTTTTGAAAGAGTATCGCAGACCTTCCGGGCGGGTGCTGATTGATGAAGAAATCGGCATTGCCACGACCTATACTGCCGATGCAGGCATCTCAGCAGAGATTCTTGAGGCAAATCTCGGATATTCGGTGGAGGGAACGGAAAGTTTTCGGATTGAATGGGAAGAAACCTATTCGTATGCTGTGAGAATTAAGGTTTATCCCATTTATGAGAAAGTCACTGGTGAAGTGTGGGATGACGATGTCTGGTTTGATGATTACATTGGAGACTTCACCGTCTATCACGCAGTCGGTGACGACGTTCGAGTTTATCGAGCATAATTGCCCTGAAAAAATTTGGGTGGGTGCTTATTCGATAGTTCGCCCTCACGAATAAGCAATTAGAGAATGGAGGAATACGCGTGGAAAAAGGCACAAAAGGGAAACGAATATTAAAGACATTAGATATACTATTTGACTCGCTTACATTTGTTTCAATTGAATATCTCTTGCTATGCTGTATGTATTCGTTTAGAGGAAGCTTAGCATATGTCTTTTTCTTCGCCCTCAACGTCTCTGTAATTTTCAAACACTGGACAGCATTGAAAAATGCAATACCAATCAAGGTAATATTTATTTCTGTATTTATATTAAATTTTATCGCGCTTGGTGCTTTCATGCTTATATTTGGCTATATGGAAATCTCACCTGTACTTAAGGAGGTGTTTTAATGAGATGCTTTAAAAGATTGTGCGCAGCTGTGCTTTCGGTAGTAATGCTGTTTAGCGTTGTATCCACTACTGCATTTGCTGCGGATACTAATTTGGAATTTGCGACAAGCGAAATAGTCAATAAAGAGTATCTTGCAGAAATGGAAGCAATGGGATTCACAGAAGAAGATGTTGCGGAGCTTCGTGACTGGAATTTGCGAGTTGCAAATGCAAATTCCATGTCAGAAATTGACGCCCTTATGGACGAATATCAGACAATGATGGCTGGGACGCCACTCGCTGTATCGGCCACTGCGACTTCAATTTATACATCTTCTGGTGGTACGCTTGACCTGGACTATACTGGCTCTCTCAGTATCTTTTCCAATGTGATATATACCAAAATTGTATATTTACCTGCCAAGCAAGTAGTGTATTACCAAAATGCAATGAACAAGGAAGGCTTTTTAGATTATCTTATCAGCGAATTTGTTGACGAAGGTATAAGTGTGATTACTACTGCCGTTGCGAAAAAGATTGCAGCATATCTTG
>CAZWLL010000052.1:11023-12770 GCA_964634795.1 uncultured Ruminococcus sp. | reverse complement strand
TGGCGTTACTGCTTCTTCCATTTCGTGGCTTGTTGGTGGGGCGATTGGCGTCTCCGTCTGGATTCTTCAAAATCTGGACAAGTGGGATCTTTCTGATGCCATTGACAACAGCACTACAGGAAAAGTAAAACTAGAATTTTATTATTTACAAAGTTCCTTTGAGCCGTATTACCAAGAATTCAAAAACTTTGAGCCATGGAACAGTTCTTACGTAGATGTCCCCGAAGATTATGATCACGAATGGCGTGCGGGCGTCTATGATTATTAAGAATCAAAATACATAGTCTTACATTTTTATATTTTATGAAATTGAAACGGTCTGCTTTGGCAGGCCGTTTCAATTTTAAGAATGCGAGCAATTTGTTATTTGTGCTTTTATATTGAGACAATAATTTTTTTCAGAAAAGCTGCGACCAATGCCAATAGAATCGTATTTAATGCTATTACCTATGTCAGTTATTCATGGTCAACGATTACAACTCAGGTGACAACAAATAATGCCATTCTTTTGGCTGGAACCGATGCCAAAATGAACCCAGACTACCCTAACCATTGGATTGTTGTTTACGGCTATAAAACTGTTTCGGGTGAACGCTTCCTGCTGATTAACGATGGCTGGGGTGACGATGAAATTTACACTACCGCAGATTCCCAGTATTATCCGTGGGGGCTGGTGTACATCTATGAGAAGTAAATCTTGTTCTTAATTCGCTTTCAGAATATAATTTGCGCCCGTATCAACATTTGCGTTGATACGGGCGCTTCTCTGCTTTGTATATCCCTTGCCGAAGTTGAATACCTCCAGCCCTGCAATGCTTCAGCACACCTGAATCCATCAGCTAACAGTAGTAAGTTTGAATTAGTTCCTTATCACTGTTAAGCCAACGTTTTCCGTAGTTCTCGGCATCAGCTGCGTCCACTATATTTGCGGCTTCATCTTTATCTAAGTAAACAAAAACGTCAAGGACAGCCCTATCGCATAATATCAGTACAATGTCCTTATCGAAAAAAGCGGCTTCCTGCATTGCAAGGTCTTCAAGCAGTATTTGCGCCTTCATTATATAGTACTGACGAATCGGTGTATTATCGTGTGCGGCGACATACTCGGGCCAGTCCATAAAAGCTGTCGCGATTTCATTCAGATATATAACGTGAACATTTTCGGCGTGCTTAAAATGCTTCAAAAGTTCAAGTGTCGTACTTTTTCCCGAAGCTGGAGGACCTGCGAAAGCAATTTTGTAAATCATAGTTTTCACTCCTTTCTGATTAATTTATATTATAACATAAATTGTTTGCGGTGGCTATAACACAATGGTATATATTGAAGATTCAGTGTTATATATCGGACTTTTTTGATTAACCATACGATAGAAATAAATCGAAAAAATAACTTTGAAAAAATTTCAAAAAAGTGTTGACAAACAGGGAATGGTATGATATAATAGCACCGTTGCAGCAAGCAACGCAAGTTGAAACAAGCAACGTTAAAAAATGTGGCGGAATAGCTCAGTTGGCTAGAGCAACCGGTTCATACCCGGTAGGTCGTGGGTTCAAGTCCAACTTCCGCTACCATAAAGAATTTATCAGTGCTGCCGGCCCGATGGTCAAGAGGCTAAGACACCGCCCTTTCACGGCAGTAACGGGAGTTCGATTCTCCCTCGGGTCACCACGAACACTGATAGATTCTTTTAAGGCCCGATGGTCAAGAGGCTAAGACACCGCCCTTTCACGGCAGTAACGGGAGTTC
>CAZWLL010000052.1:0-10923 GCA_964634795.1 uncultured Ruminococcus sp. | reverse complement strand
GATTCTCCCTCGGGTCACCATGAACCGTTATAGGTAATTCTATAACGGTTTTTTTGTGCCTAAAATTAAATGTAAGCATATTTCGAGTACATTTACGGTTCGAAAAAAACCGAATCGAAATCGGATATCATCGTGCAATATGTCATTATCGAGTTAGTCTTGGCGAACTGCACAATCATATGATTAGCTTAAGCTAACTTATTATATCAACCTGCCGAAATTAATATTAGAGGCCTATTTTTGGAGCAAAACTTATTGACAACGGATAGATATTGGAGTATTATATACACGGTTAGTGAGTGCTAACCTGAAATTCAGGTGTTTAGAAAGGGAAGAAATTATGATGCCTCTCGCACTTGCGAATGCAGGAGAAGAAAACGTAATCAAAAAAATCGGCGGCTCTCCCGAAGTTAAGCAGCATCTTGAAAACCTCGGCTTTGTTGTCGGCGGAACTGTTACCATAGTGAACACGTTAGCAGGCAATCTTATCGTGAACGTGAAGGAAGCTCGCATTGCGATAAGTGAAGAAATGGCACGTAAAATAATGGTCTGAATATCTAAGGATAATAAAGATACCATAAAAAGGAGAAGCATAGATTATGAAAACACTTAAAGACACTAAGATCGGTGATACTGTCAAGGTCGTTAAGCTCCACGGAGAAGGCGCGGTTAAAAGACGTATCATGGACATGGGAATCACCAAGGGCACTGATGTTCATGTACGTAAAGTCGCTCCTCTCGGAGATCCTATTGAGGTTACGGTTCGCGGATATGAGCTTTCTATCAGAAAAGAAGATGCTGAAATGATAGAGGTTGAGTAATTTTTAAAGTATCGTAACTGCAATTTATATCCGATAAATTAATTTTGTTAAATTGGCTTCTGATTTAAATAAAAGAGCATAATCTTAAGGAGTATATCGAAATGAGTAATATTAGAATTGCTTTGGCAGGTAACCCTAACTGCGGTAAAACAACCCTGTTCAATGCGCTGACCGGTTCTAATCAGTTCGTCGGCAACTGGCCGGGAGTAACGGTAGAGAAAAAAGAAGGTAAACTTAAGAAGCATGAAGGCGTTATAGTAACCGACTTACCCGGTATTTATTCGCTTTCACCTTACACACTCGAAGAGGTTGTTGCGAGAAACTATCTCATTACGGAACGTCCTGATGTTATTCTTAATATCATTGACGGTACAAACCTCGAACGTAACCTTTATTTGACAACACAGCTCACAGAGCTCGGTATTCCGGTTGTTATCGCCATCAACATGATTGATATCGTTAAAAAGAACGGCGATAAAATCAATACCGCAGAGCTTTCACGTCAGCTCGGTTGCAAGATTATCGAAATCTCCGCTCTGAAGGGCACAGGCATAATGGAAGCTGCGGAAGCTGCGATTGATGCCGCTCAGAACACCAAAACAGTTCCTATGCACACCTTCTCAGGCGTTGTAGAACATGCTATAGCTCATATCGAGGAAGCAGCTCTTCATTCACTTCCCGAATCCAAGCAGAGATGGTATGCTATAAAGATTTTCGAAAGAGACGACAAAGTTCTCGAAGAACTTAAGATAGATCCCGCAAAACTCGAGCATATCGAAAAGGATATAAAGGCTGCCGAAACAGAGCTTGATGATGACGCCGAATCTATTATTACGAACGAACGTTATATCTACATTTCCTCTATAATTAAAGCATGCTACAAGAAGCATTCCGCAGGTCAGCTTACCACTTCCGATAAAATCGATAAAATAGTAACAAACCGTTGGCTCGGACTTCCGATATTCGCCGTGATAATGTTCCTTGTATACTACATTTCAATGGTTACCGTAGGTTCAGCCGCTACAGACTGGGCTAACGACGGTGTGTTCGGTGACGGTTGGCATCTCTTCGGAATCGGTACATCCGATTATGAAGAAGCAAGCGAAGAATACACAGACGCTTTAAACGCTATCCAGGCATTTGTTGACGTAGATCCCGAAGCTGAAGACTTTGATGCTTCCGCTGCTCTTAGCGAGATTACAAGCTATGTTCCCGAATCCGAAAATGCAACAAGCATTATTACAGTTGAAGATGAAGAAACACTTGCTCAGACAGATATGACTGTATATTATTCATCGATTCCCGATGGTGCCGATGAAGAAACAACTGTCGGAGTTACTTATCTTGAAGCTCTCGAATACTTCACATCTAATGCAGATGCTGAATTCGCCGCTCCCGATGCTGCAGATTACGGTGTATGGGTTCCCGGTATTCCCACTCTTATCGGAAACGGCCTTGAGGCTGCAGGCACAGCTGATTGGTTAAGCGGACTTATCCTTGACGGTATCGTAGCCGGTGTCGGCGCGGTTCTCGGATTTGTTCCTCAGATGCTCGTCCTCTTCTTCCTCCTCGCATTCCTTGAAGCTTGCGGTTATATGGCTCGTATCGCATTCGTCCTTGACCGTATCTTCCGTAAATTCGGTCTTTCCGGTAAATCCTTCATTCCTATGCTTATCGGTACAGGATGCGGTATCCCCGGCATCATGGCATCCCGTACAATCGAAAATGAACGTGACCGTCGTATGACGATTATGACAACAACATTTATCCCCTGCGGTGCTAAGGTTCCTTTCATCGCTATGATAGCAGGTGCTATATTCGGCGGATCAGCTTGGGTTTCAACATCAGCATACTTTGTAGGTATGGCATCAATCATCATATCCGGTATTATTCTTAAGAAGACAAAACCCTTCGCAGGTGATCCCGCTCCCTTCGTTATGGAGCTTCCCGCATACCACCTTCCCACACTCACAAACGTACTCCGTTCCATGTGGGAACGCGGCTGGTCATTCATCAAGAAGGCCGGAACAATCATCCTTCTTTCCACAATTCTCGTTTGGTTCACTACTTACTTCGGATTTGTTGACGGTTCATTCCGTATGCTCAGCGAAGACGAAATCGATGCTTCCATACTTGCTATCATCGGCGGCGCAATCGCTTGGATCTTCAAGCCTCTCGGATGGGGTACATGGCAGGCAGCTGTTGCGTCCATCACAGGTCTTGTTGCTAAGGAAAATATTGTCGGCACAATGAGTATTCTCTACGGCATGTCAGGCAATGTTTACGAAACACTTCAGGGCATATTCACTGGCGTAACAGGCTACTCATTCCTCGTATTCAACCTCCTCTGCGCACCGTGCTTCGCAGCTATGGGTGCTATCAAACGTGAGATGAACAACGGTAAATGGACAGCATTCGCTATTACATATCAGTGCGTATACGCGTATGCCATAGCTCTTATGGTAAATCAGTTCGGCGGACTCTTCACAGGCAATGTAAATGTAATCGGTCTGATATTCGCTGTTCTTGTTCTCGCATTCATCGTTTATATGCTTGTTAAGCCTTATAAGGAAGCTACAAAGCTTACCGCAAACGTTAAGGTCAGCAAGTAATAGTAAAATACTATAGCTAAAGGAGTCGTTAATATGACCATCGGAACTGTAATTGTCGCAATAATTCTTGCGCTTATCGTTTTCCTTATCATCAGGAGTTTGATCAGTGACAAGAAAAAAGGTAAGTCCACATGCGGTGGCAGTTGCGGACATGGCTGCGGCGGTTGTGCTATGAACGGTTCCTGCCACAAACACTGAATAATAAAAGGGAGGCGTGGTAATCATTACCGCGTCTCCTTGTTTATTATATGGGAGAAATCATGATTGAACAAAAAAATTTAACTCCGTCTCAACTCAAGTATTTATTGAAAATGAGCGAAATGGATTATTCGGGACACGGAATCAGATGCATTGACCTCGCGTCATCTCTCGGAATTGCTAAATCAAGTGTTCATAACATGATAAAAACATTTGTCGAGCTCGGATATGTTTCGAAGAATGAAAACGGAATCGCGTTTTTTACAGATTACGGATGCGAAGCTGCTGTGAGATACAACAGATATTATTCGGCAATTTTATCGATACTGAAAAAAAGCTTTCCCGAAATCGAGGATACCGATGGGATTGCATGCCACATTATATCCGAGATGAGCATTGATAATTTAGAGAAATTATCAGAGTGTTATAATAATCATCTGCGGTAATTTTCGGTTCTGTAGTTAGAAAAGATAATAAATATGACTGAAGCAAAAGAAAATAACAGATATGTATACGGAAATGATGCCGTACTCGTTTCCGATGACGGTTGGTGCGAGGTGTGGAAGTATGAGAACGACTGCGGTGAGGCTGTAATCACCAGTTATAATGTACTGCCGGGAGTCAGCCTGGCATATAACGATATACATTTGTCATCGGGACAGATAGAGCGTACGGTTCCCGATAAAATACTCGAAATCAATCACTGCAGGGAGGGAAGAATAGAATGCGAGTTAAATGACGAATTCTTTTATCTTGCACCGGGAGATTTTTCGATAGCGCGAAAAATGAGCACAGGAAGGCTATCGTATTTTCCCTTGAGCCATTATCACGGTATTACAATACTTATTGATACCGAGCATGCGCCGAAATGTCTTTCATGCCTGCTGGCTGATGTTGATGTTAATCCGGACGAGCTGAGCCGAAAGTTCTGCGGGAACGACGGATGTTATATCGCGCGTTCCAAGCCTTATATAGCGCACATTTTTTCCGAGCTTTATTCCGTTCCCGAAAGTATACAGAAGGGTTATTTTAAGGTGAAAATCCTCGAGTTGCTGCTTTATCTCAGCGGAATGGAGCCGGAAAACGAATGCGTTGAGAGAAGCGCGTATTCACAGAATCAAACTGATCTTGCGAAGAGTGTATGTCAATATCTGACCGAGCATATGGATGACAGAATTACTTTGGCACAGCTGTCGGATATTTTCCATATTTCGGGAACACAAATAAAGAATTCTTTCAAAGGTGTCTACGGTGTATCCGTATACGCGTATATAAGAACTCAAAAAATGCATTCCGCTGCTTTGATGCTCAGACACACCAAGCGCAGTGTTATAGATATAGCAGGATCATTCGGTTATGACAATGCGAGCAAATTCGCAAGTGCTTTTAAAAATGTTATCGGAATGACTCCGAATGAGTACAGAAATGCGGATATTCCGGACTAAAAAATAATTATCCAATCGGAGCCTTAATAAGTCTATTCGGAGTAGATGAGGCTCCTTTTTTTATGTATAATTATAACAGTAATTGAATATTACTTTTTTAAATAGTTGAAAGTTAGCAACAGCTAACCGATGTATGATAAGGAGGCGGCAAAGTGAGTGTCGTAATAATTGGCGGAAATGAATGTATGGTAAGAAGATATACTGACCTTTGCAAGGAGTATAGATGCAAAGCGAAATGTTATCCTAAAATGACAAACGGTATAAGAAATATCGGAAGTCCGGATCTTCTTATTTTGCTGACTAATACTATGTCGCATAAAATGGTAAAATGCGCACTTAATGATATAGGAAACGGAACAAAGGTTGCAAGATGTCACGGAAGCTCAATGGCGGCGCTGAAGACCGTTCTTGATGAGCATGTAGGTGCAAATTAATGTCGGAAGAGCTGTTTTTGCGTCATTGTTCTCCGACGCTTGCCGGGATTAAAACAGGAAATTTATTTAATGCACCGTATTCGGATAAAAGCGAGATTAAAGATATAGCCTGCAGACTGAATCGGTCGCTGTCGGGAAAAGGTATACGGGTTTTGCCGATGAGAGTGGATGACAAACGTGTACTTTTCTATGTGTACCGTCCCAATATGCTTAAGAACGATATAAAGAATAAGGCTGCTGAAGAAATTCTGTCCGAGAGAGGATATGAGTGCGATAAGCCGGGACTGTGCGTAACGAAACTGAAAAAAATGTTTTGTGAGAGTGATAATTTTCCGCATGAAATCGGACTTTTCCTCGGATATCCACCTGACGATGTTATCGGATTCATTAAAAAGGATAAAGAATGCAAGATGACAGGTTACTGGAAGGTATACGGTGACGTAAATAAAGCAGAGAAGCTGTTCAAGAAATACAGAAAATGCACTGAAGTATATTGTGATCTATGGAAAAACGGAAAAACCATCGAAAAGCTTACTGTCAGAGGATAGTATTTTCGATTGTTATATATATAAGATAATGAAAGGTTGGTTTTTAGAATGAGCAAGGTAGCAATAGTTTATTGGAGCGGAACAGGAAATACCGAGGCTATGGCGTCATCGGTTCTTGAAGGAGTTAAAGAGGCAGGAGCTGAAGGAACGCTTTTAACACCTCCCGAATTTGATGTGTCTATGGTTGCATCGTTTGATGCTATTGCGTTCGGTTGTCCTGCAATGGGCTCCGAGGTTCTCGAAGAGGATGAATTCGAGCCTATGTTTACGGCATGTGAAGCTGCTCTGAGCGGCAAGAAAATAGCTTTGTTCGGCTCTTACGGTTGGGGCGACGGCGAATGGATGAGAAACTGGGAAGAGCGCTGTGTAGGCGATGGTGCCGTACTTGCATGCGACAGTGTTATTTGCAATGACGCTCCCGATGACGATGCGCAGGCTTCCTGCAAGGCTCTCGGAAAAGCTCTCGCGTAAATTATAATAGAAAAACAGCGTATTATCTTATCATAGATAAACCGCTGCTTTGGTAAATAAGGCACTGCCGTATTTGTTCGGCAGTGCCTTATTTTAAACCTTATTTTAAATTGTCTGAACCTGTTTTTATTTCTGATTTTTACCTGTATCCAAGCCGTATCTTACGAATGCGTATCTGTCAACATATCCCTTGCATTCTCTGCCGTTCCATTCCTTTTCGTAAGAGAATGTGTTGGGGCCGACACCGTAAGGCTCGGGATCATGACGATGATGAGGACCCATAAGATTTCTGTTGGAGTTGCACATATCAAGCGTTATTTCGTTTTTACCGTCTTTGATGTAGGGTGAGAGATCAAGATAATCGGAGAACATGATAGTTCCGGCGGGCGTTCCGTTTACGGTGACATCGCAGACTGCGTATCTTCCCGTGAGCTTGAGCAGTGTCGGCATACCGCTTGTGTAATCATAAACAAATGATGACTTGAAGTGACCTGCGTAGAATGGATAACCATCCTTTACTATATCGGAAATGTGAATATCATCACGCTGAGGCTCTATCGAGAATTTACCGTCGAAGAGATCGCTTCTTCTCTCACCGTCTGTAAATGTACCGTCGCATTTTACACAGAAATCACCGATAAGGTAAATGTCTTCGATTTCGCAGTCGAATACAAGACAGTTGCGCAGTGATTCGGATACACCGCTGTAGAGAACATAGTATACATAGTCTCTCTGCCAATGATGAAGCTTGATTGTAATCTCGTTGTCTCCCGCTTTTGCATACTTCAGGATATCATATACCATAAAGGTTTTATCGAACCACCAGGTATCGGGAAGCGCATGTACAGCATTGCCGTTAACGCAAATTTCCTTCACATTCATAGGCTCAACGGAAATTTGCAGATTTTTGCCTGCTTTTATATACTCTTCAGATGCGTTGAAGTGGAATCTGAGCCAAACATCACCGTCGTACTTTTGTCTGAGAAGATTGTCCTTAATTCCCATTACAGACAGTGATTCATCAAATGTTTTACCGTCAAACGAAAGCTCAGCCATATCAAGGTTAATCATGTTGGTCGGCTTTTCTGCGATTTTCATAACATCGGGAAGTGTGATAAACGGAATGTTTTCGGGATTAATATCATCCGATGTGAACGGTATGTCGGAGGGAATTATAAGATAGCTTTGACCTTCCTCAAAATTGAGTGTCAGTTCTGCTCCGCTTGATGTCAGCTTGCCGCAAAGGGGCTTTATTTCAAGGGTTTCGGGGTTTAATTCGACTGCACTGCCTTGCGTAAGGTATGATTTGTCAAGCTTAACTTTAACTCCCGTAAGTGTTTCGCTCGTAATATTCGTAATATATATGATTTTTCCGCCGTCGGTGATACGTGTCATTTTTCTGAGCTGCGGAGCGTTATTGCCGCTTGCGAGAGTAAGCTCAGCGTCACGAAGACCGAAAATATCTTCCTTGGTGCATGTATCATGCAGCCATGTCATATCGGCCTTTTCACCGTTTATACAATCAGGATGGCCGAAGCACCATACTTTGCCGCCTTCTGAGATAAATTTCTTAAGAAGCTCTGCGGTGCTTTCATCGAGAGTATATGTAAACGGAATTATTACCGCTTCATATACACAGTTTCCGACCTTGATTTTACCGTTTTCGACAGAGGCATGTACTTTCATCATGTTTTCATCACCATAGTGATAAGGAACCTGATTATAACCGAGCAGACGGGAAAGTTCAAAGAATTTGCCTTCGATTTCGCTTAAAGTTCCGGGCTTTTTCTTGTACTTCATATATGCTCCGTGCATGGGATGAATAACGAGAATCGGGGCGTACTCTTTACCTTCCGTAAGAGCAGTGCCGAGGTTTTTGAAATACTCATCGAATTGAGCTAAATGGCTTTGCCAGGGATTGTGATAAGAGTAGTGGTTCGGGTAGTCTCTCTTTCTTTGTCCCCTTTCGGAATAAGGAGCAAGATGGGCGCACATAAGGTTGACGCCGTTTACATATTGTACATCCGCAATGCGTTTCAATTCAGTAGGAGTTACATCCCATCCGCAGCATCCGAACATTTCGGAAATAGCTTTCTTTTTTCCGAGCTGCTCACAGACTGAATCGAGCTGCTTCGGAGCAATGTCGTCTGAAATACCGCGTCCGAGGTAATCGATTCCGGGAATGTGTTCATATTCATAGAACGGCATTACACCGCCGCAGCACATCATTTGTCCGTCAAGAGAGGTTTCCTCAACGGCATGACCGGTAAGCTTCATTCCATGCGCATTGCACCAATCATAAATCTTTTTGACAAAATTGTTGATGAAAAGCTCATGCATAAGCTTGTAGTAGTCATAGCGGAACTTTTCCGCGCCGTCAAAATCAAAGAAAACCGCAGGAAGGAGAGGGAAGATATCGTATCCGTATGCTTTCTTAAATTCAGCGGGAAGTGTGTTTGAATAAGGGTTATCCCAGCGGTAATACTGCGGTTCATCTGTAAAGAAACCGGGCATTACGGTTCCTGCGTCTTCGGCGGCTATCTTTTTCAGATAAACCTCATGTGTCTCGGCTAAGAATTTATCGGTAATGCTGCCGTCGAGTGTATCAACGTAGCTTGAGTCATAACCCTTATAGAGCTTGAGATATTCATCTGCTCCGCAGTCATGGTCGACAATAGTGAAAGAACCGTCTTTGTTTTTAGTATAAACAGCTATTGTGTCGGAATCGATAGCGGGATATTTATCGGTTATTTCATAACGTATGCATACCGCGAAATTTGCTTTATCCTCGAGAAGCTTTCCTCCTGCGAAACCGCTCGGCCATCCGTTTTCGTCATATGACCATGCTTCCATGCCCAGTTTTTTTGCTTCGTCAATGCAGACATTGATACAGTTAAACCAATCATCCGAGAGGTATTCGGTTTCCAGACCTCCGCGCGCATGCATAAAGAAACCGCCCATATTCAGCTTCTTCATGGTTTGTATTTGTTCACGAAGCTCACCTTCCTCAAGCTTATCGTTCCAACTCCAGAACGGTATAGGACCGTAATCAGCCGAACGCTTCTTTATGTCTTTTATCAGCTCTTCCATGTTATAATTCCTTTCTAAGTGAAATGCAATCAATGTTATTATATAATTATTTCATTCAAAATACAATATGATGCGATTACTGTCTGAGATATTATTTGACTTTTTTCGCAGTGATAATCGGATTTTTATTGCTTTTAAAGTAAAGTGATGTTTTCGAGAATTCTTTTGTCTATAGCTTCGAAATCGCTTGTATGCGGGTATTCAGCCATATCCGGGTGATGTCTGAATGCGTCATCTGCGTTATTATCGTTCAGTGATATGGCGGCGAGCATACAGCCGCTTTCACGTATGGCGGCAATGTTGCTGTCCGAAAAATCCGCTGTGTAGACAAAGCATTTAGAGGTATAATCTTTAACGTCAGCAAGCTTTTCACGGGTATAATTGGATTTGGTATCGATAAACCTTGCATTCGGATCTATAATCAGAATTTCGTTTATTGTATGCGAGCCTGAGCCGTTTGTAGCATAAACTGTTCTGCCGCGCATACCATGCTCTGCGACAAGCCTTGCTACATCAATGGCATGGGCGTAACCTTCCTTAAGATCGATATTTATGCACATGCCTGTGAAATATGTAAGATGCAGTACTTCGCTTAGCATCGGGACACGGTTTCGCTTATCTCCATCGGGAGTTAACGTAATTTCGGCAATGTCGGCATAATCGGTGTCTTTTATGACATATTCCACAGGAGTACCGTTTTTGTCGTAGCCTTTGACAGATGCGTCATGGTTTGCTATCAGTATTCCGTCGCGTGTGGTTCGTGCATCTGTTTCAATCATATCCGCACCTTTTTCGGCAGCAAGCATGTACGCGGCGAGAGTGTTAGAGTGAATGTTTCCTTCGACATAGCCTTGATGAGCGGAGGAAATCCAGGTTTTACGAAGTCTGTACATTGTGATTCTCCCTTAATTAATGTAAAACAAAAAGGTGTATACAAGCTGCATACACCTTTAAAAAACTGGGGTAGTAGGATTCGAACCTGCGAATGCAGCAGTCAAAGTGCTGTGTCTTACCGCTTGACGATACCCCAATCCGCATGATATTATAACACATTTATTGATTGTTTGTCAAGGGTTTATCACAATATAACTATTAAGCCTAAATAAATGTAAAGACTCAAAATAAATGCAACAGTTGCATTATCTTCGAGTATTTACAGCCTGTATTGTCAAGCTGAAGTTTATCCGCACTCAAAATTAAGCCTAAAGAATGGAACTTGCGCGTTTGCCGCATGGCAATCTTCAAACGCCTTTGACGTTTGAAGAAGAGCAAGTTTTGGGAGGCGGTGGTTGTTTCACCTATTC